>BNUH01000007.1 GCA_025997215.1 Clostridia bacterium
GAGTCCAGAGAGGGAGGGCACAGTGCCCTCCCTCTTTGGCCGTCCTTTTGGTTACTTTTCCCACGGACGGGAAAAGTAACAAGTCCCCAACCGCAGTTGGGGCAATCCCCTCCGCAGAGGACGAACCCAGCTCCGCAGGGAAAAAAGCTCACGCAGTCTACATTTGACACATCCCACCAGGCTTGGTAAAATTAACCCAAGCAATAGTCAATACAAAATATTTTCTTGACAGGAGTTGTTACCCATGAGCAGCTGCAAAACTGCGCCGGACTCCGATTACGAACGCTTCAGGCAGGAATACGAGCGGGATAACGGCCAAACATCCCCTTCAGGCGAGGACGTTTACCAAACAATAACCATTCCCGCCAGCATGAATGTGACCATGACCGATGAGGCGGGCATCCGCGCACTGCTTAGCTGCGGCACGGGCATATTATACCTCGGTTTCCCTGAATGCCCCTGGTGCCGCACGCTGGTGCCTGTGTTGATCGAGGCCATGAAATCTACCGAATACCCAGGGGAATTGTACTACTATAACGCACGGCAGGATCGTGCCAACCTTAGCCGTAAACCCGACGGCTCTATAACCACCGAGTGCGAAGGTTCCGCGCTGTACAAATTCCTGCTGGATACGCTGGACGAATACCTCGGCCCTTACGAAGGCCTGGACGAGCCGAACATAAAGCGTATCTATTTCCCAACGACAGTATTCGTTAAATGCGGTTGCATCGCATCCGTTCACCTGAACACGCTGGATTCCCAGGAGGATGGCTATGAACCGCTGAACGCCGACCAGCATTTGGCGTTTTTTGACAAATTCAAAGCCGAAATATCAGCAATAATGTAGGAGGTTGACTATGAAGGCAGCAATGAAAGCAACCATGACCCTCGACAAAGCCTACACCATCGGCACGATCGATCCGCGCATCTACGGCTCATTCATCGAGCATCTGGGGCGCGCGGTCTACAGCGGCATCTACGAGCCGGACCATTCCTCGGCTGGCTCGGACGGGTTCCGGCGCGACGTGATCGACATGGTGCGCCAGCTGGATGTGCCTGTCACGCGTTATCCGGGCGGGAATTTTGTCTCGGGATTCAACTGGGAGGATTCCATCGGCCCGAAGGCCGAACGCCCGCATCGCCTGGACCTGGCGTGGTTCACGACGGAGACGAACGAGGTTGGCCTGCACGAATTTGTCGAATGGTGCAAGCAAGCCAACACCGCGCCTATGTACGCCATCAATCTGGGCACTCGCGGCGTGGATGCGGCCCGCGCCGTTGTCGAGTACGCGAACCATCCCGGCGGCAGTCAGTGGAGCGACCTGCGCATCCGAAACGGCGCGAAGGATCCGCTCAACATCAAGCTATGGTGCCTGGGCAACGAAATGGATGGACCCTGGCAGATCGGCCACAAGACGGCGGCCGAGTACGGGCGTGTGGCATCCGAATCCGCCAAAGTGATGAAGTGGGTTGATCCATCGATAGAGCTGGCGGCATGCGGCTCGTCCTCGCCAGAGATGAGCACGTTCGGCGAGTGGGAATACTCGGTGCTGAACGAATGTTACAACGACGTGGATTATATATCCTTACATAGATATTATGGAAATCATAGCGGCGATACGCGCGGATTCCTGGCGCGGTCGGTAGATATGGATAGATTTATAAAGACTGTGGCATCCATCTGCGACACGGTTCAGGGTGTTAAACGATCCAAAAAGGTGTTGAACCTCTCCTTCGACGAGTGGAATGTGTGGTATCACAGCAGCGCGCAGGATAAGGAAATCTATAAACGCGACAAGTGGGGCCGCGCGCTGCCGCTGCTGGAGGATGTGTACAACATGGAGGATGCGCTGCTGGTCGGTTCGATGCTTATAACATTATTACGGAATGCCGACCGCGTGAAGATCGCGTGCATGGCCCAGCTGGTCAACGTCATCGCGCCGATCATGACGCGCAAGGGCGGCGGCGTGTGGGCGCAGACCATCTACTGGCCGCTGCAGCAGGCGTCGGCGTTCGGCCGCGGCCAGTCGCTGCGTGCGATTGTGGATAGTCCGTTATATGATTGTAAGGATATCGAGGCTGTGCCTGAACTGGACGCGACGGCTACGCTGGCCGACGACGGCAGTTTGACCATATTCGCCGTCAATCGATCGCTGACGGAGGATATCCAGCTCACCGTGGATCTGCGCGGATTTGGCGTCTACACAAACGCCACACTGTCCGTATTGACTCACGACGATCTGCAGGCGGTGAATACGGAATCGCAGCCGGATACTGTGAAGCCCCGCGAAGTCCCCGTCGGAAAGCCGGACGGCAGCATATTCGAGGTAACAATACCGCGTCAAAGCTGGAGCGTAGCGCGTCTAAGCAATTCCGCCAAAGATTAAGAAGAGGAGATCAACAATGTTATATCCTGGTAAGAATGAACCGCTGACCGCCGAACGCTTTGCTAATCCCGGCCGGGAATACCGCGCCACTCCCTTCTGGGCCTGGAATAATAAGCTGGATTCGGACGAACTGCGCTGGCAGATTGAACAATTCAAGCGGATGGGTTTCGGCGGGTTCCACATGCATGTACGCACGGGTATGGCCACCGAGTATCTGAGCGATGAATACATGCAGATCGTACGGGATTGTGTCGAGAAAGCCCGGCAAGAGGATATGCTGGCGTGGCTGTACGACGAGGACCGCTGGCCGTCCGGCGCGGCAGGCGGCTTCGTTACCAAGAATCCCAAGTACCGCCAGCGTTACCTGTTATTCACACGTGAAAAACAGGCGTCGGATGAATTGCTGTTCTCATACGACATCGTGCTGAATTCTGATGGCACGCTTAAATCCTACGACTTCCTTAAAGATGATAAGGAAGTCAAAATCAAAGGATTCGCGTTATACGTTTACGCCCAGACTGCGCCGGATAATCCATGGTACAACAATCAGGCTTACCTGAACACGCTGGATCCTGAAAGCGTTCAGGAATTTATAAAGGTAACATATGAGCGCTATTTGGATTCGGTCGGCGAGGATTTCGGCGGGTTGGTGCCGGCCATTTTCACGGACGAGCCGCAGTTTTCGATCAAGCGGACGCTCGCTTTTGCCAACGACACGCGACCCGTCACACTGCCGTGGACGCCCGATCTCCCTGAATCGTTCGAGCGGACGTACCATTACGATATTACTGCGGGATTCCCAGAACTCCTATGGGATTTGCCGGATGGTAAGACTTCATTACTGCGATATCATTACCATGACCACATATCGGATCGGTTTGCGTCTGCGTTCGCGGATCAGTGCGGCAAATGGTGCGGCGATCACGGCCTGATGCTGACCGGGCATCTGATGGAAGAATCCTCACTCAAGAAGCAGACCGCCGCGCTGGGCGACGCAATGCGCTCGTACCGCTCATTCCAGCTGCCAGGGATAGATATGCTATGCGACTGGCACGAGTATACCACGGCCAAGCAGGCCCAATCAGCGGCTCATCAATTCGACCGCCCCGGCGTCCTGTCCGAGCTGTACGGCGTGACGAATTGGGATTTTGACTTCCGAGGGCACAAGCTGCAGGGCGATTGGCAGGCGGCGCTGGGCGTGACGGTGCGTGTGCCGCATCTGTCGTGGGTATCGATGAATGGCGAGGCGAAACGCGATTATCCCGGCACATTCAACTACCAGGCGCCGTGGTATCAGGAATATCCGTACATAGAGGATCACTTCGCGCGGGTGGCGTCCGTCCTGACGCGCGGTCGGCCGTTGTGCCGCGTCGGTGTGATCCATCCGGTCGAGAGTTACTGGCTGCACTGGGGCGCGGAGGAAAGCACGCGCGAGGTGCGCGAGCAGATGGATCGGCAGTACAGCGACCTGACGGAATGGCTGCTGCGCGGATCGATCGATTTCGACTTTATCTGCGAATCACTGCTGCCCGATCAGACGGAGTTAGAATCGATTAGCGGCGGGGTATTCCCCGTCGGTTCGATGAATTATGACGTTATAATCGTCCCGCCGTTAGAAACCATCCGCTCAACCACGCTGGCCAGGCTGGACCGATTCGCAGCTAACGGTGGGCGGATAGTCTGCTTAGGCAAGCCACCGCGCCTTTTGGACGCCAAACCGGACGATTCGCCGACGGCATTATTTGGTAAATATGAACAGTATCCCTTCGAACGCGTCAGCGTATTGGATGCGCTTGACGGCGTGCGCGAACTGTTAATCCGCGACCAGAGCGGCGGCATGACCAGCAACCTGCTGCACCAATTCCGCGAAGAGGACGGCACGCGCTGGCTATTCATCTGCCACGCCGACAACCCGAGGAACAAGGATATCCCGACCCGGCAAGATTTGCGCATATCGATACGAGGGTTATGGCAAGTAAAGGTTTATGATACCATAACCGGAACCATCGAAGACGCGCCAGCCGAATCCGCCGACGGTTGGACCACCTACAGCGCGCCGCTGTACGACCACGATTCGCTGTTACTGCGTCTGGATAAGACTGAAGCCAAACCCGCCGCTACAACCGCAGTCACCCAGCGCGACACGGCCAAGGCCGAATCCCGCCAATTCCTTGACATGATCCCTGTCACTTTGAGCGAACCAAACGTTCTCCTATTGGACTTAGCTGAATACTCGCTGGACAGCGAACCCTTCCGTCCGCTCGAGGAGATACTCCGGCTAGACGACATTCTCCGCGTAGAATTGGGCTGGCCTAAACGCGGCGAACGCTTCGCTCAACCGTGGGTGGAGAACGACGCCTCTACGCCAAATCGGTTGGATTTGCGCTACACCTTCACCAGCGACGAGGAGATCAGCGGTGCGGAGCTGGCGCTGGAGAATGCCGCACTATGCGACGTAAAGCTGAATGGCGTGAGCGCGGGCGGTGTGAGCGGCTATTATGTGGACAAATCCATCGGCAAACGGCCGCTGCCCACCATAATCCAGGGCGTGAATACGCTGAACATCTCCATTCCCTATGGGAAAAAGGTGAATATCGAGGCGTGTTATCTGCTGGGCAGCTTCGGCGTAACGGTTCGCGGCATCCATCTGAATCTCACAAAACCCATCCGCGAGCTGGCCTTTGGCGACATAACCCGCCAAGGTTTGCCATTCTACGGCGGGAACATCACGTATCACATCGATACGGCGTTGACCGCTGGCCGTTATGAATTATCAGCCACCGAGTACCGCGGGATGCTGATGCGCGCGGCCATCGACGGCGCGGACGCCAGAACGCTGGTCTTTTCACCATACGCGTTACCGTTTGCGTTAGACGCCGACGGTACGCACCGCATCGATGTCACGCTGTTCGGCAGCCGTGTCAATACCTTCGGCCAAGTGCACCACGCCAATAAGTCGTTAGAATGGTGGGGCCCGCAGTCCTGGCGTTCCAAAGGCGCTGAATGGTCGTACGAGTACGCGCTCTGGCCGCAGGGCATTCTGAAATCTGTCGAAATAAGGAGGGAATCCGTATGAATTTAGTAACAATATCCAACAAGGATATATCTGTAACCATATCCACCATCGGCGCGGAGTTGCAATCCATCCGCGACAAGGACGGCGTCGAGCGGCTCTGGCAGGGCGATCCGGCCTGGTGGTCGGGCCGCGCGCCGATCCTGTTCCCGGTCGCGGGCGGGCTGATCGAGGATTCATACATCCTTGATGGCCAGCGATACTTCATGCCCAAGCACGGCTTTGTGCGCCAACTGGATTGGTCGGTCGAAGATGTCGCCGCCGATTCCGCGACGTTCATGGTCAACGCCAAGGATCCCGGCTTCCCATTCGACTATGAGCTGCGCGCGCGATACACGGTGAGCGGCGGCGCGCTGAAGGTGGAATATATTGTCAGCAACACGGGCGATCGGGTGTTCTGGTATGGCATCGGCGCGCACGAGGCCTACTCGACGCCGGAGGGGATTGAGGATTACGAAATCGTGTTCGACGAAGAGGAACGACTGGCTAGTTTCCCGCTCAAGGGGAATTTTATACTGCACGAGGCGGTGACGATGTTCGAACATACCAAGGTACTGCCGCTGAAGTACGACGACTTCGCGGTGGACGCGCTGGTATTCGCGCAGCTTAAAAGCCACGGCGTCACGCTGCGCTCGCGCTCGCATCCGCGCACCGTGCGCGTGGAATTCACCCCGATTCATGAGGTGCTGATGTTCTGGACGAAGCCCGGCGCACCCTACATCTGCATCGAGCCGTGGACCAACGCGCCGGACTTCATCGACCACGATATGCAAATCAGCCACAAACCGGGCTGCATGTATCTGGATCCGGGCGCAAGCCAGACTATTACGCATACTATTACCGTAGGATAAGGAGGAGAATATGAGCGCCGCAGTCGTTGCAAAAGAAGCAACTGGTAAAGCATCTATTAAGGAAGAATCCCGCAGACTGGTCGCCCAGATGACGCTGGACGAGAAGTGCGGCATGCTTAGCGGCAGCGGGTTCTGGAACACGAAAGCCGTGCCGCGCCTCAACATTCCATCCGTGATGATGTGCGACGGCCCGCACGGACTGCGCAAGCAGTTGAACGATGCGGATCAGACGAACCTGAATAACAGTATCACCGCGACGGCCTTCCCGACCGCGCCGGGCATCGCGGCGTCGTTCGACCGCGCGCTCGCGGAGGAGCTGGGTGCGCTGCTGGGCGAGGAGTGCCAGGCCGAGGATGTCGCGCTGATACTCGGCCCCGGCGCGAATATCAAGCGTTCGCCACTGTGCGGGCGCAACTTTGAGTATTATTCGGAAGACCCCCTCCTGTCCGGCGAAATGGCGGCGGCACACATCCGAGGTGTCCAGTCGAAGGGGGTAGGTGCCTGTCTGAAGCATTACGCGGTCAACAACCAGGAGCACCGCCGCATGAGCGTCGACGCGCAGGTGGATGAGCGCGCGCTGCGCGAGATATACCTCGCATCCTTTGAATACGCGGTCAAGGGCAGCCAGCCGTGGTCTATTATGGGTTCTTATAACAAGGTAAACGGCACCCATGCATGCGAGAATCCATGGCTGCTGACCGATATCCTGCGCAATGAATGGGGCTTTGACGGCTTCACGGTGACGGATTGGGGCGCGTGCGCCGATCATCCGGAGGGAGTGAACGCCGGGATGGATCTGGCCATGCCCGCCACCGGGGTTTGGATGGATCGAGAGCTTAGCACGGCGGCGTTGAACGGCAAGGCATCCCAGTCCGCCATCGACGCGGCCGCTGCGCGTGTTGTCGAATTCGCGCTAAAGGCCCAGGCGTTACACGAGCCAACCGCCCAGTACGACCGCTCCGTGCACCACCATCAGGCACGGCGGATTGCGCGCGAAACATCCGCACTACTTAAGAATGATGATAACATACTGCCGATCCGTGGCGGCGGCGTGGCGTTCATCGGCGAGTTCGCCCAGACGCCGCGCTATCAAGGCGCGGGCAGTTCGCACATCAATCCCAGCGAGATCACCAGCGCGCTGGCCGCTGTTCGGTCGGTGGATCAGGTGACGTACGCGCGCGGATACGATGTTTCCTCCGACGAAATCCGACAGGATTTGTTGGATGAGGCGGTCGCCGCCGCCCGTTCCGCGAAAATTGTGGTGCTATTCGTCGGTCTGCCCGATCGTTATGAATCTGAAGGGTTCGATCGCGTGCACCTGCGTCTGCCAGCGAACCAGGATAGGCTTATCCGCGATGTTGCAGCAGTTTGCAAACGTGTGGTTGTCGTGCTGCACAACGGCGCGCCTATCGAGATGCCGTGGATCGGCGACGTACAGGCCGTGCTGGAGATGTATCTGGGCGGCCAGGCCGTGGGCGGCGCGGCTGTAGACCTGCTCTACGGCGCGGCCAACCCATGCGGCAAGCTGGCCGAAACCTTCCCGCTGCGGCTGTCCGACACGCCGTGCTACACGTCCTTCCCGGGTGAAGCCGACGCAGTGCGATACGGCGAGGGCGTATTCGTAGGCTATCGGCATTATGATTCCGTGGGACGCGCCGTGCTCTTCCCGTTCGGACACGGGCTTAGTTACACCTCATTTAAGTATGGCGCGCTAAGTTGCAACATCATCAAGGACGGCCCATCCCCGCGCGTGACAGTTTCGTGTGAAGTGACCAACGGCGGCGCCGTCGCGGGCAAGGAGATCGTCCAGTTGTACGTCCGCGCAACGCATCATGGAATCGTCCGACCCGTGCAGGAGTTGCGCGGATTCGATAAGATTCACCTGGAACCGGGCGAAACTAAGACGGTCACATTTGAACTGAATCAACGCGCGTTCGCCTACTGGGATGAGCGTGAACATGATTGGATCGTCGAGCCGGGCGCTTATGAGGTGCGCATCGGCGCATCGTCCCGCGATATCCGCTTAACGATGCGCATCACGCTGTCCGGACGCCAAGTATTGCCTATCGTTTCGCCCGAGATGACCGTGTCGGACGCATACGCCATACCCGGCGGCGCGGAGATACTCGACCCGATCAAGCGGGCCTTCGCGCCTGCCGCAGCGGAGGGCGACAACATCCTGGAGATGTTCCTGCGCGGCATGCCTCTGCGCGCCGTGCGCGGTATCATGGGGGATAACGCGCCGGATAGTATGATGGATCAGGTGCTAGCCGCGCTGTCGGCGGCTAGGGATGGCCACAAAAGTTAGTAACTTTTACTGAACCCAAACGCTTCACCATCCAACGCCCGCACGCCAAACACCCGCACAAAAGCCTCCGAGCGGATCGCCTCGCCGGGCGGCGCTAATACCGCCGTCCGGCCCCGCTCCATTACCAGCCACATATCCGCGCTGGTATACGCCAGGTTGATGTCGTGCATCGCCACCACAATGGTGTGGTTCAACGCGCGCTGTTCTTGAAGTATATCTATTATATCTAACTGACGGGCAACGTCCAGATGCGTCGTGGGTTCATCCAGCAGCAATGCTGACGCGCCTCGGGCGAGCGCGGCCGCCAGGTAAACCATCTGCCGCTCACCGCCCGAGAGTTCGGCGAGGAGGCGGCCGCTCCAGCCGAGGGTTCCCGTTCGCGACATGGCCGCTTCCGCCGCGCGGCGGTCGGCGTCGCTGTAGCCCCGCGCCGCGCCGCTCCATGGGTAACGCCCGTGCAGAACCATAGCGTCGGCACACAGGTCGGGCAGCGGCCTGGATTGGGGCATGTACGCGACGGACCGCGCGAGCGAAACGCGGTTCATCCGGGCAGCATCGATTCCATTTATATAAATAGAACCACCGCTTGGACGTAACAAACCCGCCGTCAGTTTCAGCAGCGTACTCTTGCCGCAGCCGTTCGGCCCGACGAGCGCGGTGATAGTCCCCGGTTTGAACGCGGCGCTAAGTCCATCCAGCGCCATCCATCCCGGGTAAGCGAAGGCTACACGCTCCAACTCAATCATCCGCGCGCCTGGCTTTTGTGAACAGAATCCACAGGAAAAATGGCACGCCCAGGAACGCCACGATGATCCCCACGGGCAATTCATACGGCGCAAACAGAGTACGCGCCGCAGTGTCGCACAGTGTCAGCAAGCCCGCGCCTATCTGCGCGGACAGGATAAGCATCCGGCGTCGGCTGCCGCGCGCGAGCATTCGGGCGATATGCGGCACGACCAGTCCGACGAATCCCAGCAAGCCCGCAATGCTGACCGCCGAACCCGCCAGCGCTGCAGCCAGCGCCAGGAACAGCATTCGCCAGATGCCGACGCGCATGCCCAATTCCGCCGCCGCTTCGCCGCCTAAGCTCATCACATCCAACGGTTTTGCAAGCATTATAATTATGAATGTGGAACCGATTATTATCGGCGCGGCTGCGGAGACCATCTTCAGCGACACGCCCGCAAGGCCGCCTATCTCAAACGCGTTAACCCCGCGCAGCGCATCCGGCACGAGTAGCGTAACCACGCGTACCCCCGCCGTGAACAGGCTGGAAAGAGCGACGCCTACCAGTATTAACGTCATCCGAGATACGCCAGCTTTCGACGCCAGCGCGGATACAACCAGCATCGTCAGCATCGCACCCGCGAACGCCGCGCTTTGGGGCAGGTACACAGCGTGCGGCGCGATGGCCGAGCACAGCGCCACGGCGAATGCCGCGCCCGCGTTCACGCCCAGGATGCCGGGGCTGGCTAGCGGATTCATAAGCAATGTCTGGATGATCGCGCCCGATAGCGCCAGGCCCGTTCCGGCCAAAACCGCCGCCGCCAGCCTTGGCAGACGCACATGCAGCAGGATTAATCCGGCGGTGTCAGGCGTTCCGCGAATAACTCCTGCCAAGCCGCGCGCCAGTTCGACGGGCGTCAGCGCCGCCGCGCCCAGGCAAAGGCTCAATCCAGCCACGGCGATTACACCCATGCCGCACAACCAGACGAGGTTATTCCCCTTCTGTACCATAATTACTATCCGGATATAGTATATCCGCCAGTATCTCATACGCCTCACCCCAGCGCGCGTTGGGTTTCAGGTGGAATAATTCCTTTGGCAGTATGATGTAACGCCCGTTCCGTACCGCACTTAGCGACGCCCACGCCGGATTATCGGTTAGCAGCGCCGCAATCGACGCCATCGCATTCTCCGCCGAACCCATAACCGTTATGAATATATAATCTGGATTCAGCATCAGTATGGATTCCAGGCTTAACTGGTGTAACAAGCTGGGCGACTGCTCCGCAATGTTGACGCACCCCATGTCGCGCAGCATCGCACCCGCCATCGAATCCGACACCAGCACATCCAGCCCCGTGGAATGCGCGCGCAACAACAGCACGCTGGGCGGCGAATGCCCCGCCGCGCGCTCGATCGCCGCCGCAATACGCGACTGGACGGCCAGACCATTCGATTCGTACAGATCGGCGCAGCCTGTCGCCTGGGTCAACGTTTCCAGCATGGACAGGTAATCGCCGAACGTCTCGACCGTGAAGTAACACGTTTCGACGCCAGCCGCGCGCAGGGGTTCATCTAGGCGCACCTGGCCGGGCGTTTCGGCGTTGAGGATCGCGAGATCTGGCGATAGCGCGAGGATGGTTTCCAGGTTGGGATCCTTCAGGCTGCCCAAATCCATAGGCCCGATGGCAATGCGTCCCTCCTCGAACGCGTCGCGCGTTGCGCCGACGAGCTGACCACCCGCCAGAACCCACACCTCCGCGAAGCTGCCCGGTGCGGCTATCACACGGTCATGGTTGGATAAATCCACCGCGCGTCCGAGGGCGTCGGTATACGCCATGGGTTCACCCGAGGCTGAAGCAGCAAACGCCACGATCAACATAATAATTATGAACACCAGATAGAATGACACTCTAAATCGTTGTGTTTTCAGAATAACTCCTCCCTCCTTATCCGAGAATCGTATAAAGTGTATCATATATTGGTTACAAATCAACGCCATTTCTCAAAAAAACCTGCCGCGCATCTGGTCAAGTGGCGGCGGTTGTGGTAATATATGCTGGATTGGGATTCCATCGCGATTGGAGAGTGCTATCGGGCATGAGCGGAGTATTGAACGCCGGGGCTGTTACTGAACTTTTAAAGATGCTGCGCGAGGCGGGGCTGGACGGCGCGGTGATGCATAAGCGGGAGAATATCCGCTATTTCAGCGGGTTTACTGGGGAAGGGCTGATCGTCCTCACCGATCGGCTGCGTGCTATCGTGACGGACTTCCGGTACGTCGAACAGGCGCAGATTCAGGCGCCCGATTGGGCCGTCGAATCCACCACGCCTGAACGGAACCACGACGCGGCGTTGGCTTCACTGCTGGACGGTGTAACGCGGCTGGGTTTCGAGGACGACTACGTATCCGTCGCGAATTGGCAGAAGATGACCGCGGCGATGCCCGGCATCACATTCGAGCCGATAGCGCAGAAGCCCGAGTTGCTGCGCGAGATCAAGACGGACGCGGAGATCGCGTTGATCACGAAGGCATGCTCGATCGCGTGCGAGGCGTTTGAAACCATCCTAGCGGAGATCAAGCCTGGACGCACCGAACGCGAGATCGTTTGGGTGTTGGAACGCGCTATGCTGGAGCGCGGCGCGGATAAGGTTTCATTCGACACGATATCCGCCTCCGGGCCGAATGGTTCCCTGCCCCACGCCACGCCCACCGACCGCAAGTTGGAGAAGGGCGACTTACTCACGCTGGATTTCGGCGCGATGTTCAACGGCTACTGCTCCGACATCACGCGCACCGTGGCCATCGGCGAGCCGGGCCAGGACAAACGCAAGGTGTATGAGACCGTGCTTACCGCCCAGCTGATGGCGCTGGACGCCATTAAGCCAGGCAAATTGTGCAAGGAGATCGACGCGGTCGCGCGGGATTATATTGAAGCTGCCGGTTATAAGGGCCTGTTCGGGCATGGGCTGGGACATTCGCTGGGTCTTAGAATCCACGAGAATCCGCGCTTCAGCCAGTCCGCAGGCGACTCGCTGGTCAAGGTCGGGCAGATCATGACCGTGGAGCCGGGCATATACCGCCCCGGTCTGGACGGCGTACGCATCGAGGACACGGTGGAAATTACAGAATCCGGTGCGAAACGCCTGACCACGACGACAAAGGAATTGATTGTGCTGTAACGGCACATTAATGATAACAGTATAACGAGGAGGTTCGATTATGATAACAGCGGGCGAGTTTCGCAAGGGGATAACGGTCGAGTGGGACGGCGGCGTTTGGAATATTGTCGAATTCCAGCATGTTAAACCGGGCAAAGGCGCGGCGTTCGTGCGCACGCGCATCAAGAACGTGATGACGGATGCGGTCGTCGAGCGTTCATTCAACCCGACCGACAAGATGCCCCGCGCGATCATCGAAAGCAAGAAGATGCAGTACCTGTACAACGACGGCGAGTTGTACTACTTCATGGATGTGGAAACGTTCGAGCAGGAACCCATGAACCGCGACCAGGTGGAGGATGCGATCCCCTTCGTCAAGGAGAATACCGTTGTGGATGTGCGCTTCTTCAAGGGCAAGGCGTTCTCGGTCGAGCCGCCCAACTTTGTGGAATTGGAGATCACCCAGACCGAGCCGGGGTTCAAGGGCGACACCGCCTCCAACACCACGAAGCCCGCGACGGTTGAGACCGGATTCCAGCTGTCCGTGCCGTTATTCATCAACCAGGGTGAAAAGATTCGCATCGATACGCGTACGGGCGAATACATGGAGAGAGCGTAAGGAGCATAAGGAGTTAAAATATGCAAGTTTTATCCGATCGGGTCGCGTACCTGAAGGGGCTGGCCGAGGGCTTAGCCATCGGCGAAACATCCAAAGAAGGGCGGCTCATCAGCGCGATCATCGAGGTGCTGGGCGACGTGGTGAAGGTGCTGTCGGACCTGACGGATAAGCACCACGAGCTGGATGAATATGTCGAGAGCATCGACGAGGACCTCGCCGAGCTGGAGGAAGCCCTGCTGGACGAGGAAGAGGACGTCGAGGATGACGACGACGAGGACGATGACGACGATGACGAAGAGGACGACGACGGCTATGACGGGCTGATCGAGTACGACTGCCCGCATTGCGGCCACACGATCTACTTCGACGCGGAGACATTTGACATGCAGCAGGATAACACCTGCCCCAACTGCGACAAGGCGATATTCGTCAACGAGGGCGACATCCGGCCCGAACCCAAGGGCTGAACGGGGAGTTGTAAATATGCAGCTAACGATGGATAAACTGGTCGCTCTGTGCAAGAACCGCGGCTTCGTGTTCCCCGGCTCCGAGATATACGGCGGGCTGGCGAACACATGGGATTACGGCCCGCTGGGTGTCGCGCTGATGAATAATGTCAAAAAAGCGTGGTGGCGCAAATTCGTCACGGAAAGCCCGACCAATGTCGGCATCGACAGCGCGATTCTGATGAACCGCCAGGTCTGGGTCGCGTCCGGACACGTGGGCAACTTCAACGATCCGCTGATGGATTGCAAGGCATGCAAGGCCCGTCACCGCGCGGATAAGCTGATCGAGGAATACACGGCGGCCAAGGGCGAGCCGATCCAAGCCGACGGTTGGTCCAACGATCGGCTGGAATCATACATCGCCCAGGAAAAGATCCCCTGCCCGCTGTGCGGCAAGAGCGATTTCACCGGGATTCGCAAGTTCAACATGATGTTCAAGACGTTCCAGGGCGTGACCGAGGAGAGCGCGGCGGAGATATACCTGCGGCCGGAGACGGCGCAGGGCATCTTCGTGAACTTCAAGAATGTGCAGCGCTCCACCCGCCGCAAGCTGCCGCTGGGCATCGCGCAGATCGGCAAGGTATTCCGCAACGAGATCACGCCGGGCAACTTCACATTCAGGACGCGCGAATTCGAACAAATGGAGCTGGAATTCTTCTGCAAGCCGGGCGAGGATCTGGAATGGTTCCAGTATTGGCGCACCTTCTGCAAGGATTGGCTGCTAGCGCTGGGCATTAAGGAAGAGAATCTGCGGCTGCGGGATCACGAGAAGGAGGAGCTGTCGCATTATTCCAAGGCGACGACCGACTTCGAGTATAAATATCCATTCGGCTGGGGCGAACTGTGGGGCATCGCGGATCGGACGGACTTCGACCTGAAGTCGCATCAGACGGCGTCGGGTGAAAACATGGAATACCTCGATCCGGCGACGAACGAGAAATTTGTGCCGTATTGTGTCGAACCTTCGCTGGGCGTGACGCGCGCGACGCTGGTGTTCCTGTGCGACGCGTACGACGAAGAGACGCTGCCGGGCGACGACAGCAGGGTCGTGCTGCATCTGCATCCGGCGCTGGCGCCGTTCGCGTGCGCCGTGCTGCCGCTGCAGAAGAATAAGTTGGGCGCGCTGGCGACAGAGATTCACGGCCAACTGTGCAAGCATTTCGAATGCGACTACGATGAGACGGGTTCCATCGGCAAGCGCTATCGCCGCCAGGATGAGATCGGCACGCCCTACTGCGTGACGGTGGACTTTGACACGGCGGAACAGGGCACGGTGACGCTCCGCGACCGCGACACCATGGAGCAGATTCGCCTGAAGGTGGATGAAGTCGCGCCGTACATCAGCGCGCGGATGGTGTTCGGATAATGGTAATACATTCTGACTATAGTCAGGGAGAGGTCTATCATGAAAGGGTTTGGTAAGTTTCTCATTGTTGTGGGTACAATTTGCGCAATACTCGGTGTTATCGGTAATGTACAGCTTTCAGACTCGGGCATGACAGGACAGGAATTCGACTTTTTCAGCGGATTAACCAGTTCATTTGGCGTAACCAGCTATCTATCTGCTGGCGATCAGTTTAAGTTTTGGTTTGTACAAAATAGAACGCTGCTGCTCATCGGCGGGATCATTGCAGTTGTCATTGGTATTGTAATGACTTCATCTGGAAATAATGGGCAACAGTCCAGGCGACATTGGTCAGAGAATAAAGAGAATAACTGAACACGCTCTCATGACAGCCGCGCTTGAACCGTAAACGGCAGACGGTTCTTCAGCGCGGCCTTGTTAATTTTGCCGAAACCCAGCGGCATGCCTCGGTATTCCGTCAAACCCCACTTGCACGACGGGATTTCATCAGAATCATTTGAACTATCATTCAAAGGCAAGTCATGGCCAGCCAGCCACGATACCGCCATCTGATCATCCAAAGCCGCGATGTACCGCGCCTGGCTTGGTTTCAACGCCATCGCCAGCGCGTGAGCAGGTTCCCAGCCGTGCGGATGAGGATCGCCCAAATCCACGCCAGCCGCCAGTACCCGCAAACCCGTCCAGCGTTCAGGATCGGTGCAGCCCGGCGGCAGGGCGCAAATATGCCCGCCCAGCCGTTGGAATCCGTCGCGCAGATTCAATCCAGGAAGGTTGTCCGCGCGGAACCGCTCGAATGAATCACGCTCAACGGTAGTAACCCTTTCCGTAGCTGCATGAATCTGACGGCGAACTGGCGGCGAATTTCGCGGATAATCCCGCTTGCGCAGCCGCGCCATGAACTGGCCTTCGCCAAAACCCTGGTGCGGCATCAGCCGCAACATACCCTCTTTAGATGGCGGCAGTCCCGTCAGCCCAAAATCCTCGGCCGCAAACTCATCATGCGCGCCGAGAAACGCCAGCACCGTTCCCTCGTTCTCGATCCGGTTGAACGTGCAGGTGGAGTAGACCATCAAGCCGCCGGGCCTTAGCATCGCGCACGCGGATTCCAGCAAGGTACGCTGACGCGCGGCGCATCCCTCCACGGCGCGCTGGCTCCAGCTGCGGACGGCGGCGGGCGAACGGCGAAACATCCCTTCGCCGGAACATGGCGCGTCGACGAGGATTCGGTCGAAATACCCCGCGAACCGTTCGGCCAAACGGTCGGCGGATTCCTGCATGACGACGGCATTGGTGACGCCCAACCGCTGCAAGTTGGCGCGCAATTCGACGGCGCGAGCGGGCTGCAGTTCATTCGCCAGCAAAAATCCGCCATCATTCTGCACATTCCGCACAGCCAGCGCAGCCGCGATCTGCCCGGCCTTCCCACCAGGCGCGGCGCACAGGTCGAGCACACGGCATCCCGGCTGGATGTCCAGCGCGGAGACAGGTGCCATCGCACTGGGTTCCTGCAGGTAAAACGCCCCGGCTATGTGGAGCGGGTGCAGGCCCAACTTCATATGTTCGGGTAAATAAAAACATCCATCCGCCCAAAGTATGGGATGCGGCGGCGGTTGTTGAGAATATATTTCATTATACCAGGATAAGAACGCCTCCGGCGTCAGCTTATGCAGACGCAAGGCGCGTTCGGGTTTGCATTCCTGAATGGCGTCAAACAGCGCATCACGATCGGATTGTGTCATGGATTCCGGCAGTAAATCTGTAAAAAGGCTAGACTTCATCAGATTTCATCATAGAATTCCGGGCGCATGTACCTCTTGATCGGCCAGAATAGTTCAGCTAACTGTGGAGTGAGCAGCGGGATCAGCCGCTCCTCGCCCGTGACGGCGGCTAAAGGGATACCAGTCTCGCGGGACAGCGATTCCAGCATGGGGTGTGAATTCACAACGATCGATATGTCGGACGCGTCTCCCAGATTGGTGTTGTGGATCAAGCCGTCAGGCTTCAGCCGCGAGCGGCCTTCTATCCGCGCGAGCAGATCGCGGTTGGACGGCAGATCGGATGAGAGCGGCCGGCACGCGTTGATCACATACCACAGTCTCGCGCCGACTTCACGCAGCCGCTTGGCGTACTGGCCCAAAGCCGCTGCGCCCGTATCGTCCCCGCCCACGTCGAATATGACACGCTCGCGTGGATCGTCGAACACGGATTGGATGGTCGGCGGCAGCACGGGTATGTCCAGCGCCGTCCGCGCAAACACCGGCGCTATCACCCTCACGCCCGCTGCGGTCAGGCGATCCTCCTGCTCCGCGCTGCGGAAGTAGGGGTTCACGATATCCAGGTCGATGAGGGCGGTCGGCTGGCCGAGGCCAGCGAGATACAGCGCGGCATTCAGCGACAGCTCGGTCTTGCCGCTGCCGTAGTTGCCCACGAAAACGTGCACGCGCGACGCGGCCAGCGCGTCCGTAAACTTCATCATAATGGGAACCCTTGCGGATCGACTTCGGCGTCCGCCAGCGAACCCTGCGGCGGCAGCGTTGGCTGGTTATACCCGTCGTCACGCGACATCATCGGCGGAAGGCCTGCTATGGCCTCGTCGTCGTCGGATGCAAGGCGGAATAGCCCGCGCCTCTGCGCCAGGCGGCCCGTCACGGTGCGCACCCGCTCGACGCCTGGGTTGCGTCCGAACCGATTCCATGGCCAGCGCGAAACGGGTTCGAGTTCGTCAGACACTTCGAACATCAGGTCGGGCTGGGCTTCGTCAATATTCGCATAATCCGATTCGATCGGTTCTTCCTCGATAATGGGTTCGGCTATCAAGTCGTCCGCATATTCGGCAGGAGGTTCGGCAGGTTCATAAAAAGATTCGACAGGTTCGTATAAAGGTTCAGAGGGTTCGGCAAGGGGCTGTTCATACGGCTGCTCATAACCCAAATCGTATGTTTGTTCGGGCGCGGCATCAGGCGTTTCAACAGGCACTCCAGCGTATTCGACAGGATACGCGGGTACAGCCGCCAAATGTGAACGGCGTCTGAAACTTTTAAACCACAGTCGATAAGGCTGCCAGCGCAGCATCCACACTAGCCAATCCATGACAAGCCCCGCGACGACCAGCACGATCAACAGCCGCAGCCAGTTGCTGGCGAACCACGAACCGCCACTCAACCCGCCGCCGCCGATCATCGTCCACACCCAATTCGACAGGGAATGCACCCAGCCCATCATGGCCGCGAAGAACAGGTTGATCAAGTCGCGGAACCCGGTGAGGCCTTCCAGACCGACAAGTCCGTTCAATATGCTCACCACCCAGCTCGAAACGTTATTATTCCAATTATACATTGTAACATATAATAGAAACGAATCGCAGGGCGGTTTCCATGCGCTCACACATTGCCCAGCAGTGACATATTCTTGTAAGTAGGATGGAGATCTCCGCCGGAGCCTCCCTATCCCCCAAAGGAGGGATGTGCATGCCATATCCATATTTTAATGATTGTCAAGAATGCCATGACCATCATGACCGCAGACCCCGTGAGCGCCGCGCCCACGGATGCGATATATTGACCCCGCTGGCCAGCGGCACGCTGCGTACGCGCGGCGATTGGGTCGCCATCGAGTTGCCGCGCCATATTTCTGGCCGCAGACCGCTGAAGCTGACCACCGTCGCGGCCGAGGGCGTAGAATCGGCGGTTCTTGACCCCGCGTGCGCCGGATGTCAGTCGGAATATGGACTGGCGATCCGCGTGACGATCCCGCTGTCGCTCACATTGGTGGATAGCAACGGCTATCAGCACGCCATATGCAGCGCCATCGACGTGTGCGTGCCCATTACGCAGGCCGCTTGCCCGCGCATACCTCGCAACGCGCATGTCCGCGTGAAGGCGTGCGTCTCGCTGGCTGAACCCGTATGCATAGACGACTGCGACCGCTTCATTGAAGCGTTGCTGGATATGCGCATCGACGCGTACGTCGTAGGCAAGCTGCCCAAGCCGCACTGCGACGAACCCTGCGCGCTGCCGCTGCCCTGGTATCCCCAGCCACCCAGGTGCGACAGGCATGGGCGATGGTTTTACAACGATGAACGGTATGATTGATTAACGCTCATTAGTTCCCATTAGTTTCAAGACCCGCCGCCTGCGGGCGGATTGCCCCAACTGCGGTTGGGGTTCTGTTACTTTTCCCGTCCGTGGGAAAAGTAACCAAAAGGACGGCCAAAGGAGAGAGGCGCTATGGCGCCCTCTCTCCTCTGGACTCCTCTCTCCAGCCATGTTGACTCCGCTGCTTGGTCTATGACCAACGTTCAATTGAGTTACAGGTACAGCCTTGTATGATTCTCGTGGCTTCGCGGCGAGGTAGTCGTATTGGCGAAGCTGGTCATTATCATAATGTAATCAAAATTCAGCCAACTACTAACTCCGGATCATCTAGGCAAGTACATAAACAATATGAAATCACAACAGCCTCCCGCCACCTGCTTTAGATCATCGAGCCTAGTACGTAAACAATATGATGACAGCAAGCCTCGCCAATTTGACTACCTCGCCGCGATGCCGCGAGGACCCTCCAATACTGTGCTTGTAACTCAATCGGAACGTTGGTCATAGACCAAGGTGCGGGTGCAACATGGCTGGAGAGAGGAGTCCAGAGGAGAGAGGGCGCCATAGCGCCTCTCTCCTTTGGCCGTCCTTTTGGTTACTTTTCCCACGGACGGGAAAAGTAACAAAGCCCTCACCACAGTGAGGGCAGCCCCTCCGCAGAGGAGATCCCAAGCCCCCCGCAGGCGGCGCATAGCGGCTCGCGACAGCTTTCTCTTAAAACGTTCAGCCCACGGCAATACCCGGCTCGGCCAACGCCTGCCGCAGCACGGCCTCAACCTTCTCGCGCGTGGCCGCGCCCTCATGCACCTTACGGCCGCCCACGTAGAACGTTGGCACATAATAATAATCAAACCGCTCGGCCACGTCCGGCTGCTTGCGCTCATCGATGCGGGTCATCGGTATAGCGCGGAACTCCGGCGATTCGGCCATCAACTCATCCAACCAGCGGTTGGCTTGCTGGCAGTAGGGGCATGCTTCAAAGTGGAAGTAGAGGACATTTTGCATGGTTTACCCTCACGACGACTTCTTTTCGTCGTCAACCTTTATGACCTGCTTGCCGTCATAATAGCCGCAGAACTTGCACACGCGGTGCGCGAGGCGCATCTTCTTGCAGTGCGGACACGCTACGATGCTGGGGACCGTGAGCTTCCAGTTCGCGCGGCGGCTGCGGCCTCTCGCTTTGGATACTTTTCCCTTTGGCAGCGCCATGGGTTTCACCTCCGAATATTTATGTTAATATAATCCCCGCGCAATCCTCCCGACAGAGGAAACGCATCGGCAGCGCGAGCGCCAGCGCGGAATACACAGCATCGGTCAGGTCGATCGTCTGGCCTTGCATAGCGCGCTTCTCCGGGTCATCGGGATCGCTCAAGCCGTCGTCCTTGCCGAACACCTCATGCACAGGAGCTTCCACGGACTGGACGACATCCGTCAAACACCTTGCGCACTGGGCCTTCACATCCGCGAACGCGCGGCCGCGAACGAATACGGTCATACCCGCGCCCACGTAGATCCCTTCGGCGCGAACGTTCATAGCCTCGATCCCGTCCGGTAACCGATCGGCGTCATCGGTTTCCCCAGCGTCAGCGGCCCGCTCAACCGAAAACGGAAACTGCTCGCCTGGCTGCTGCAGCGCGCGGTTCACGTCCAAAGTCATGCGAATCACATCCTCACCGTGATCTGGCGGCACATTAAGACATTATACCCGAAACCCATCGGCTTGTCAATAACCAAAAAGTTGTGGTGCAATTACAACATATTGTACAAGATTGCCGATCGTAAGAAAAAAACTGCCCTGCCTCGCCAGCGTTGACGTCTATCGAACCATAATATATACTGGTATTAGGAGGGGATTGCATGGAGGCGCAGGCGGCTGGTGGCAAGCGACTGGGTAAATATTCATTTGATGCTCTGCTAGAGATGCCCGAGCGAGTTCGGGCTGAGATATATGACGGCGAGTTGGTTTTTCTAGCCAGGCCGACTACTAAGCACGCCGCGGTATCCAATCGGTTGTGCAGCCAATTGACCGTGTATTTGCAAGGGAAACTTTGTCAAGTTTACCCAGAAGTGACCGTTCAGCTTGACCCTGAAGTTACGAATGAAGGGTTCGAGCCGGACATCATTGTGGTATGCGATCCTGAAAAAATCAAGGAAAAATGCTGCGAAGGCGCGCCTGATCTGATCATCGAGATACTATCCCCCTCCACAAAACGCCGCGACCGCAACTATAAACTGCGCCGATATCTCGAGGCGGGGGTTAAGGAATACTGGATAATCGATCCTGTACGCGAATATTTATACGTTTTTGATTGGCGCAGCGGGGAGACCGATATCCCTGACGCCTACTTTGGGGCATGCCAGGTGAAAGTCAACATTTTGGACGATTGCTACATAGATTTAGAAAGAATTTTTCACAATATCCCGCCAGCTACAGCGCTAACAACCTGACGTCCGGCTGAACGTCGTCCCGCAGTGTTATCAAAGCATAACGGCCGTCGCGGAGCGCGCCGGGATTGATGAGCATTACGCCATCGCGCCACATGGCGGCGTCGGGGATATGGGTGTGCCCGTAGAGGGCAATCTGCGCGCCGACGGCCTTCGCGCGCTCGGCCAGAAACATGGTGGTCAGCTTCACGCGCAATATATGGCCATGAACCATCAGCAGCTTGAATCCGCTAAGACGCAGCGTCAGTTCGGCGGGTTCGTCATAATCCGGGCCGACGTTGCCCGACACGCTGTGGAAGGCCGCGTCCGGCTGGCGCGTTGCCAGCGCCGCCCGCAGATATGAAGCATCCGCCGCAGTATCCCCTAGATAGCAGAACATGTCGATAGGTGGCAGCGCTTGCAACAGGCGATTCATGTTCTCGCGTGAACCATGGGCGTCGCTGGCGGCGGCTAGGCGGATATGGCCATGCTCGGTTGAGGCTTTGTGAATTTCCACTGAAACTTCCCTCCGACGCCCGAATGCATGCTCAACACTACCCGCATGCGGTGACACGCCATCGCGCGGTGGCTGATGCGGTTTTTCTCATCATCCGTCATGCGCGCTAACGATATACCGTTTACGTAGAACAGCGGATCGTAACCGAACCCCCCCTGCCCGTCAGGCTCGAAGCCGATCTCGCCCTTGCAGTAGCCCTCCGTAATGTAGGTTGGGAATTCTGGTCTGGCCAGCGCCAACGCGCAAACGAACCGCGCACGGCGTGGCGCGGGTTCATCCGAAAGATTTGACAATAACAGAGCATTATTGGCAGCGTCGTTGCCATGATTGCCCGCGTACCGCGCCGAGTATACGCCCGGCGCGCCGTCCAGCGCATCCACCATCAGCCCGGAATCGTCGGCCAGCACGGGCCTATACAGCGCCTTGCAGACGGTTTCGGCTTTAATTATGGCGTTATCTATAAAGGTTATACCATCCTCCACAATTTCGTCGTGGAATCCGGCTTCATCCATCGTTATCAGGCGGAATCTTTTGCCCAACAGCGCGGCGACCTCGCGTGCCTTGCCCTTATTCCGCGAGGCGAACACTATCGGAATCTTCTTTCTCGACATATAATTATCTCCCGCGTTGGAATTATCTATAACGAAAAAGGAGACGCGGCGCGCCTCCTATACTGCCAGTTTTCGCTTAATTTGTCAAGTGTTAATCAATCTCTATAACATCCGGGAATTGTACCGCAACCTGCTCAGCATTGTTGACAAACGTCGGCTTCTCCATGGCGGCGGGTGAGAACGGTTTGCCGTTGACCAGCAATTCGACATGGTTGACGCCGGGATATTGCATGCACGTGAGCATCAGAGCGCGCAGGGCTTGCTGGCCGCCGTCGCTGTTGGCTGTTATCTGGGCGAACGCTTCCGAGAAGTTGATCGTCGCGACACCATTCGACACGCTCACGTCGAACAGCCCCGTCTCGCTGGGCAGCGCGTTGCGCAGGGTGGTATCGACCTTCGGGCCTTTGACCAGCTCCAGCACTGCAGTGTTGATGTCGGCTGGCGAGAACACGGCGCGGGTCACAGGAACGAGCACACGCCCGGTTTCCGATGGGAAATAGAGCCGGACGAGCTGGGCGTTGGCCAGGTTCGCGCTGGCGTCGACGCTCTCCAGGTTCAGGAGTTTGCCCGTCATCTCGGTTGCGATGTCGGTGCCGTGGGTCAGCTTGCTGCGCTTCTGACCGCCGACGAGTATCTCCACGCTGCTAACCGTGTCGAATTCGCTGAGCGTCTGCACGATCGAGCTGACCATCAGCGCCTCCGACTGCGCGTCGGGCATGCTTAGCACGTTCGCACTCAAGTCGACGCGCGCCTTGCCATTGGCGATGTCCAGATCGAACGTCGTCTCGCGAGGCAGGACGGTCGACAGGCCCAGCCGTGCCGCGGCCAGATCGTTCGTGTCGGAGGAGATCATCAGCGACAGCGTGGCCTTGGCTATGCCGTCCGTCTTGGACACGGCGCGTGTGACGGGCACCAGGTACCCCTCCGCGTCGGCATAGTAGACAGTGGTATTCTGGATCGGGCCGATCACCGGCGCGACCGCGGCTGCATCGGGCAGTATGTCAGCGGGTGAAACGGCGTATTGATCTACTGGAAGCGAGGTAACCGGGCCAATTGCCGCTAACAGCAGCACCAGCGCCGCCGCCCCGGCAATTAGTAAACGTTCGAGGTCCGCGCGCTTGATAGACAGCTTCACGTGCAATCACTCCTTTACGAAGCGAGCATATGAGGCGCGGCGGGCCGTTATGATACGCAGCTCGGTGGAAAAAGTGAATAATACTAATTATTGGTAACGCCCCAAATCAATTCACCACATTGATGGCGTTTCCATTCAAGAATGCCGCCAGATTCCCCACCGCGACATCCATCAACCTCTGTCTAGAAGCCTTAGGAGCCCAGGCGATATGAGGCGTGATAATACAATTCGGCGCGCCCAGCAGCGGATTGTCGGCGCGGATCGGCTCTACCGACACCACGTCGCAACCGAACGCGTAAACCTTGCCGGATTCCAGAGCAGCGCGCATGTCGGCCTCGTTGACCAGCGGGCCTCGTGATGTGTTGATAACTATCACGCTATCCTTCATCTTGGCAATGGCGGCAGCGTCGATTAGGCCCGTGGTTTCGGGCAGCAGCGGACAATGGAGCGATATGATATCGCTGCGCGCCAGCAGTTCATCGAGTGGGACGACGGCTTCATCCTGGACGAGTGCGTCGTATGCGATGACGTCCATACCAAACGCGCGGGCGATATCGGCCGTTGCCTTCCCGATTCGTCCATATCCGACAATACCCATCGTTTTACCGGACAACTCAATCAGCGGATAATCCCAAAAGCAGTAGTCGATGCTGGTCGTCCAGCGGCCCGCATGAACCGCATCCGAATGGTGGCCGACATGGTGCGCAATCTCCAGTATCAGCGCGAATACCATCTGCGCGACGGCAGCGGTGCCGTATGAAGGGACGTTCGACACGGGGATGCCATACTCGCGCGCGGCCAGCGTATCCACGACATTGTATCCGGTCGAGAGGACGCCGATGAATAGGATACTCGGCGCGGCCTCGATAACCTCGCGCGTCAGGGGTGTTTTGTTGGTGTAGACGATCTCGGCGTCCGCTATGCGCTCGACTACAAGTTCCGGCGGCGTGCGATCGTACACGGTCAATTCGCCCAGCTGTTCAAAGCCTGACCAGGATAGATCGCCGGGGTTTTCGGTGGAACCGTCAAGTATAACGATTTTCATATAACATTCCTCACCCATCATTATGATATGCTATGATTATTCGATTATAATATAAATACAGGGCGATCGATTGACCGCCCTGCGAGCTTATCCTCTAATCACGCCGCCGCGTCCTTGTCTACAACTAACGGCGTCAGGTATTCGATAGCCGCGTCGAGCTGGTTATCCTTCGAGCGATCGAGCAGCGTATTCTCGTCGATGGCGTCCTCGTTGAGCACGACCTCGATATCCGGCTCGATACCGACGCCGTGGATCGCAGCGCCGCTGGGCGTGAAGTACTGCTGGCTAGTGACCTGCATGCCGTCGCCCTGCGGGAATTCGTATACGCTCTGGATGATGCCCTTGCCGAACGTCTTGACGCCGATGATCGTGGCGGTGCCATGATCCTGCAGCGCGCCGATGATTATCTCGGATGCGGACGCGCTGTTGCCATTGCACAGCACCACAACCGGCACACCTATCGGTTGGCCGTCGGCAAAGTAGCTGACCTCCAGGCCGTAGCGATCGCGGGTAGAGTATATCAGCTCGTCGGTCAGGAACGTATTCGCGACGCGTTCGGCATAATCCGTCAAACCGCCTGGATTATCCCGCAGATCGAGGATCAGCGCGGCCATACCCTCCGCCTGTAGGCTGACCAACGCGTCGGCATATTCCCTGGCCATCGTGCCCTCGAATGAGTAGAGGCGAATGTAACCGATATCGTTGTCGAACATTACCGATTCGACATTATTCATGTGGATATCGCCGCGCGTGACTGTGAATGGGATCTCCTCTTCACCGCGCTTGATCTTCACCTCAACGGTCGTACCCGCCGGACCGCCGCGCATGATCTCCACGGCCTGATTCATCTCGAACGCCGTGACGGGCAGGTCGTCCACCTGGATAATCTTATCGCCGGAGCGTATTCCCACCGCTTCTGCCGGGCTATCGGGGAATACGCGCACAATCGTCAGCGAATTATCGACTGCATTCGCCAATATCTGCACGCCGATGCCCTTATAATCGCCCGAGAGCTGCTCGTTCATCGACTTCATGTCGTCCACGGAGTAGTAGAACGAGTACGGATCCTCCAGTGGTGTGAATAGTCCGCGCATCGCGCCGACCGACAACTCGTCGGGATCGACATCCTTATAGTACATCTGGGCGATGATCTGACGAACCTCTTCTTGATGTTTATACTGCTGGAGCAGTTCGTAATCCTCCTGGCTGATGGTGACGGTGCCGCCCGCTGCGAATGCTGTCGCGCACACACTGATAACCAGCGTCAGGATAGCTGCCAGGAGTATGAACCGACGGAACATGCCCTTGATTGGCTGGGTCATATCACGCCCCCTTATCGGATCATCGTGGGCTGATCCGCGCCGGACTTGCCCAGCAAGAACAGCATGCGGAATGTGATGGCGTCGTCGAAGTGCCGCAGATCCAGGCCCGTCTGCCGCTGAACCTTGTCCAGGCGGTACACGAGCGTGTTGCGGTGGATGTACAGCTGCCGCGCGGTGTCGGAGAGGTTCAGATCCTTGGCGAAGAACATCTCGATCGTGTGCAGCATCTCTTCGTTAAATAACCGCGCCGTCTTGCGGTTGAACATTATGTGGTTGTAACGCTGGCCCATCTCCTTGGGAATCTCCATCAGGAAACGCTCCAGGATCAGGCGGCGGTACAGATACACATTCTGTTCCGGCTTGAACGAGTGGCCGACCTCCAGCGCACGCCATGCCTCGCGGTAGGATTCGCCAATCTGCGGCAGCGTGGGCTTGGGTTCGCCGATGGCTACGGTGATCTGCGCCGCGGTTTCGCTTAACGCCGTCTGTTCGACAGCCTCCGCCAACTGCTGCAGCTCGTCCAGTGTTTCGACTTGCGCCATCGACTTGATAAGCGCCAGCGTATGCCGATCGATCTCGACCAGGATATCGTCGTCGCCGACCGGTATCATTTCCTGAAGCAGCTCCAACGCGCTGACGCGTCCGGTCTGCAGGACGTGGAATACGAGCACGGCGCGCTCCAGCTCCATCGGGATGCCGTTTTCATGGGCGACGGTCTCCAGCTCGGGCGTTGACAGCTCGTCCTTGAGCATGCGGCGGCTGATCTCGTTGCGGTCCGCAACCGGGACGCTGATGTCAGCGGATAACAGCAGCGACTGCACCAGCAGCGCGCAATCCACCGACGCGGCCTCCGTGCCATGCACGACTATGCACGCGATGGGCGGCACCTTGACTGCTAGCCACGTGCGGTTGTCGATGACCTGCGGGCGTCCGGCGTCCAGGTCGATGGGGATGGGGACCGGCTCCGCTCCGGAATCGGGTAACACCGCCTGGCCGCGCTCATCCAGCAGCGTGACTACGGACGTCAGCCGCGAGAGGATGGTCTTAATCTGGTCTAAAAATATCTTGTCTATCACGGGTACTGCCCCTTTCCCCCCGGCGGCCGCAACACGGACACCGCCTACTCCCGAAAAACCGCGGGTTGAGCGATAATCTCAGCCCGCGGTTCGATAATTAGGATTCAACCGCGGCTTACCGGCTTAATATCGTCTGCTCGGTATCCTTGTCGAAGAAATGCAGGTGGTTCGTGTCGAACGCGACCTTGATCGTGTCTCCGGCGCGGGAAACCGTGCGCGGATCGACGCGGGCGATCACGTTGTCCTCCTTGCCTGAAGTTCTCAGGTATAGGAACGTTTCGGAACCGAGCAGCTCGACGACCTCGACCTTAACATCGATCAGTGACTTCGACGCGTTGGCAAGGAATACCTCTTCGTCGTGGATATTTTCCGGACGGATGCCCATCGCTACTTCCTTGCCGATGTAGGATTCGTCCGTCAGCTTGGAGACCTTGCCCTGCGGGATGAGGATCTTGTTGTCGCCGAATGTGGCGTATACGGATGTCCCCTCGCGCGCGAGCTTCACATCAAAGAAGTTCATCTGCGGGCTGCCGATGAAGCCTGCGACGAACTTATTACACGGGAAGTCATATAGATTCTGTGGCGAATCCACCTGCTGGACGAAGCCATCCTTCATGACCACGATGCGCGAGCCCATCGTCAGCGCCTCGGTCTGGTCGTGCGTTACATAGATGAACGTGGTCTGCAGGCGCTGATGTAGCTTGGTAATCTCGGTACGCATCTGCACGCGCAGCTTGGCGTCCAGGTTGGAGAGCGGTTCGTCCATAAGGAATACCTTGGGTTCGCGGACGATAGCGCGGCCCAATGCAACGCGCTGCCGCTGGCCGCCCGAGAGGGCCTTAGGCTTGCGGTTCAGGAGGTATTCGATGTCCAGGATCTTGGCGGCCTCGCGGACACGGCGCTCTATCTCGGTCTTGGGCGTCTTGCGCAGCTTCAGGCCGAAGGCCATGTTGTCGTATACCGTCATATGCGGATACAGGGCGTAGTTCTGGAACACCATGGCGATGTCACGATCCTTGGGGGCGACGTCGTTGACCAGCTTATCGGATATGTACAGCTCGCCTTCCGAGATCTCCTCCAGCCCGGCGACCATACGCAGCGTGGTGGACTTGCCGCAGCCCGACGGACCGACCAGGACGATGAATTCCTTGTCCTCGATATCCAGCGTGAAGTCGCTGACGGCCGTTACGCCGCCCGTGTATACCTTGTAGATGTGTTTGAGGGATACGCTCGCCATGATTCTTCCTCCTTCTAACATCCGAAAAATAGCCGGCCGACATCTTTCGCGCAGGATCGGCCTTGCAGCGGGATCCATTCGGTCGTTTAGCGTCGCGGACTTACCAGAACAGCATTACCGTATTGAAGACACGCGAATTCGTTCTTGGCGGCCTTCGTCTTATGCTTATTATACAAGATAACCATGCTAAATGGAAGTGCGTGTTCCGCTAAAGATTCACCACAGCCTTTGTACACTTTTGAGAAATATCCGAAAACTGTCGGATCGAAAACGTTTTACTTATTAAAATATATGTAAGGGACACGTATTACCGTGCCCCTGTAACGCCTAAGCCGCTGTCGCGGCAAAGGCGCGAGGATTAATCAGTCGCACGTTTTCGTCAGGCAGTTGTTGCAGTTGGCAGCCGCCTCGAGAACCTGCGTCTTAACCTGGCGAACGACGGGCGCGTGGGTGGGGATCACGGCCTCGGCGGCTACGAATTCCTCGACCACTGGCGCTGCGACGCTCGCGGCGCACACAGGCTCCTCGACGATGACGAACCGCTCCGCCCTACGGCGCTGAATGGCTGTCTTGTGACGCACGATCCTGGGTTTCTGAACGACCGAGTAGGAATACTGGTACGTGCTGAACGGCCACTTGCCGCACTTCCACGCCTGGATCAGCTTCTTGATAAGCCAGACGATCAAGAGGATCAAAGCCACGGCTAGCAGCGTCAATAGGATCGCTAGCATCCAATCCGGTATAGACATGCAATTCCCTCCGGTTTTATAAAAAATAGGTGTCGGGATTGATGCCCGGTTGGGATATGGGCGGACGTGTCCGCCCCTAATAACCTATGCGGGATGGTACAGTAGGTGAATAGGTTTGGGTAATTTATATGCGGTAACTCGATTCATTATAAAAGCCTTGCATCCGTGTCGGATGCAAGGCCATTTATAAGCGCCGCTTAACCCTTACGCCTCCTGGCTGCTGCCCAGCTCCTCGAGCAGTTCATCCATGCTCTTGCCGCTGCGCTTGAGCGCGTTCATCAGTTCGTTATATTTCTGCTTGGACTGGGTGCGCACGCCGGATGGGACGCCATCCTTGATCTCGATGAGGCGCTGCTTCCATTCCAGTACGCGCTGCAACTCGGCCTCGCCCTTGGCGAGCGCGTCCTTGCGATCCTGCAGGGTCTTGTCGGTGGTGGCGACCAGCGCGCGGCGCTTGGCGTTCAGCTCTTCCCAATGCCGTATCTGCTCGTCGGCCATCACGATGCGCTCATCATGGCTGGGATAAGGCTTGCGCTGCTTGGGCGATGTTTCTTCAACGGTTTCATCTACAATGGGTTCTTCGATAATAATAGGAGTTTCGACGGCTTTCTTGCGTCCTCTGGGCATTTTGGCATCCTCCGATCATGTATTTCGCTTGTTTTGCGGTTCACCATCGCAAACAATAGCTTACATGATGTAGTATACCCTACTTTCAGAGAATATGCAAGCGATTCCGATTTTTTTATTCTGTTTTTATGATTTTATCTTGGAGCCAATATTCTGACCCATCGGCGTTACGTCCTAACAAGCCGATATCGATCAAATCCCGTCTCAACAATGCCCAATCGCCGAATGTATGCCAAGTATTCAGCAACTCATTCACCTCGCGCTCCGCATACCGTTTTCCATTTTCAAACTTAGACGCCAGGTAATCCAGCGCTATCAATTGCTTGCCGCGCCTTGCCGGATACTGCTTTAATCGGCCGTCATCATCCATAAACGGGGCAATCGACGCTTTGGTAGAATCCATACACACGCTACCTTTCAATCTTAATAGGTATAAACTCCCATCTATGCTATATTCTCTGGCAAGATTCGCAGAAGTAGATACTCCCGCCCATGTAACTCTCCTTGTGAACGCTGCCGCCGCAGTTCGGACACACCATCGCGGTGTTGGTTCGCCCCAACTTTACCTTGTAACCGCCTGGATTACCATACAGGTCGCGCTCCGTATCGCGCCCGCCGAGCCTCACCATTTCAGCCAGCGTATCCTTTATGCTGCATAATAATGCTGAACGTTGTTCCATCGATAACGCACCCGCCTTCGTCTTGGGATGGATGCACGCGTTCAACAATATATCCTGCAGCACGCCGTTACCCAGGCCGGGGACTCGCTTGACGGTCGCGAGGAAGGCTTTGGCGCTCATCTTCAGTCCCTTTGTGTCGAATAATGCCGCATACACCGCGTCAAACCTCTCCGACAGCGGTGATATCGCATTCACAGCCGCGTTGCGGTACGAATCGTCGTCCAGCGCGCCGTCTGGGTAGCACATCAATGCGCCGTACATGGCTATGGTTCCAACCAGCGTCGAACCATCGTCAAATGTGATCGCCAGCTGATGTTTGGTCGGCACAGCCTCGCCAGCTTTATACAATCTCAGGTTGGCACCATCAAAGAAATCAAGCGTCACGCCTTCTGCGTAAACCTCCACACGGCCAGCAATCGGCACGGCGCGATCGATCTGCTTGCCGCTCAACCGTGAGTCATACGCCAGCGGATCCCCATAATACCACGCAAATTTGTGAGGCGAGGCGGCGGTGACAACTCCGGTAACGCGCTTACCCACCAATTCGTTGCTAATCTGATCAGCCAGCACCCTCGCCTCGGGTAGTTCTATCATTATAACTCCACCATCCCTTCAAAATCCTTGACGGCGTCGCCCGTCAGCCAGATCTCGTCGTCCACAACCCTTACTAGTAAATCGCCGCCCGGCATGTGCACGGTCTGATCGCCGGGCATCAGCAGGCCCAGTCGCACCGCCGCCGCCGCCGCCGCGCACGCGCCCGTGCCGCATGCCAGCGTCTCGCCGATGCCGCGCTCCCACGTGCGCATGCGCAGCGTGTGCCGGCCTTCTACCTGCGCGAACGACACATTCACTCGTTGTGGGAACAGCGGATCGTGTTCGATCAGAGGTCCCCAGCCGCCCACGTCGGCCTGCGTGACGTCCGGGCAGAACATGACGCAATGCGGGTTCCCCATCGACAAACAGGTGATTCGCGCGGACCTGCCACCGACAAATGCTTCTCGGTCTATAACCTCGCCGCCATCGAGCATGACGGGCACCTTCTCCGGCGCGAATGTGACCCTACCCATCGAAACGCACGCGGATTCGACAACCTCTGAACGTACGTACACGCGGACATGTTTTAAGCCGCCCTCGGTTTGGATGGCGATGTTCTCCTTGAGCACGCGGCCAGATTCATAGAGATACTTCGCAACACAGCGCAGGGCGTTGCCGGCCAGCTCAGCCTCCGAACCGTCGGCATTGAACATGCGCATCGCGGCATCCTCGTCGCCCGTCGGCGGCAGGATGAGCACGATCCCATCCCCTCCAACCCCGAATCGGCGGCTGGAAATCTGCACGCTGATGGATTCCGGGCTGTCCACCGACTGCTCGAAGCAATCAAAATAGATGTAATCGTTGCCGCTTCCGCGCATCTTGACGAATTTTAGGCGTACCTTTTCATGACGCATGCTCGCGACGTCCACCAATTCGATATTCGACAGCGCGTATTTACTGGTCAGCGCATTCACCAGCACCGCCGCCGTATCCAGACTGGTGAGGCATGGGATCGACCGCTCGACAGCTTTTCGGCGTAACCGGACGCTGGCCCGCGTTGGGAATCTACCCTTGCTGGATGTGGAGATGACGGTGTTGATATCTCCAGAATCCAGCAGTGTTAACGTGGATTCTATATCCGTAGCCAGCGGCGGCAGATGCGTGACTGTCAACCCCGCCTCCTCGAACGCCTGCGCCGTACCCGCCGTCGCGTACAGCCGCCAACCCATGCTGGCGTAACCTCGCGCGATGCGCATGGCCTCCGGCTTATCCACGTCGCGCACGGCGAACAGCACGCCGCCCGATCGATCCATGCGGTATCCCGCCGCGACGAGGCCCTTGACGAGCGCCTCCTCGAGCGTTCGCGCCACGCCCAGCACCTCGCCAGTCGATTTCATTTCGGGGCCGAGCTGTGTATCCACATCCGCCAGTTTTTCAAATGAGAATACAGGCACCTTTACGGCGTAATACGCGCTCTTTCGGAACAGCCCCGTCCCATACGGCAGATCCTTCAGCTTCTGCCCGAGCATCACGCGCACGGCCACATCCACCATGGGTAACCCTGTAACCTTACTGATGTAAGGCACGGTGCGCGACGCGCGGGGGTTAGCCTCGATTACATAAATTTGATTGTCGTGTAATATATATTGAATATTGATTAAGCCGATCGTATGCAGCCCCAACGCCAGTGCGCGTGTGGCTTCGATAAGACGATCCGTTGTAACGCCGTTCAAGTTCCACGCAGGATACACGGCAATCGAATCGCCGGAATGAACCCCCGCGCGTTCGACATGTTCCATAATTCCCGGTATAAGAATTTCGTCACCATCGCAAATAGCGTCAACTTCCAGCTCTGTTCCCTGTAAATATTGATCAATTAGTATGGGATTCTCAATGCCCTGCGCCAGTATGATCCGCATGTACTCGCGGATATCGGCCTCGCTGTAGGCCAGGATCATATTCTGGCCGCCGAGCACGTAGCTGGGCCGGACGAGCACCGGGAAACCCAGGCTGGCCGCGGCCTCGACAGCTTCCTCTTCATTAAGTACGGTGCAGCCGCGCGGCCGCTCGATCTCCAGCACGTTCAGCAGCGCGTCAAATCGTTCCCGATCCTCGGCCGCGTCGATGCTGTCAGCCGAACTGCCCAAGATGCGCACACCTGCTTGGTTTAACGCGCGGGTGAGCTTGATCGCCGTCTGCCCGCCGAACGCCACGACCACACCCATAGGTTTTTCAACAGCGAGCACGCCCGCGACGTCCTCCGGCGTCAGCGGTTCGAAGTACAACCGATCGGCGGTGTCGAAGTCGGTCGAAACCGTCTCCGGGTTGTTGTTGACGAGCGCGACTTCACAACCCAACTCCCGCAGCGTCCAAACGCAGTGGACGGACGCGTAATCGAACTCAATCCCCTGGCCGATGCGGATCGGCCCGGAGCCGAACACCACAACGCGCGGTTTTTCCGGCAGTCCTTGTGTTAAGCGCTCCTGACGCTTGGATTCGAGGAAGGCCGCCGCCTCATTCTCATCGTCGTACGTCGCGTAGAAGTATGGCGTCTTTGCCTCGAACTCGGCGGCGCATGTATCCACCATCTTGTAAACGGGCAGACGTTTCTTGGCGATCGGCAGTCCTGTCAGCCGCTGGATGGCGGCGTCCGGGAAGCCCAGCGTCTTAGCCTCCAGGTAACAGCGGTCGCCCGCCATCAGCCGACGCTCCATCTTCAATAGGTTAACCAGTTTACTTAAGAACCATGGATCGACGCCCGTTCGACTGTATAATGCGTCAACCGATACGCCGCGCGACAGCAGTGCGTATAAAGCAAACAACCTCTCGTCGGTGCACTGATCCAGCAGCGCGTACAACGTTTCGTCGTCCATCGACATAATGCGCGGCGATCGCAGCGTATCCAGGCCAATCTCCGCACCGCGAACGGCCTTCATCAACGCTTGCTCGAATGATGTGCCGATGGCCATCACCTCGCCCGTCGCCTTCATCTGTGTGCCTAACGACCGCTTGGCGTATACGAATTTGTCGAACGGCCACTTGGGTAGCTTGACCACCACATAATCCAGCGTCGGCTCGAAGCATGCGCTCGTCATGCCCGTCACGGCGTTGCGCAGTTCCGCCAGCGTGAACCCCACCGCTATCTGCGCCGCGATCTTGGCGATCGGGTAGCCCGTCGCCTTCGACGCCAGCGCAGATGAACGCGACACGCGCGGGTTGACCTCTATCACGGCGTATTCGAACGAATCCGGCTTCAGTGCGAATTGCACGTTGCAGCCGCCCTCCACCTTCAGCGCGCGGATGATGGTCAGCGCGGCGGTGCGCAGCATCTGGTATTCTTTGTCGGATAGTGTCACAGCAGGAGCTATGACGATCGAATCGCCCGTGTGCACGCCCACCGGATCGAAATTCTCCATGCTGCAAACCGTGATGACGTTGTCGCACGCGTCGCGCATGACCTCGAACTCGATCTCTTTCCAGCCAGATATACATTTTTCGACAAGAATCTGACCGATGGGCGATGCGTGGATACCCGTTCTTGCAGTCTCGGACAACTGTTTGGCGTCTTTCGTGATGCCGCCGCCGCTGCCGCCCAGCGTGAACGCCGGACGCACTATTACCGGATACCCCAGCCGCTCAGCCAGCTCCAGCGCGGCGGGTATCTCCGTCACCACATCGGACGGTATTATCGGTTGGCCAATCTCGGCCATCGTATCCTTGAACCGTTGGCGATCCTCCGCGCGCTCGATCGTATCCAGGTTCGCGCCCAGCAACCGGACGTTGTGCTTCTCAAGGAATCCTTCACGCGCTAGCTGCATCGATAGCGTCAAGCCGTTCTGACCGCCCAGCGTCGACAACAGGCCGTCGGGGCGTTCCTTCATTATAATACGCTTCACCGTCTCCGGCGTCAGCGGCTCGATGTATATGCGGTCGGCCATCGCCGCGTCGGTCATGATCGTGGCGGGATTGGGGTTGACGAGCACGACCTCCAGGCCCGCCGCCTTCAGCGCGCGGCACGCCTGCGACCCCGCGTAGTCGAATTCCGCCGCCTGGCCGATGACTATCGCGCCCGAGCCGATGATCAGCACCCGCTTGACGCCGTTCATTACAGGCATGCCGCACCTCCAGCATTCCTTAAAAATATATCGCCCAACTGATCGGTGTGGCCGCGCTGCCATTCCTGCGACTGCTCGCGCTTACCCATCAACTCAAGAAATTCGTCAAACAAAAACCCCGTATCGAGCGGCCCGCCGCAAGCCTCCGGGTGGAACTGAACCGAGAACGCTGGGAAGTTGTGATAACGCAGCCCTTCGCAGGAACCGTCATTGGCGTTGATATACGTGGCCTCGATCCCGTCTGGCAAATCTGCCAGCCTGACGGCGTAGCCATGATTCTGGCTGGTGATATATACCCGTCCGGTCGGTACGTGCAACGCCGGTTGGTTAGCGCCGCGATGCCCGAACTTCAACTTTTCAGTGTGCGCCCCTTGCGATAACGCCAACAGTTGATGCCCCAAGCATATCCCGAATATGGGAATATTGGAATCCGCCAGCTTCCCTAACTCTCCAATAATCCCAGTATTCACCACAGGATCACCGGGACCATTAGACAGCATAACGCCGTCCGGTTTTATGGATAATATATCGTCGGCTGAACTATCAGCGGGCATTGTAACAACCTCCAAGCCGCGCCGTTGTAACGCGCGCGGGATGCCGCCCTTAGCGCCATAGTCGATCAACGCTACACAACCGATTGGATCAGGCGGCGTTTGGCGGGTAATACAACCGCACGTTACATCCATCACCCCGGCGATGGGTGGTTCTGCGGCGAAATCCGCACGCGGTTCATCCGACAACACGGCGCGCATCACGCCCGCCGTCCGCAGTATCCGCGTCAATGCGCGAGTATCAACGCCTGTCAATCCCGGCACGCCCGCTTCGCGCAGGAATTCATCCAGCGCGCCTTCACACCGAAAATTCGACGGGTTTCCGCACGCCTCGCGTACTATGTAACCCGACAGCCGTGGCCTCTCGCTCTCGAAATCCGCACGTATCACGCCGTAGTTGCCGATCAACGGGAATGTTTGCACAACTATTTGTCCGTAATAACTCGGATCGGTCAGCGTTTCCAGGTAGCCAACCATGCCCGTTGTGAATACCAGCTCGCCGCGGGCTTCCGTGTTCGCGCCTAATGCCGCGCCCTCGAATGACCGTCCATTCTCCAATACCAGATATCTCGTTTTCACGATTTGACCTCATTCATATACATTTGGGGCTTCGCCCCATTCTTTTGGGTTTGGGGCTTCGCCCCAACGCCCCACCAGGGGCTTCGCGCCCCTGGACCCTCGCCAGGGCAGTGCCCTGGACCCATGTTCCGCCGTGCATCATAACTAAATCTAGGGGCTGACGCCGTTGCGTCAGCCCCTTACGATTTACGATGCTAGGAGGGTAACGAGCACAGCCTTCTGCACATGCAGCCGATTCTCCGCCTCGTCGAATATCTCCCCCGCGTGCGCCTCGAACACCTCCGCCGTGATCTCCTCGCCCTTATGCGCCGGCAGGCAATGCTGCACCATCGCGTCCTCCCTCGCCGCCTTCATAACCGCCTCATTCACCTGATACCCCTGGAATGCCAAACTCCGTTCAGCCTTCTCGCCCTCCATACCCATCGACGCCCACACATCGGTATACAACACATCGGCGTTAACCGCCGCCAACGCCGGCGACTCCGTCAGCGAGAACCGATCCCTATACGCTTTTGCGAATTCTAACACAGCATCCGCCGGAGGATACGCCTTCGGACACGCGACGCTAATCTTCATCCCCGTCTTGAGACATCCAACTATTAGGGAATTCGCCATATTATTCCCGTCTCCAATATAGCATAGCTTTAACCCCTCTAGCGTGCCCTTAGTCTCACGAATAGTCATCAAATCCGCCAAAACCTGACACGGATGCGCAAAATCCGTCAACCCATTAATAATCGGTATAGACCCATACTGCGCCAGCGCCTCCACCTCCGACTGGGTAAACGTGCGAATCATAATCCCATCCAAATAGCGCGACAACACCCGCGCCGTATCCGACACCGATTCCCCGCGCCCAATCTGCAAATCGCTCCCCGACAAAAATAACCCCATCCCGCCCAGCTGGAACATGCCCACTTCAAACGAAACCCGCGTACGCGTGCTCGCCTTCTGGAATATCATGCCCAGCGTTTTCCCCGCCAACCGGGGATGCGCAATCCCGTGCTTGCGCTCATACTTCAACTGGTCGGCCAAATTTAACAACGAAAATATTTCCTCGGACGACAGATCCAGGAGTTTCAGCAGATGCTTCATATTTTAGTAACCTCCTGCCAGTTTGCGGGCGGCCTTTTCCAGTCGCGCCATGCCTTCGTCAAGCTCATCGGTTGTGATGGTCAACGGCGGCAGCAGCCGTAGCCTATCTCTTGCGGTCAGCGTCAGCACACCCTGCCGAATCCCCTCGTCAACGACAGCCTTCGCGGATACATACGGCACCGTCACACCGATCATCAATCCCAACCCGCCGATGTCGGGCATTATCCCCGCAATCCTCTCCACTTTCTCGCTGATAAACGTGCGCAGCCGTTTCGACAGATCCGCAATCACCTTCAGTTGTGCATCGTCGATGCGCTCTAACACCACCAGCGCGCCTGCGCATATCGCCGGATTCGCGCCAAATGTCGCGGCGTGTTCCCCAGGCTGCAGCGTGTTCTCGGTCTTATCGCCGAACAGAATCGCCCCGATTGGCAGCCCGCCGCCCAACCCCTTCGCACACGTCACGATATCCGGTTGTACTCCATAATGTTCATACGCAAACAACTTACCCGTGCGCCCTATCCCCGTCTGCACCTCGTCGTCGATCAGCAGAATCCCCTTTTTAGCGCACAACTCCGCGACAGCACTCGCATACGCTTGATCCAGCGCGCGCACACCGCCCTCGCCTTGAACGAATTCCACCATCACAGCGCATACGTTCTCGTCGATCATGGACTCCAGCGCGCCGATATTATTCGGTTCTGCATACGTGAATCCAGTCGGGAACGGATCGAAATGTTTGTGAAATATGTCCTGACCCGTCGCGGCAAGCGTGGTCAGTGTCCTACCGTGGAAGGACTGCTTCAACGTTATAATGTTGTGGCAGTTCGGGCCGTGATGCGTGTGCCCCCACTTCCGCGCGGTCTTAATCGCACCTTCGTTGGCCTCCGCACCCGAGTTGCCGAAAAATACCTTCTTCATGCCCGAACGTTCGCACAACTTTTCGGCGAGCTTGCCGCAGGGTTCGGTATAGAATAGGTTGGACGTGTGCTGCAGCGCCGACAGCTGACCGTAGACAGCCGCCGCCCATTCCGGATCGCTGAAGCCCAGCGAGTTGACACCGATGCCGCTGGTCAGGTCGATATATTCCTTGCCGTCGGCATCCCAGCAGCGCGCGCCTTGACCCCTTACCAGCGCGACGGGGAAGCGGCCGTAAGTGTTTGCGACATATCCTTTATCCCTTGTAATTATCTCCTGCGATTTACTCGCGGTTATTGCTGACATATTGCCTCCTAAAACGCCGAAGCGTTGTTAATTCTTACAACCCATTTACAAACTCACCTTAAGAACAGCGTCCCAATCCCCTCGTCCGAGAACATCTCCAATAATATCGCATGCGGGATGCGCCCGTCAATCATCGCGGCCTTTGCGACGCCTCGCCGGATTGCCTCGACGCAGCAGTCCACCTTCGGGATCATCCCGCCATCAATCACGCCCTGCCGTCGTAGCGCCGTCACCTCGCTGACCTGCACGGTCGGGATGAACGATTCCGGATCCTTGACGTCGCGCATCAGGCCTCGGATATCCGTCATCACGATGAGATTCTCGGCCTTTAGCGCGCCCGCAACCGCCGCCGCCGCCGTATCCGCGTTGATGTTGAATACCAGGCCGGATTCGTCCGCGCCGACCGTGGCGATTATGGGGATATAACCAGCGGCCAGCGTATCCAATATAGGCCGATCGTCCACATGCGTGACATCGCCGACAAACCCCAGATCCGGCGTGGATTCGACCTTTTTCACACGCATCATGCCGCCGTCGAGACCGCATAATCCCAACGCCCGGCCGCCCATTTGCTGTATAAGGTTCACCAAATCCTTGTTGGTCTTGCCCGCCAGCACCATCTGCACGACCTCGGCGGTTTCGGCGTCGGTGACGCGCAGCCCGCCCTCGAATCGCGATGCAATACCCATGCGTTTCAACGTGGCGGTAATCTCCGGCCCGCCGCCGTGCACCATCACAACCTTAATGCCCACCAGCGACAACAGTATGATGTCGCTCATCACAGCCTCGCGCAGTTCCGCGCTGATCATGGCGTTGCCGCCGTACTTTACCACGACCACGCGGCCGCGATACTTCATTATATATGGCAGCGCCTGGGTGAGGATCTGCGCCTTCATCGCGCTGAGCGTGCCGCCTGCCGTCGGATACCCTAAACTCATGCTATACCTCCATCACTACGAACGGTAGTCGCCGTTGATGTGCACATATTCATACGAGAGGTCGCAGCCCCATGCCGTCGCTGAACCTTCGCCCTGGTTCAGATCGATGTTGATGTCGATATCCGGGCGTTTGAGGATGGTCAGCGCCGTCTCCTCGGAGAATGGCAGGATGATGCCGCGCTCGCACACGGGCATTGAACCTGCGTCGGACGCAATGCTCGCGCTGATCAAGTCCACCGCGAATTCGCCCGGCGTGTACCCGATCGCGCACAGGAAGCGTCCGAAGTTGGCGTCCGAACCGAATATCGCCGTCTTGCACAAGGGTGACGTCACGACGCTCCGTGCGATGTCACGGGCCAGTCCGCCGCTCGGTGCGCCTTTAACATTGACTGTTATTAGTTTGGTTGCGCCTTCGCCATCCTTCGCGACCTCGCGGGCCAGCTTGGTCAGCACAATGGTTAACGCGTCAGCAAATTTGTCGAATAAACGCCCATCGGTTGTGATGCGTTGGTTGCCCGCTTCGCCGCTGGCGATGATGGAAACCATATCGTTCGTGGACGTGTCGCCATCCACAACCACGCGGTTGAACGATGAATCCACGGCTGTAAACAGCGCTCTGTGCAGCATTGCCGAATCGATGCTGGCATCCGTGGTAACAAAGCATAACATGGTCGCCATGTTCGGCGCAATCATACCGGAACCTTTGCACATCGCGCCGATGGTTACGGCGCTGCCATCGATGTCGACAGTAAGCGCAGCCTGTTTTACACGCGAATCGGTGGTCATGATGGCCTCGGCGGAGGCCAGCGCGCCTTCGGCGGATGCGCTCAACTGCCCAGCCAGCGCGGGTATGCCCGTTTCAAACGGCGCGAGCGACAACGGCTGACCGATTACCCCGGTCGAGGCGATTATGATATCATCAGCATCTATGCCGGACGAACTGGCCAGCAGCGCACACATGGCGTTGGCGATGTCCACGCCGTCGGCGTTGCAGGTATTCGCGTTGCCGCTGTTGCACAGCATCGCCTGGGCCTTGCCGTTGGCGAGGTGTTGGCGCGTGACCGTTATCGGCGCGCCGAATACCTTGTTGCGCGTGTAGACGGCCGCCGCGTCGCCGGGCTGGTCGGCCAGTATCAGCGCGAGATCCTTCTTGGCGGCGTTTTTGCGGATGCCGCAGTGGATGCCGCCGGCCTTGAATCCCTTCGGCGCGCATACGCCGCCGGGCAGCCAATTCTGGCTAATTATATTGGACACACTCATAATGGTTAACTCCTCATAGATTTCTAAAAGCCAGCACTCTCGTCAAATCCCAACGCCAGATTCATGCACTGCATAGCCGCGCCGGAAGCGCCCTTCCCCAGGTTGTCGAATGAGGCAATCAATGTCAACCGTTCGTTGTTTCCAACAACAGTTATAACCAAATCGTTGGTCCCCGTCAAGGTGTTAGCAGGGATGAATCCGTCGGACGGCGGCGGCGTCACGCGGATAAACCGCGATCCTGCATAATAATTCTGATAGAACGCCATCAGCGTTTCAGGATCGACCGATCGTCGCTCGAATTGGGAACAGTGCAGCGGCACGCTCACAACCATCCCGGCGTAGAAATCACAAACGATCGGATTGAATATCGGCGGCACGGTAAGCCCCGCCACGTAAGTCATCTCGGGCAGATGCTTATGTTTCTGGGATAATCCATACTGCCGAGGGCTGTCGAGCGTTGTCGAACGATTGTCGGATTCATACTCGGCGATCATCTTGTTGCCGCCGCCGCTGTAACCCGTTATACTATGGCAAGTAAGCGGCGTGGACGGCACCAGCCAACCCGACTGCACCAACGGCGCGACCAGGGCTATGAATCCCGTGGCATGGCAGCCGGGTACAGCGATACGTTTTGCCGATGCTACCGCCTCACGCTGGCCTGGTTTCAATTCAGGGAAGCCATACACCCAACCTGGCGTCGTGCGATGCGCCGTGCTCGCGTCCAGTATTACTGTGCTGGGATTTGTTACCAGCGGTACAGCCTCGACCGCAGCCTCGTCCGGGAGGCAGAGGAACACAGCGTCCGCTTGATTCATTAATGCGGCGCGAGCTGCGGGATCCTTGCGCAGTTCCGGGGCGATGGTTAGCAGCCGGATATCGGTGCGCGGTTCGAGCCGCGACTGCAGCTTCAGCCCCGTCGTCCCCGCCTGACCGTCAATGAAAACGCTCTTCATGTTAAACGCTCCGTATGTGATTATTCAGTCTCTAATGAATATTATACGTTGAACGGGCCTGTAAGTGCATAATATACGAAATGTTCTCATTTGTCAAGAGGTATTTTGAAAGATGCAGTGAAAAGGCGCAGATTATTTTAATGAATGCAACGCGCGCTGACTTGAAGCCAGCGCGCGTATTTGTCAAACCTTTGTAAAAACATCCTTGCCTAAGCCGCAGACCGGGCACAGCCAATCCTCCGGGATGTCCTCAAAGGCAGTGCCAGGGGCGACGCCATTGTCCGGATCGCCTTCAGCGGGATCATAGATATACCCACATGGACATTCGTATTGCATAACGATCACTCCTTGTTTCGAATCTATAATATTATACAAAGCTGGCGCGGAAATGTCAAACGCCCACGCTTGACATTCTCCCATAAAATGTATATACTAGATTATAAATCCATTACGCATGGGAGGTAATTATTGTGAGGAAACGTTTGGCAAAGATCGTCAGTCTGCTGACCGCGGTTCTGTTGATTCTGTCAATGAACGCGGCGCTGGCTGAAGGTACCCTGACGATGGGCACGAACGCCGAGTTCCCGCCGTTTGAGTTCGTCGAAGGCGACACGGTGGTTGGCGTGGACGCCGAGATTGCAGCCGAAATTGCCAAAGATTTGGGGCTGACATTGGTAATTGAGAACATGGCCTTCGACTCGATCATCCCGGCGCTGGTCAGCGGACAGATCGACATAGGCGTCGCAGCGATGACCGTTAAGGAAGAGCGGCTCAACTCGGTTGATTTCTCCATCACGTATTACAACGCTCGCCAGGCGTGCATCGTGCGCAAGGACGGCAAGGTCGTCGATGAGGAGACACTCAAAGGCGCGGCGATCGGCGTGCAGAACGGCACGACCGGCGACTACGCGGCTGAGGAATACTCCGAAACGATCGAGCGCTACGGCAAGGCCCTCGACGCGGTGCTCGAGCTGGCCGGCGGCAAACTGGACGCCGTCATCGTGGATTTGCCCGTCGCGCAGAACATCATCGCCGCGCTCAACAACCCCAACCTGGTGTTGCTGGACAACATCGAGTTTGCGGATGAGTTCTACGCCGTAGCGATTCCAAAGGGGAATCCGGAGCTGGTCGAAGCGATCAACAAGACGATCAATCGCATCAACGAGGACGGCACGCTGTATGCCATCCTGCTCAAGTATTTCCCGACGACTGACGACTGATAACGATTATAGCTACATAAAGGGGGAATGCCCGTGATGCTGTTCGATCAATGGTGGCTTGCCATCAAGGACCGATCAGTCGCGGGCACCCTGAATTTTTGGGAATCTTTGTACAAAGATATATACCTAAATTTTCTATCCGATGCGCGTTACCTCAACTATTTACGCGGTCTTAGGGTAACGCTGATCGTCAGCGCGCTAGCCGCCGCATTCGGCTTGGCGCTGGGAATTCTACTGGCGCTGGCACGCCTGTCGGATGTGAAGGTCGGCCGATTCCGCTGGCTCAGTTGGATTGCGGGTAAATACATAAACATTATACGTGGCACGCCTATGCTGCTTCAACTGCTGATCATCAACTTTGGCATATTCGGCAGCATCAAGCTGGACAAGATATTCATCGGCGTGATCGCGTGCGGGCTCAACAGCGCGGCATATGTCGCGGAGATTATACGCGGCGGTATATTATCCGTTGATAAAGGCCAGATTGAAGCGGGACGGACGCTCGGCCTCACTAGCGGAATGACGATGCAGCTGATCATATTCCCGCAGGCTCTGAAGGCTGCGCTGCCGTCATTATGTAATGAATTCATCACGCTTATTAAGGAAACATCGATATTGGCCTATATCGCTCTGACCGAGCTGACAAAAGCCGCCGACTACATCCGCAGCCGTACGTACTCGCCGTTCATGCCGTACATCATTTCAGGGTTAATGTATCTGGCGGTTGTAACTGTGCTGACAAAGGCAATCGCCGTCTTGGAGAGGAGGCTGCGCCAGAGTGATTCAGGTGCGAGCGCTCACCAAGGAATTTAGCGGCTTACGCGTACTGCGGGGCATCGAACAGCACATCCGTCCACAAGAAAAGGTTGTGGTAATCGGACCATCCGGCAGCGGGAAATCCACATTCCTGCGCTGCCTCAACCTGCTGGAGAAGCCCACCAGCGGCACCATTACGCTGGACGGCGAGGAGATCACCAGCCCGCGCTGCGACATCAACCGCGTTCGGCGCAAGATGGGTATGGTATTTCAGCAGTTCAACCTGTTCCCACATTATACTGTTTTGGGGAACATCACCTTAGCGCCCGTGAGGTTGGGTCGGCTGGAGAAAGTCCAGGCGCACAAGGAAGCACTGCTATTATTGGAAAGGGTCGGCCTGGCCGACAAAGCCAACGCCTACCCCAGCCAGCTATCCGGCGGCCAGAAGCAGCGCGTCGCGATCGTTCGAGCACTGGCTATGAAGCCGGAGGTCATGCTCTTCGACGAACCCACCAGCGCGCTCGATCCTGAAATGGTCGGCGAGGTGCTGGCCGTGATGATCGAATTGGCCCGCGAAGGCATGACGATGATCGTCGTCACCCACGAGATGGGGTTCGCTCGCGAGGTCGCGGATCGGGTGCTATTCATGGATGAAGGTGTAATCGTCGAGGAAGGCCCGCCGCGAAAGCTGCTGGAAAATCCAGAACATCCAAGAACGAAGGATTTTTTGAGTAAGGTATTATAACTGTGCCATGGGTTGGGGAAGATAAGGACACGCTTGTTTTTCGCGCGCGTTTTAGGTATAATACTGTCGGTTAAGGTCAGTAATGGTAAATATGTTAAGTTTTGGCAGTTATGAAAGGACTGGGTATGATGATGGGAACCCGTAAACACCGCGTTGTTGTGTTGATTGCGCTTCTGACATGCGTGGCAATGCTGTTGAGCGGCTGCAAGCTGATCACCAAGGATCCGACCGTTGAGGCGAGGACTGTCATTGCCGAGGTGGGCGGGCAGCAAATCACGAAGGGCGAAGTCCTTGGGCCGTATACGATCATGTTGTCGCAATACTCCTCGTTGTATTCGGCGTACGGGTTGAGCTTCGACCCGACCGACGAGGCAATGATAACCAACATAAAGCAGGCGACATTAACCAGCATGACCACCGAGTTAGTCCAGGAGCAGCAATTCGCCGCGCTCGGACTGACCCTCTCGGACGAGGACGAAGCGCAGGCGGCAACTGACGCGGACGCCGACTTTGAGGCGTATGTGTCCTCATACGCAGCGTCTCTGCAGTCGGCCAACACGAGCCTTAGCGACACAGCGGCGCGGGATCAGGCTGTAACGGGGCTGGCCTCGCAGGGGATCACGCGGGATTTGATGTTAAGCCTGGCGCGCGGTTCCTACATCGTCGAGAAACTCAAGGATAATGTAACCGAGGGCGTCGTCATTTCGGACGAGGACGTCGAGATTCAAGCCGCCTCGCTGCGCGTCAGTCAGAAGGAAAAGTATGACGCGACGCCGTCATCCTTCGGCACGGATATGACCAATAATGTAACGATTCTCTACCGCCCGGAAGGTTATCGTTATGTAAAAAATCTGTTGGTTGGAATTAGCGCTGACATCCAGACGGAGTTGGACGACATCAATTCGCAGTTGTCCAACAACGCGTACAACCGGTACAGCTTGCAGCAGCAACAGGCTTCATTCGGCACGATCGATGAGGCGACCCAGGCGACGCTTGATGAACTGTACGCCAGTCTCGATCAGAGCGACGCGGAACTGAATCAAAAGCTCGCCGAGAAGCTGCGCGAGGGCAAGGATCAGGTTAAGGCCAGGGCTGAAGAGGCGCTGGCGAAGGCGAAGGAAAATCCTGCCAATTTCGACGCGCTGATCGTGGAATACGGCACCGATCCAGGCATGCAATCGGAGCCTTACAAGACGAACGGCTATCCGGTCAGTGACGCCTCGACCAATTATGTCACATCCTTCAAGGATGCGGCGGTGGCGTTGGCCGCACCTGGCGATATATCAGATCTGGTAGAAACCGACTACGGCTACCACATCATACAGTATGCATCCGATATTCCAGCCGGTGATGTGGCCACGGCTGAAGTGCAGGAACAGCTGCGTTCGGAACTGCTGGCTTCGCGCAGGGATGAGTTGTACAACCAAGCGTTAGAAGATTGGACGGCTAAGGCGAACATCAAGACGTATATCAACCGCTGGAACTGACGTCACCTTTCACAAAAGACCGTTGTAGGAGAGTTACATGGATCATGAATCGCTGCGCGTAGAGGCGCTGCTGGACTTGACGCATACACTCGCTTCGGCGCTGTTTGTGTCGCTGGCAGCGCCTTGGCGCGCTCTGCCCATGCTGGGTACGTTCATATCGACGCTTGGCGCCTCACTACCAAACGATGTATTCGAGGAGATCGCGCCGCAGGTGTGGGCCGCAAGGGACGCGAAAATTGCCAGCTCCGCATCATTGACAGGCCCATGCATCATCGACCGCGAGGCGGAGATACGGCACTGCGCGTTCATACGTGGTAACGCACTCGTTGGTAAACGCGCGGTTGTGGGGAATTCAACCGAACTCAAGAATGCACTGCTGTTTGACGACACGCAAGCGCCTCACTTCAACTATGTTGGGGATTCCATCCTCGGTTGGAAGGCGCACATGGGTGCGGGCTCGATCACGTCAAACGTGCGTTCAGATAAACAGAAGGTAGTCGTGCATCTCGGCGGGGAGTCAATCGAGACTGGGCTGAGAAAATTCGGCGCTGTTCTTGGCGATTTTGCCGAGATCGGCTGCAACGCGGTGCTGAATCCCGGCGTGGTTGTCGGCCGTGGCAGCATCGTTTACCCTACGTCCAGCGTGCGAGGCGTCGTGCCGCCGCGTTCAATCTACAAAAAATTTGGCGATATAGCGGCGATGCGCGCGTCCGCCAGTGAGGTATAAGATGGGCAGATTATTTGGAACGGACGGCATCCGAGGCGTGGCGAATCAGGATCTGACATGCGAACTCGCGCTAACGATCGGCCGTGCGGCCGCTTGCGCGCTATCGTCGAATCGCAGACGCCGTCCGGTTGTGCTGGTCGGCATGGATCCGCGCCTCTCGTCGGATATGCTGGCGTCGGCAATAACAGCCGGATTGTGTTCAGTCGGAGCGGATGTACTCCATTTAGGAGTGATACCCACGCCGGCGGTGGCTTATCTGGTGGGCAAATATAAGGCGGACGCGGGGATAATGATCAGCGCATCCCACAACTCTGCGGAGTATAATGGCATCAAGATATTCGGCGGCGACGGATACAAACTGCCGGACGCGTTGGAAGAGGAGATCGAGACGCTGGTGCTCGAGCCGCATCGCGCGCGCGTCGACCTCGCCGAGCCGCGTGATCTAGGCAAGCTCACCATAAAAAACGCGGTTGTGAAGGATTACACCGCGCATCTGAAGAGCACGGTGGCATTCTCGCTCGACGGACTGCGCGTGGCGGTGGATTGCGCGAACGGCGCAGCGAGTGTCACAGCGCGGAAACTATTTGACGAGTTGGGCGCGAAGGTTACTTACCTCGCGGACGAACCGGATGGGTTGAACATCAACGAGGGCTGCGGTTCGACCCATATGGAGCGGCTGATCGAGATGGTTAAGGGCGGCGAATTCGACGCGGGCATTGCGTTTGACGGCGACGCGGATCGCTGCTTAGCCATAGACGAGCAGGGTAATCCCATCGACGGCGACCAGATTATGGCAATTTGCGCCAAGGACATGAAGGCGCGCGGCAAATTGCCGCATGACACGGTGATCGGCACCATCCTGACCAACCTGGGCTTTGTTCGTTTTTGCAAAGATAATGGCCTCAACTTTATCGCGACAAAGGTCGGCGATCGCTTTGTACTGGAGGAGATGCTGCTGGGCGAATTCGGATTCGGCGGCGAGCAGTCGGGGCATGTGATATTCCGGGACTTTGCTACAACCGGCGATGGTCAGCTGACGGCGATTCAGTTGTTGTCGTTGGTGCGGCGCGAAGGCAAAAAGTTGTCGGAATTAGCCGGCGTGATGACCAGATACCCGCAGGTTTCGCGGAATGTGCGCGTAACGCCCGAAGGTAAGCTGGCGTTTTACACCGACCAGCCCATCAAGGAAGCTATCGACGCGGGCAAGTCCGCACTGGGCGACGACGGCCGCCTGGTTGTGCGCGTCTCTGGTACCGAGCCGCTCGTGCGCGTCATGGCCGAGGGCAGCGACGTGACCATAATCGACCGACTGGCCGACGAGATGGCGGCGTTGATCCAAACGCGATTGGGCAGTCTGGAGCGGAAGGGTTAACAACTTATGGTTAAGGGCGCGGTCAGCCGCGTCCTTTTTATCCCTTGATACCGCCTCGCGCCACGCCATTAACGATGGATTTTCGCGCGAATAGGAACAGGATTATCATGGGCAACACGACGACCGTGGAGGCTGCCATCATCAGTTCTGGGTTTGAACCCGATTCGGTTGTGAACGCGTACAACCCAAACGGCAGCGTCCGGTTTGAGGTGGTCTTGATCACGAGCAGCGGCCACATGAACGAATTCCATGAGGCCAGCGCGTTGAGCAGCATTATCGTGACCAACGAAGGCCTGGCCATGGGCACCAGCACGCGCCAGAGGTAGCGCCAATTGCTCGCGCCGTCCACCCGCGCCGAATGGTAGAGGCTGTCGGGGACGGTCAAGAAGAAATTGCGCAGTATATATGTGTAGAAAATGCTGCTCGTGAACGGGATAATCAGCGCGGGCAGCGAGTCGTTCAGCCCAATCTGTATAATTGTGGTGTAATTGGTAATTATTATCATCTCAAATGGGATCATCATCAGCGACAGCAGCAGCGAGAATATCAGCTCTCGGCCTGGAAAACGCAGGCGTGAGAACGCGAACGCGCCCAGTATCGTCGTGAATCCTGTGCAGATTACGCATGTGAACGTAACAATTATCGAATTGAGAAAGTAACGCGCGAACGGCGCTTTCTGGAACGCTACGACAAAATTGTCGAATCTTAGGGAGGCTGGCAGCCATGTGGGTGGGAATCGGTTTATCTCCTGTGCCGTCTTGAATGCGGAGACAAACATCCAGTAGAATGGGAACACCATCACAACCGCGCCGAGTGATAGGCTGACGATCATTACGACGCGCGCGCTCTTACGCATATCAGCCTCTCCTCGTATGATTCCATCGACGCTGGATAATAAGTTGTATCATCGTCAGCACAAATATAATTGCGAACAGCACCAGCGCAGCCGCCGCCGCCCTGCCCAGCCTCGGCTTGCCGGACATTTGCTCATATATAAAGTATACCACAGTATATAGGTTAAAGAACGGCCCCGGCTGCCCCTTGAACAGTGGGAACAGCTCGTTGAATACCTTGAACGATGAAATGGTGTTGACGATCAGCGTCAGGCCGATCGTCGGCGCCAACAACGGCACTGTAATTCTAAAGAATATCCGCAATCCCTTCGATCCATCAACACGCGCGGCCGTGTAATACAGCGGGTTGACGCCCTGCAGCCCCGCCAACAGCAGGATTATCGTGAATGGCAGCACATTCCATACGCCGTATGTGATCAGCGCGGGCATGCTCCACTCAGCTTTTGTCAGCCAGCCGACGGGATCGATGCGGAATAACGACAGGAAGAAGTTGATGATACCCAACTTTTCGTTAAACATGAATCGCCAGGCCAAACCAACGGCTGTCACCGACGTCACCATCGGCAGGAAATATGCCGTCTGGAATAATCCCGTCAGCCGCAATTTCTGATTCAGCATGTTCGCCACAACCAACGATATGCATGTGGCTATCGGAACGGTGGTGAAAACGTATATGAATGTATTCCTTAATGCTTGTATAAAGTATTTGTTGCCCAGCACCGAGGCGTAGTTGCCCAGCCCCAGCCGTGAAAAAGCGCGTGTCAGATAATTGTAATCCTCCATAAACGATATGAATACCACGTGCACCACTGGGTACAACGTAAAGGCTATAATCCCAATCAGGAATGGCGTTAGATATAGCAGCGGCTCGACCTTTGAGAACCACGACACGCCGATAGCCGCCTCATTCAGTTGTCCATCCGTGCGAGTTTGCCGCTTTTTCATAAGCGCGCGCCTGTCTTTTCATCAAATAGGAATACGCCGCGCTGTTTCAACCTAATGGATAGTGTAGCTCCCTTGGCATATTGACCTTCAAGCGGGAGGTAGGCGCGCACTACCGCACTGCCGATACGCAGGCTGGCAATCTCCTCTTTACCAATCTCAAACAACTCTTCGATTTGGCATGGGAAACCGTTATCATCTAATAGAAAACTCTCGGCACGTACAGCTAAAATCGTGGGTTGCCCGCTATCTACCACATCAAACGGTAGTGGAATCCGTGCGGTATCATCACTAAGTTGGAATATACCGCCCATAACTCGCCCGCGAAGCTGGTTAATTGGTGGGTTACCAAGAAATTCGGCGGCGAATCGATTAACTGGATCATGGTACAGCGTTTGCGCTGGCGCGCATTGCTGTAACTTCCCTGAGCGCATCAGGATTATTTGATCCGAAATGGACATGGCCTCTTCCTGGTCGTGCGTGACGAATACCGTGGTCACACCCGTTTGGCGTTGAACCCGGCGAATTTCCTCGCGCATCTCCAGGCGTAAGCGTGCGTCCAGGTTGGACAGCGGTTCATCCAACAATAAAAGCCGCGGTTGTTTGACTAAGGCTCGAGCAATGGCCACCCGCTGCTGCTGCCCGCCGGATAATGCATCAGGCCGACGATCAAGCAATTCCTCGACGTGAACCATTGCGGCTATTTCATTAATTTGACGTGATCGTTCAATCAGTGGAACTTTCTTGATTTCTAGCGGAAACGATATATTCTGCCGCACGGTCATGTGCGGATATAATGCGTAATTTTGGAATACCAACCCGACGCCTCGGCGTTCGGGCGGCCATGATGTGACATTATCATTATCAAATAATATTCGCCCGCTGGTTACGGGCTGGATGCCCGCGAGCATGTTAAGCAGCGTAGACTTGCCGCAGCCGGACGGCCCCAGCAGCGCGATAAGCTGGCCGTCGGCCATGGTCGCGGTGAAGTCATCCACCGCCGACGTATTGCCGAACCGCTTGGTGACGTGCTGAAGTTCGACTTTCATGAATGATGATCCTCGGCTGCTGTGAATCGCTAAGACGGGAGAAACTCCCGTCTTAGCTAGGTGATTTTTACTTGCCCTGCAGCGCGTCGTTGCAGACCTGTTCGGCCTCTGCGAGGGCTTCAGCGACAGTCAACTGGCCGCCAGCCGCGAGCGTGATAGCCTTTGACAATTCAGTGCGCACGACAGCCGAACCTGTTACATTGGGCAGGGTGCCGCCATGCACCAGATTCGCAGCGACATCAGCCAGCGCGGGATTCTGTTCGACGAATGCCTGGTAGGATGCAACTTCGGTTGTGGCGGCATACGGCGAGATTGCGACCATCGATTCACACCACTTGGCGTTGTTTTCAGTGCTCGCGTAGAACTTGGCGAACTCGTATGACGCCTTCTCCACCGCTTCCTGGTTGCCAGCCTTCACGTCGGCGGCATTGGCGGAGAAAATGATTATCCCGCGATTCCAAGATGGATACCAATCCACGGGGCCTTCGGACGGCACCGGCGCGGTGGCGGATTCAAAGCCAATCGGATCGATGTACGGTACGCCCGCGCAAGATCCGCCGTAGGATCCCACCTGGCCGCCGTTGTAATCGGTAGAGTAATAATCGCCTACTGGCGTGATAGAGAAGTAACCCGCCTTGACGTTATCGACGAACCACTCCAGTCGCTCGACAACCTCCGGCGTATTCCAGAGGACTTTTTTCGCTTCGACGTCGATGTAACCGCCGCCACTCTGCAGGATCAGCGACTGAATCGTGTCGACCAGCGAATCCTCGCCGTAACCCGGGATGCCCTTGGCCTCGAAGATAGCCTTGCTGTTCGCGGCTAATTCCGACCAAGTCGTGGGCACGGCCAGTCCCAGTTCATCATAAAGCGTCTTGTTGTAGAACAGTATCGGGCCAGTTGTGACCAATGGCCATGCGTGCATCCTGCCATCGACAAACCCATACGCTTCGGCCAGAATTCCGGCTGGCAGCGAATCCTTGAAACCCGGGATGCCTACTTCCGGATCGTCGATATACTTGCTGATGTCGACGACGAGGCCTTCCTCGACATATTCCGCGGCGGTAGACGCGTAGTTAAAGATGATATTGGGGCCGACACCGTTGGCGACGGCGCTTTGAACATTGCCGAGGAAGCCCGAGTAGGGCTGCGACTGCACCTTCACGACGGCGGCGGTCTGGCTGGCGTTGAACGCGTCGGCGATGGCGTTGAGCGTCGCGTCCTGGTCGTTGGTGAACGTATGCCAGATAACTACTTCGACGGGTTCGGCCGTTTGCGCGACGGCACAGCCGGAGAGCAGCGCCAGCATGAGCGTCAGCGCTAAGATAATGGAAAGGAAGTTACGGAGCCGCATCGACAGATACCTCCTTGATTCGCTATGGATTATAATATTTGAGACTAGCGTGGCGAATTTCGTCCGAATCCGTCGCACCACGCTTATTATAACCAGTTTGCGCGGTTATGTAAATGATCCGCGCTAGATTTAACATGTGTTTAACTTTCGTGTTGAATTCAGGCCGATTCGACCTCACGCGCTGTTGCATTTTGGGCGAATTATACGTACAATGGCGAAGGAAGTAAGCTAAGGTTAAACTTGGCAAAGCATAATTATTATGGAGGTTATTCCTTATGCCATCAGTCGATCTGGATATCGCCCGGCAGGTGAAGCTGCGCCCCATCGCTGAGATCGCCGGAAAAGCGGGGATTTCACTGGATTCTTTGATACCATACGGCACCTATAAGGCGAAAGTGGATGCGACGCTCTATCAAAATTTGCCAAAAAAAGCGCGATTAGTTCTGGTAACAGCGATAAACCCAACCCCCGCCGGTGAGGGCAAGACCACCGTTTCGATTGGCTTAACGGACGCCCTGCGCCGCAGCGGTGTCAACGCCATGGCCGCGTTGCGCGAGCCGTCGCTCGGACCCGTATTCGGCGTGAAGGGCGGCGCGACGGGCGGCGGCTGGGCGCAGGTCGGGCCTATGGCCGACATAAATCTGCACTTCACGGGCGATCTGCATGCGATCACGGCGGCCAACAACCTGCTGGCGGCAATGATCGACAACTCCATTTCGCAGGGCAACTCGCTGAACATCGATCCGAGGCAGGTCAGCTGGCATCGATGTATGGATATGAACGACCGTCAACTACGTCACGTTGTTGACGGATTAGGCGGCAAGAGCGGCGGTTTTACACGCGAGGATGGGTTTGACATCACGGCGGCATCGGAAGTGATGGCGGTATTCTGTCTATCGCGTAATCTTAGTGAACTTAAGGAGCGCCTGGGTCAGATCGAAGTCGCGCGCTCTTATGACGGCAAGGCGGTCACGGCTGGCGACCTGAAGGCCGCCGGAGCGATGACGGCGCTGCTGCGCGACGCCTTCTGGCCCAACCTGGTGCAAACGCTGGAAGGCGCGCCTGTGCTGATCCACGGCGGGCCGTTCGCGAACATCGCCCACGGTTGCAACTCGGTCGCCGCGACGGAGCTGGGCTTACGCCTGGCGGATGTGCTGGTAACGGAGGCGGGCTTCGGCGCGGACCTGGGCTGCGAAAAGTTCATGGACATCAAGTGCCGCAGGCTGGGCATACAACCGGATTGTGTCGTGTTGGTCGCGACGGTGCGCGCGTTGAAATATCACGGCGGCGTGCCGAAGGACGGACTTGGCGCGGAAAACCTAGGCGCACTCTCCAAGGGTCTGACCAATCTGCGCAAGCACATCCGCAACATCACCGAGATATGGGGACGCCCGGTAGTTGTGGCGGTGAACCGCTTCCCAACGGATACGGAGGCGGAATTAGCGGCAGTTGAGGCCGCATGCAAGGATTCCGGCGCGAGAGTCGCGCGGTGCGAGGTCTGGGCACGCGGCGGCTCGGGCGGCGAGACGCTGGCCGCGGAGGTGTCGAGCGTGCTGGATCAGCCTTCGACTCCGCTCACATTTTCATACGACCTGACAGCGCCGTTCACCAGCAAGATCGAAGCCATAGCCAAACGTGTGTATGGCGCTGGCGAGGTGCGCTTCGCGGCCGGGGTTAAGACAACCCTCAAGCGTTATGAACGCGAGGGCGCGAAGGAACTGCCCGTGTGCATGGCCAAGACTCAATATTCCTTCTCGGACGACCCGGCGAACCTGGGCGCGCCGGAAGGGTTCACGCTGACAATTCGCGAGGTTCGGTATTCGCGCGGCGCGGGATTCGTCGTGGCGTTCGCGGGCGAGATCATTGCGATGCCGGGGCTGCCGAAGGTGCCCGCCGCCGAATCCATCGACGTGGACGAATCGGGCGAGATTGTTGGGATTTTTTAACCGCTTCCTATCTAAATATAGAAAGAACGTCCGGTCAATGCCGGACGTTCTTAAATTTCAATCACGTTTCTATTACATTACACCGAACGTAAACACGGTTTTCGTCTGATACTTTTCGCCTGGCTTCAAAACGGGGCTGGGGAAGTTGGGATGGTTGACGGCGTCGGGCCAATTCTGGGTTTCAAGGCAGAAGCCTTGGCGATACTCATATGGCACGCCCGCCTTGCCAATGGCGTCGCCGTGGATATGGTTCCCGCTGTAGAATTGGACGCCGGGCGCGTCGGTATCCACGTGCATGATGCGTCCGGTCTTGGGCGCGCGAACCGTTGCGATCCGATGGAATCCAGAGCCATTGACCACGTAGTTGTGGTCGAAACCCACACCATTCTGCATCTGTGGATCCGTCGATTCGAGTGCAAACGCCTCGTCCAGCCTGCGAAATTTGCGCAGGTCGAGCGGCGTGCCCGCGACTGGATACAGTTCGCCAGTGGGGATGCACTGGCTGTCGGCCACTGCGGTGATGGTGTCGGCATCGATCCAGGCCTCGTGGCCGCCGATGTGGTGCGACTCCAGTCCCTCCAGGTTGAAATAGGCGTGGTTGGTCAGGTTGACGATGGTGTCCTTGTCGGTCGTCGCTTCATAATGGATGCACAACTCGTTGGCGTCAGACCAGGTGTATGTAACGGCGGCGGTCAACGTGCCGGGGTAACCTTCCTCACCGTCAGGGCTGATGATGGTCAGCCTCACGCCGCTGTCGACAATCTCCGCGTCCCAGACGTGCTTGTCGAATCCGACCGCGCCGCCGTGCAGATGGTTGCCGCCATCGTTGGCGAATAAGCGGTACGCCTTGCCGTTGAGCGTGAACCGCGCGCCGCCGATGCGATTCCCGACGCGGCCGATGAGCGCATTCATATAACCCTTGGCGGCGCGCATCACGGCCAGGTTGTTGTAGCCGAGCACGACATCGCCTAGATTGCCGTCACGATCGGGCACACTGATGGTTGTGATGGTGCCGCCCAGCGTGACGAACGACACACTCGCGCCGGAGGCGTTGGTCAGTGTGAATTGGTCGATGGGCGTGCCGTCGGGCATCTGGCCGAATGGCGCGCTGGCTACGGATACAGACATAAAATTTATTCCTCCGATATGTTATATAATATTACGCTTCACTGCGCGGGTCTTTAGGCTTGGACGGTTTGTAGTCGGGATCAATCCGCTCGATCTCCAAACGGTCAAAGTTTATATGTTCAATAAAGTGATCCTGGGAGAAACTTGTCCGGCCATGGGACGCGTATTCGCGTTCATGCTTGGATAGCCACATGGGGCGCGGTATGTCCAACTTGCGGCAAGCCTCCTCCAGCGTGTCAAGCGGGTATGCTGGCGAAGCCGCGTCCTCCGATTCGGCGAGCGGCTCCGTCATTTGATCGGCTATGCGGTGCTTGCGCATGATCCGCAGCCATAATTCAGCCACGGTTCGTCATGCCTTCGTCTCGTAACATGCTACGATTTCGCCCATGAACAGCGTGTGGAAGTCGTGCGCGGGGTACATGGTTGACACGATGTCGGGCTTCGTATTATCGAGCGTCAGATCCATGGCGGCCTTGACGACGCACTCTACCTGCCACTTGCACGCGGTGATGACGGGTGCGTCCACTACGCGGCTCTTGACTGTAGTGAATCCAAGCCGCTTGAACTTATCCCCGTCACGGCCGGACCAGGTGCCAGCCTGCATGCGCTGTTCCTTGAGCGCGCCATCCTCTGGGATTCCAATGATGAACGACTGCTCCTTCTGGATCAGCGGGTACGTAAACCGTTGCGGCCTAACCGGGACGGTGAATACGCTGCGCCCCCAGAATATCCCCAGGCTGCCCCAGCCGATGGTCATCGTGTTGGGCGTCTCGCCGCCCACGCACAGGAATAATCCCTGCGGCAGCTGGCGCTGGATCACGGGCGCGAGTTCAAGCAGCAATTTCTTGTCGGTATCTCCCAAGTAATTATCCTCCACTAACTTTTATTGCGGTCTGGATTCATGGCGAACGGGGCTATCCAATCCGAATTGAACCAGCGTAGTCAGACCGTGCATCGATGTTGTTTTGACCTCGCTGGCCTCGCCCAGGTATTGGGTCATGCCGCGCAGCTGGCTGTCTATAATCAGCGTCGGATACACGCCTGTGAATAGCGCCGACGCATCCGCGCCCAGCGACTGCAGGTGGGTCCTGCCGTCCACGCTGATATAGCGGATAGACTCGATGCCTTTACCGTTGCGGGTCAATTCGACAGTTGTCTTGTTCTCCATCAATACAGTGGATAGGAACGGCTCGACCGCCGCGCCGTCCGCCGTGGGTCGGAACAGATACAGCCGCGTGCCGTGCAGATACACCGTGTATAATTGAGGCGCGGCCTCGTGCGCCGCCAGCAAATCCATCGCCGGCATAGGATATGTATCCAGCACCGCGCCGATGCACGCGGAGTAGCGCTGCCAACGTGAGCGCAGCGCGGCGAGCGCGGCGGCGGCGGACTGCTGCTCCTCGATGGCGGCGTCGTAATTGGATTGGACTACGGTCAGCGCGGCGTTGAGGCTGGATAACTCCTCGGCGGCTTGATCCGCGCGGGCTTGCGCGGCGTCGAGAGCGGCCTTGGTTTTGACGTCGGATACACGCGCATCCTGCTCGAAGGCGTCCAGTTCGTCATAACTCGTTTGGAACGCGTCGAACGCGGCATTAGCTACGTCCAGCGCGGCGGCTGTTTTTGCGATATTCGAAAGCGCGGCGGTTTCAGCGGCGCTGACTTTATTATGCTTTGATTCTAATTCTGACAATGTATCCTTAGTATGGGCGGCTTGCTCGGCATATTGAGCGACTTGACGCTCGAACGCCGCATGGGTTCCCTCGGCGGCGGCGAGGTCGGCTTCCAATGTACGCAACGTTTTCTCGTCGGGCTTTTTAGGATCGTCGGCGGGCAAGGATTTCGAGGCCGCCAACGCGTCGCGTAATGTCTGAATACTTTGATCGGCAGCCGCGTATGCGTCGGCTTGGGATTGGCTCGCGCGCTCCGCATCGTCAGCCGCGATCCGGGCCGCGTTGAGCGCGGATTGCGCGTTGTCCAGCGCGGTCTTGGCGGATTGCTCCGTCTTAACGGCAAGGTTATACGCGCGCTGAGCGGATTCAAAAACGCTTTGAGAATCGCGCATGGCCGCGAGTTTCGCCAGTGCGGACTGGCTGTCGGCGGTTGCGGCTTGGGCTTGAATCAGCAGCGCGTCCGCAGTTTGACGCACCGATTCCTGCTCAACGATGGCGGCTTGAGCCTTGGCCAGCGCGCCAGTCTCATACTCGAGTACATCGCGAGCCATCTGGTCGCGGTAGATGACCGCCCATTGGTTGTTAAGATGATCGGCGAGCGCGCGGGCCGTTTCAACATCCGCGGCGGGCAATGAATCCAGCCACCCGTCCAGCGGCGTGAGCGCACTGGCGGTCGGCGCTATCATTAGCAGCGTCAATACGAGCGTCAGCCATGCAATCCCGATTGAGCGCGTGGATAGTTTTCGCATATTGATCCGCCTTCCATTACAACCATATACTATAGTCCTGCTGCCGAGAGAATTACATTTAGTATAATGTCCCAAGCAATTCCTGTCAACTCCTGAAAGGCTGCGTTTCTTACAATTCTATAAAATTGAAATTGTGCTTGACAAAACCTGTGTTGAAATGGTAGAATGATAGAGTTTGCTATGGTATGGGAGCGGTATTGATGATAGAACGTCTAGTGCGCGCGCCCGCAAAGGTTGCGGGTTCAAAACAGGTGCTGCGCGCTGTGCGTGAGGGGAGATTGGCGGCGGCGTATGTCGCGCGGGATGCTGACCCGTTCGTTTCGCGTCAGGTTGCGGACGCGTGCGAGAAAGCCCATGTCCCCGTGGTAGAGGTCGATGATATGGACGCGCTGGGCCGGGCGTGCGGATTGGACGTGCGTGCGGCGGCGGCGGGTATATTGCGAGGAGGAAATTAAGTCATGCCTACGATCAACCAGTTGATTCGTAAGGGCAGGGAGCGCGTTGTGACCAAGTCCACGGCGCCGATCCTGCAGAAATGTCCGCAAAAGCGCGGGGTCTGCCTGTCGGTCAAGACCACCACGCCCAAGAAACCGAACTCGGCGCTGCGCAAGATCGCGCGCGTACGCCTCACGAATCAGATCGAGGGCACGTGCTACATTCCCGGCATCGGTCACAACCTGCAGGAGCACTCGGTCGTGCTGATCCGCGGCGGACGCGTGCGCGACCTGCCAGGCGTGCGTTACCATATTATCCGCGGTACGCTGGACGCGGCGGGCGTGGCTAAGCGCAACCAGGCGCGGTCGCTCTACGGCGCGAAACGTCCTAAGAAATAAGGAGGATGGAACTATGCCTCGTCGCGGATATATTCCTAAGAGGGAAGTATTGACCGATCCCCTGTACGGCACGACGGTCGTCACCAAGCTGATCAACCAGATTATGCTGGACGGCAAGCGCGGCGTCGCACAGCACGTGTGCTACGAAGCGTTCAATATGATCAAGGAAAAGTCCCAGAAGGATCCGCTGGATGTGTTCACCACGGCGCTTAATAACATCCTCCCGGCTCTGGAGGTCAAGGCGCGTCGCGTAGGTGGCGCCACTTACCAGGTTCCAATGGAGATCCGCCCTGAAAGGCGGCAGACGCTCGCGCTGCGGTGGCTGGTGGACTTCAGCCGCAAGCGGGGTGAGCGGACCATGGCCGAGCGACTGGCCGGGGAGCTGCTTGACGCCTCCAACAACGCCGGAAATGCCGTGAAGCGCAAGGAAGAGATGCACCGCATGGCGGAAGCGAATAAGGCGTTCGCTCACTACCGCTGGTAGATAAGGGTTCGATTGGTTCGGCGCAAATCCGCACGAATCGTGTCGGATTTGTGCCTTTTATTGGGTTGAAGGGGTGCAAAACCTTTATCCTACGCACGTATCAACGATTCGTGCATATTGTGGGAAAGATTGGCTAATCCTAGATTCGCTAGATTCTAAGGAATGCAGCCTACAAGGACGCCTAATAAACAGGCTGTCGGAAAGGAGGATGATTCGTTATGCCCAGGAGCCATCCGCTGGATATGGTGCGTAACATCGGCATCATGGCGCATATTGACGCCGGAAAGACCACCACCTCGGAGCGCATCCTATTCTACACAGGGCGCGTGCACCGCGTGGGCGAGGTCCACGAAGGCAATGCGGTCATGGACTGGATGGAGCAGGAGCAGGAGCGCGGCATCACGATCACCTCGGCCGCGACGACCTGCGAGTGGAAGCACCACCGCATCAACCTGATCGACACGCCGGGCCACGTCGATTTCACCGTCGAAGTCGAGCGTTCTCTGCGCGTGCTGGATGGCGCGGTCGCGGTATTCTGCGCGAAAGGCGGCGTCGAGCCTCAAAGCGAAACGGTGTGGCGGCAGGCTAACAAGTATAACGTGCCGCGTATCGCTTATATAAATAAAATGGATATAACCGGTGCGGATTTCGACCGCGCCGTACGGATGATGGAGGAACGCCTGCAGGCGAAGGCGATCCCGATACAACTGCCCATCGGCGCTGAGAACAACTACGAGGGGTTAATCGACCTCGTGAGGATGGTCGCTATCAAGTATTACAGCGATGACGGCAGCGACATCCGCGAGGAGGAAATCCCCGCGAATCTCAAAGATGCTGCCGAAGCCGCGAGAGTTAAGCTCATCGAAGCGGTGTCCGACTTCGACGATGCGATGATGGTGGCCTACCTCGATGGCGAGGAGATTGGCGCGGAACAGCTGATGGCCGCGATCCGCAAGGCGACGATCGCCGTGGAGATCACGCCCGTGCTGTGCGGCACTTCCTATAGGAATAAAGGGGTTCAACCGCTGCTGGATGCGATCGTGGACTACCTGCCCTCGCCGCTCGACATACCGGCCGTCGAAGGCAAGCATCCCAAGACGGGCGAGGAGATCACGCGCAGAGCAGACGACGACGAGCCGTTCAGCGCGCTGGCGTTCAAGATAATGGCCGATCCATTCGTCGGCAAGCTGGCGTTCTTCCGCGTGTACAGCGGGAAGTTGGAATCCGGCGCGTACACGTACAACTCGACGAAGGAAAAGCGCGAGCGCATCGGGCGAATCCTGCGCATGCACGCCAACCACCGCGAGGATGTCGAATGCGTGTACGCAGGCGAGATTGCCGCTGCCGTAGGGTTCAAGGATACCACGACAGGCGACACGTTATCCGTCGAGAATAAGCCTATTATCCTGGAATCTATGGAATTCCCTGACCCGGTCATACGCGTGGCCATCGAGCCAAAGACCAAAGCCGGATCGGATAAGATGACGCTGGCCCTCCAACGCCTATCGGAGGAGGATCCGACGTTCAAGACGTACACCGACGTCGAGACGGGCCAGACGCTCATCGCGGGCATGGGCGAGCTGCACCTGGAGATCATCGTAGATCGGCTACTGCGGGAGTTCAAGGTCGAGGCGACGGTCGGCCGGCCGCAGGTGGCGTACCGCGAGACGATCCGCCGTCCGGCGAAGGCCGAGGGCCGTTTCGTACGGCAGACGGGCGGGCATGGGCAGTACGGTCACTGCTGGATTGAAATCGCACCACGCCAGCCGGGTGAAGGTTATCTGTTTGTAAACAAGATAGTCGGCGGTGTAATACCCAGGGAGTATATCCCAGCCATTGACTCTGGCATTCGCGAGGCGTCGCAGTCGGGCATGCTGGGCGGGTATGAGGTTGTGGATTTTTCGGCGACGGTGTACGACGGCTCGTATCACGATGTCGATTCATCCGAGATCGCGTTCAAGATAGCGGGTTCGATGGCGTTCAAGGAAGCCCTGCGCCACGCGGAATCCGTGCTGCTGGAACCCGTGATGAAGGTAGAAATAGTCGTGCCCGAGGAGTATATGGGCGACGTCATAGGCGACATCAACTCCCGGCGCGGGCGCATCGAGCGGCTCGAGGCGCGGCAGAATACGCAAATCATCGACACGATGGTGCCGCTTAGCGAGATGTTCGGCTACGCGACGGATTTAAGGTCGCGCACTCAAGGGCGCGGAACATTTACGATGCAGTTCGCGCGCTATGAGGAAGTCCCCAAGCATGTCGCCGCGAAGATCGTGGGTGCGGCGACGTGAGTTGGAACATTAGCGAAACTATATCGCGCTCAACTTCCTCCCGTTAATCAGCGTCGTAGCTCGCACCGCCGCCTCGTCTGCGGTGACGAAGTACGTCCTCTGGTTGGTATATGTGACAAACCCGCCCGGCGCGCCGCCGGGCTTTTTGACGTACTTGCGCAGCGTGGCGTCGACGGGCACGTTCGAGGATGCTCGCCCCTTGCTGTACCAGGCGGCCAGCGTCAGCGCGGCATGAAGCGTCGCGTCGGGGACGGTTCCCGCATGCTGGATTACGACGTGCGAACCGGGCATGTCCTTGGCGTGAAGCCAAAGCATGTCGCCATCGGCGGCTGCGGTGATGCGGTCGTTCTGGGCGCTGGTCTTGCCGACGAGTATCTCAATGCCGTCGGGGGATTGGTAGCGGTGCGGTTCGGACTGGGGCAGCCGGAGTTTGCGGCTCTTGTTAGTTTTACCAGAATGATCCGCGCGGACGACGCCCGCGTGAATCAGCTGCGCACGCACCTCGGCCAGTTCGGATTCGTCGGCGCACATATCCAGGTCGAGGGATTGGACGCGCAGGAATGCCAGCGTCTCCTCGGTCAGACGCCTCTGCTCCAGCGCGGCGTCGCGGGCGGCCTTCAGCTTGGACGCCTTCTTGAAGTATTTCTGGGCCGAGCGCACCGCGCCCGCGTGTTCATCCAACGCGATCATGATTTTGGGGGAATCCGTTTGGTTGTAATCTTCAACAGTGACAGACGTTGCGCCTTGAGGTATCCGGTATAAATTCGCGATGATCAGCTCGCCGAACCGCGAGGCCTGTTCGATCTGCGGTTCGGTATGGATGGCATCCAGCTGGATCGCTAACTTTTTCTCGGCGCGTTCGATGGCGTTGTCGATCGTCTTGCGGAGGGATTGCTTGCGGCGGTTGACGCGCTCAGCCTCATCGCGATGCGCGAAACACGCGTCCATCGCCTCGGATAGTGTTTCGCAACGCTTCTGACGTTCGGCGGCCAGACTGGTTTGGGGGAATGGGTACGCGTCCACGGGCGCGCCGATCTCATCCACGACCGAGACGGGCGAGAATAATGTCGGCAGATTCGCCAGCAGATCGGCCAGCGCATCGGCTATCGTAAGTCGATCCAGTGAATCCATGTAAACGTCGGCATCTCCAGCAACGCGTTTCGCGAATTCCCGCGCGGTCTGCGCGCCGACGCCAATAATTGCGTCGGATATGGCGCGGCTTAACTTACCGCCGGACGGCATCCTCGCGTGCAAGTTATCGCATGCCGCAACTGCTGTCGAAGGTTCACCGAATAACGCCGGGTCCAGCCGATCCTGCGCGGGTGGCGCTTTGTAAATCACGCCGGGCAGCAGTTCGCGGTAACGGTTCACATCCGCGCCGATGCGCCGGATTGCATCCACTACGCGGCCTGAACCATCCAACAACGCGATGTTGCTGTGACGTCCCATGCATTCCACAACCAATCGGTGGGTGCTTGCCTCTCCCAACTCATCCTCTGTGGCGAAGTCGATCCAGGCCACGCGGTCGCCGCCGATAGCACGCACGCCAAGGATAGTCGCGCCCGCCAGCCGTTTACGCAGGAGCATGCAGAACATGGGCGGCTCGGACGGGTTGGGCGGATTCGCGCCGGTGAGTTGGATGCGCGCGCTATTCGCGTCAGCGCTGAGCAGCAGCCGATGATTCGCGCCGTGGCTGCGTACAGCCAGCACCAGCGTCGATCGATCCGGCTGGCGCACCTGATCCACGCGCCCGCCGCCCAGGATCGTGTCGCATTCATTACACATAAAACCCATCGCTATGCCGTCCATTTTTACCTCATACCTTCCTTATGCCTTCGCAGCGTCGCAATAGGCGCAACGGTACAGTCCGCGCACCGGGTCTGTCAGGTGGAATACATGATCCAGCCCCGGTTCGGTGGTCGTGATGCAGCGTGGATTATTACATTTGATAACGTTGATGATGCGTTCGGGCGGCGACAACTTACGCTTGTGCACCGTCTGGCCGTCGCGGATCACGCTGATCGTCACATTGGGATCGACGTAGCCCAGCACGTCCAAATTTACCTCGAACTGCTCATCTATCTTGATGATATCCTTGCGGCCCATTTTCCGACTCTTGCAATTCTTGATGATGGCCACGCTGGATTCCAGACGATCCAGACCCAGCAATTGGTATATGCGCATGCTGTTCCCGGCTTGGATGTGATCGATCACGATGCCGTTTTGGATACTGTCAATATTCATACGCTTTCATTCACCCCCAGCATGGTCATGAGCAGGGCCTTGCGGATCACCTTGCCATAGAACATTTGCTTGAAATAGACAGCGCGCGGGTCGTCGTCCACCTCGACCGCGATCTCGTTCACGCGCGGCAGGGGATGCAGGATGGTCAGGTCTGCTCTGGCATTCGATAGCATATTCAGCGTGAGGATGTAGCTGTCCTTCAGCCGCACATAGTCCGCTTCGTTGAAGAATCGCTCCTTCTGCACGCGCGTCATGTACAGCGCGTCCAAGTCGGGCATCGCGCTCTCGAGCGAGACGGTTTCTTCAAATGATACGTTTGAACGCGCCAGACCGTCGAGTATGTAATCCGGCGCGCGCAGCTCCTCCGGCGAGATCAGCACGAAGCGGATGCCGCCGTATCGTGCCATGGCGTGGATGAGTGAATGCACCGTGCGGCCGAACTTCAGGTCGCCGCACAGCCCGATGGTCAGGCCCTCGAATCGGCCCTTCTCGCGCCATATCGTGAATAGGTCAGCCAGCGTCTGGGTCGGATGGTGATGCCCGCCGTCGCCCGCATTGATGATGGGTATGGGGGATTTGAGCGAGGCCGCGAACGGCGCGCCTTCCTTCGGGTGGCGCATGGCGATTATGTCGGAATAACAGGACACCGTGCGGATCGTGTCGGCCACGGATTCGCCCTTCGTGGCCGAGGATGAATTCGGATCGGCGAATCCGATCACATTCCCGCCCAATTCCAGCATGGCCGCCTCGAAGCTCAAGCGCGTGCGCGTGCTGGGTTCAAAGAATAGCGTGGCGAGCGTGAGGTGCTTGCAAGCCTCCTGGTATTTCGCGCGGTCGGCCAGTATATCCTCCGACAGACGGATCAATTGGTCGATCTGTTCAGCGGTCAGGTCTTGGATATCGTTGAGATGCTTTATCATCATTCCTCCAACTTCCTCCAATTAATCAAATCACAGCATAAACATCATCCAGCTTACGTCGTCCGGATTATCCCGAAACGCGCGCAGACTGGGTGTATCGTCGCCCCTGATGCCGCCCGTTGATGCCGCGACTTCGATCAGCGTGTCGAAGTCTGTCAGCGCTTCCAGCCTTAACCCCGCTTCCTTAAAGCGCTTAATCCCTTTCGCCATGCCGTATGTGAATATGCACGCTACGCCTAGCACGTCCGCGCCCGCCTCGCGCAACGCCGCCGCCGATTCCAACGCGCTGGAACCTGTGGAGATTAAGTCCTCCACAACCACCACGCGTTGACCGGGTTCCAGCTTGCCCTCGATGCGGTTGCCTCGGCCGTGATCCTTCGCGCCGGAACGGACGTAACCCATCGGCATCCCCAGCAAATACGCGGCGATCGCGGCGTGCGCAATCCCAGCCGTAGCCGTGCCAAACAATGCCTGGCATCCCGGGAACGATTCGCGAACCGTTTCGGCCATGGCCTGTGCGATCCGGCCGCGCACCTCCGGTTCGGACAACACAAGACGATTGTCGCAATAGATGGGGCTTTTAATGCCGCTGGCCCAGGTGAACGGTTCGTTCGGACGCAGGAACACCGCGCCGATGTCGAGTAAATCCTTGGCGATTTGTTTATTCATGACAGCACCTCCTTGCAAAACGCATCGCTATAACGCCTATATGCCGCGACAGGATCAGCGGCACGCGTGATTGGCCGACCCACCACAATGTAATCGCTGCCGAGCCGCCGCGCTTCATCCGGCGGAACGGCGCGCTGCTGGTCGCCCTTGTCCGCCTCCGCGAACCGGATGCCCGGCGTAACAGTCAGGAAGGATTCGCCGCATGCCTCATGGATGCGCCGCGCCTCCAGCGGCGCGCACACCACACCGTCTAGCCCGGCATCCTTGGCGAGTTTTGCCAATCTTGCCGCTGAATCTTCAATGCTGCCGCCGATGCCCAATTCCTCATTCAGCCGCCGTTGGTCGATGGAGGTGAGAATTGTCACGCCGATCAGCAGCGGACGCTTGCCGCCGGATGAATTCAAGCCTTCAACTACGGTGCGCATCATATCCAAACCGCCCAGCGCATGCACGTTTACGATGTCGATGGGTAGTTTTGATAACGATTCCAACGCGCCCCGCGCTGTGTTCGGGATGTCGCTTACCTTCAGGTCCAGGAATATTCGGTAACCTCGCGCGGCTATCTCGCGGACGATGTCCGGCCCTTCCGCGTAGAACAGCTCCATACCCACCTTGACATAGGGCAACTCTTCGTTAAATCCAGCAAACCGATCCAGAAACCTCAGTGTCTCCGCTTTGTCAGGAAAATCCAGCGCTACGATCACATCTCTAGCCATAACCAACCTCCCTCATCCCCTATGCGCCACACCTATGAGATCCTTATAATTGTTATAACCCAACTCCATTATAATGCCCGGCAATTCATCCAATATATCTACCAACGCCGTTGGATTCACCAGCGCCGCCGAACCGATCTGCACCGCCGACGCTCCGGCCAGCGCGAATTCCACCACATCCCGCGCAGATGAAATGCCGCCTAAGCCGACGATGGGTACCTTTACAGCCTCATAAACCTGATACACCATCCGCAACGCAATGGGCAGCACGCACGGCCCTGACAATCCGCCGAATGTGTTGCCCAGCACGGGCCTTTTCGAACGCAGGTTAATCCTCATGCCCAATAGCGTGTTGATCAGGCTTAGCGCGTCCGCGCCTTCCGCTTCGCACTCGCGGGCGATCTCGGCGACGTCGCTAGCGTTCGGGCTTAGCTTAATCCAAATCGGTTTGGTTGTGGATCTACGCACAGCGCGTGTAACCTCTGCGGCGGCGCATGCGTCCATGCCAAACGCCATACCGCCGTGGCTGACGTTCGGGCAGCTGATGTTGATCTCCAAGGCGGCAATGGCATCCGCATTACTGAAGCGTGCGGCCAATTCCGCGTATTCGTCCACCGAAAAACCGCACACATTGGCGACGATCGGGCCACCGTAGATGCTCGTTAACGCTGGCAATTCCACATCCATGACGTGGTCGATGCCTGGATTCTCCAAGCCCACTGCGTTGAGCATGCCGGACGGACAGTCGGTCACGCGCGGCAGAGGGTTGCCGTGGCGCGGCGCTTTGGTGACACCTTTGAGCACGACGCCTCCAAGCTGGTTTATGTCGTAATGCGTCGACGCCTCCTGGCCGAACCCGAACGTCCCGCTGGCTGGCATGATAGGATTCGCGCATACGACTGAACCAATGGTTGTGGACAGATCGACATTCACCATGGCAGCGCCTCCTTATCGAACACGGGGCCTTCGACGCACACGCGCTTGCCTCCCAACTGCGTGGCGCAGGTACAGCCCCGGCACAGGCCGACGCCGCAGGCCATGCGCGTTTCCAGGCTCAACTGGCCAGGCAGGACGCACCGCTTGTGAATGGCGCGGAGCATGCCTTCCGGCCCGCACGCGTAATATTGGTCGCAATCGGCGGCGGCTTCGTCTAAGCGGTCGGTAACGCGTTGGCCTTCTGATTCCAACGTAACTATGACGTTGCAACCCAATCCGCTCAATGCATCCGCGAGCAGAACATCCTCGGCCGTTGCAAATCCCAGCAGTAGTGTCGGCATAATCTTTCTTTCAACAAAACGTTTCGCCAGCGCGTACAGCGGCGGCACACCCACACCGCCGCCAATTAGCAGCGGCCTCCGGCTCAACGTATTGTCGAAGCCGTTCCCCAGCCCGGTCAGCGCATCCAACTCGCGGCCAACGGGCAGGTTCGCCAGCATACGAGTACCCTCGCCAACGATCTTGAATATTATGTTGAATCCGCTGGCGTCCCAATCCGCTATCGAAAACGGTCGGCGCAGGAATAGTCCGTCCAGTTTAAGATTCACAAACTGTCCAGGCTGTCGAATCGCATCCGTCGGTCCCGACAGGCGCATGAAGCGTACGTCCCGTGCGATAGGTTCATTATGTTCGATGGTGTAAACGGCTTGCCGCATGCTAGCTCCTCCCATCCCAGACGATTCGCGCGCCTACCATCGTGAGCACAGAGCGGCCGCGCACTGACCAGCCGTCAAAGGGCGTGCTGCGGCCCATCGACGCAAACGTTGTCGAATCGATGGCATACGGCGTTGATATATCAAGAACCGTTATATCGGCTGGTGAACCGATGCGCATGCCGGGCGGCTCGTTCAACAGCGCGCGCGGGGCTGCAGTCAGCGCATTCAGCAGCCTTTCGATGGGGATTTGATTGGATAACACCAGCTTGGTGTACAACGCTGGGAACGCCGTTTCAAGTCCAACTATCCCATTCACGCTGCCGTGCAACCCGCCGGATTTCTCGCCGGCGGTATGAGGCGCGTGGTCGGTTGCTATGCAGTCGATCGTACCGTCGCGCAGGGCGTCGATCAGGGCAACTTGGTCGGCCTTTGAACGGATGGGAGGGTTCATCGCAAACCGCCCGTCGTCGGTTATGGTTTCATCATTGAGCAGCAGGTAATGCGGCGCGGTCTCGCACGTGATGGGCAGACCCTCGGCCTTCGCCTTGCGGATCAGCTCCACCGACTCCAAGCAGGACACATGCTGGACGTGGTAACGGCAGCCCGTCTCCTTAACCAGCCGCAGATCCCGCTCGACCTGCCGCCACTCGCAAGCCGCCGTGACACGCTTTCCATCGCGCAACGCCTCGTCCTCGCAGTGCGCCATGATCGGCCGATCCAGCGTCCGAGCGCGGCGCATAGCCTCGCGCATTATCGATTCCGACTGCACCCCCTTGCCGTCGTCCGAAAATCCAGCCACTTGCGGGGCCAGCGCATCCATATCCGACAGGGCCAAACCCGCTTCCCCCCGCGTGATTGCACCGACCGCGCGGACGCGGACAACGGCGTCGCGATCATACAACGCAAGGGATTGCTGAAGATTCTCATGTGAATCCGGCACGGGGTTAAGGTTTGGCATCGCGGCCACGCATGTGTAACCGCCGCGCGCCGCTGCCGACGTACCCGTGGCGACCGTCTCCTTATACGAAAAACCGGGCTGTCGGAGATGTACGTGCACATCCACGAAGCCCGGTGAAATGATGCAATTGTCAAAATCAAGGATGCTATCGGTACTATCGCCGTCGAATCGTTCAAGGCCGCCGAACGCGGCGATTTTGTCGTCCTCTATCAGTAAGTTCTCCCGGCATAGCCTCCCGTCCCGGTAAACCATGCCGCCTGCAATGATCGTTCGCATGCCACGCCTCCGAATGCTCCGCTTCCGCTTGGTTGCCTTCGGGATTTTATTATAGCTTAAAGCGCGGGGCATGTCAAATATTTGATGCGAATCTTTTCAAATATTCTACTCAAAAAAGTCCATCAATCGAGCGGTCTATCCATTGATTCATCGCATCAAACGCAGTACAATACTGCTGATGAATAGGCGCGCCCTAGGGTGCGCACAGGAGGATCGAAATGGCAAAACTTAAGGTTGGCATCATCGGATGCGGCGGCATTGCCAACGGCAAGCATCTGCCCGCGCTCAAGCGGCTGAACGAGACCCTCGAATTGGTTGCGTTCTGCGACATCATTGAGGAGAAGGCCACAAAGGCCGCGAAGGAATACGGCACCGAGGATGCGAAGGTATTTGAGAATTACAAGGATCTGCTTAAACTGGATCTGGACGCCGTGCATGTCCTGACGCCCAACAGCAGCCACAGCCCGATCACGATCGCGGCGCTGGAATCCGGCAAGCATGTCATGTGCGAAAAGCCCATGGCCATCAACAGCGCCGAGGCAAAGAAGATGCTCGACGCGGCCAAGAAGTCAGGCAAGAAACTGACCATCGGCTATCAGAACCGCTTCCGCTCGGACAGCTTATACCTCAAGAAGCTGTGCGAGGATGGGGAGCTGGGCGAGGTGTACTATGCCCGCGCGCTGGCGATCCGCCGCCGCGCCGTGCCGACCTGGGGCGTGTTCCTGGATGAGGAGAAGCAGGGCGGCGGGCCGCTGATCGATATCGGCACCCACGCGCTGGACCTGACGCTATGGATGATGGACAACTACGAACCCGCGATGGTTGTGGGCACCAAGTACCGCGAGCTGGCCGACACCAAGGACGCCGCCAACTCCTGGGGGCCATGGGACCCCAAGAAGTTCACGGTTGAAGATTCCGCGTTCGGGTTCATCCGGATGAAGAATGGCGCGACGATCGCGCTGGAATCCAGCTGGGCGTTGAATACTCTCTTCGTCCACGAAGCCCAAACGATGCTATCCGGCACCAAGGGCGGCGCGGACATGCTCGGCGAAGGTGAAAACAACCTGCGCATTAACGGCGAGAAAAACTCCCGGATGTACACCTTCACCCCCGAGATGAAGGTTGGCGGCGCGGCGTTTTTCGACGGCGAGAAGGCCCCCGGTCCGGCGGATCTCGAATGCCGCGCGTGGTACGATCACATTATCGACGACAAGCCGCTGACCACCAAGCCTGAACAGGCGTATGTTGTGACGCAGATCTTAGAGGCTATCTATGATTCTGCTAAGTCGGGGAAGCCGGTTTACTTCTAGACGTAGAATACGCTTGCCCCAACTGCGGTTGGGGTGGTGTTACTTTTCCCGTCCGTGGGAAAAGTAACCAAAAGGACGGCCAAAGGAGAGGGGCGCTATGCAATGTCATTAAGTTAAGCAGAAAAGGTGTAGCAGGCACTACTCTCATCGCAGCGGCACCACCCCTCTAACGGCTCCCCTTACCTCACGAAATTCGGTGGCATTTTTCAGCAGCTATACCAGCGTTA
>BNUH01000008.1 GCA_025997215.1 Clostridia bacterium
TCATCGACGCTGTCAGTTCCTTGACCAAGGCGTGTACTCCGCCCAGATCCTTTACCCCGCGCTCCTCCATCAACTGGCGCAGCAGGCTCTTTTCTCCCTTTGCTTTCTTTGCCATTTTCTTCCCTCCCTTAACTCTAGTTTGGTTCTGTTATTGGAGGTTTACACATTCTGTGCGGCAGTCTCTCTGTTATAAACACGATCAATCTTGCAGCGTCCAGCGGCAGTATAACGACGAGCGTCAATACAGCCACCGGCACAATGTCGCGGTTTGGTGTTTGGTGTATAGACACCTTAGATGTTTATAGTCTCGAAACTGTTAGTAATACAATAACGCATGTTCAGGCAAGCGCGGTCGGTGCGCCTACTTCCTTTGTGCTGTCGCCCTCCATTGTTGAAACGACGCTCACCTTAACTTGGAACGGCGCGGCAAGCTCAGCGGGCAATAGTATCACGGGGTATGAAATACAGCTATCCGAATCCACAGATGGATCAACATGGGGCGGGTGGCTGGCGTTTACTTTTATCTCATCTGCATCGACAAACGGCACATATTCAGGGATCAATCCGCCTGCAATACGCGGCGCATACCGCAGGTTCCGTATACAGACACGCGGCTCTGCCGGTGATAGCCTGTATAGTGATTGGGTTGTGTCCAACGCCGCGCGGCGCAATACACTACCGAATGCGCCAACAACATTTACCGCTTCTCCAGCGGCGTACTTCAACATCTCGGTTACTCTTTCGTGGCAAGGTACGGTTTCGGGAACAAGCCCAGTAAAACAGTACGTTATTCAGCAATCGACGTCGATAGATGGAACATCTTGGACAGCGTATATCTCGCTCGCTACGGTAACGACTTCCGAACTAAGCGGCTCATATAGTGTTACTCCGTCAAACACGGATGGATTGCGGACACGGTATCGCATTGCCGCCGTCGATACTCTCGACGCAATGTCCGGCTATACAGTCTCGAATATCATCCAGCGGATGAGCAGCCCGAACACTCCAATTGTGACGGCTCCGGCGCAAGGCGCTAACCGTTCCATTTCCGCAAACTTAAGGTTCATCATCTTTCCATCGCCACTGTGTCGCACGTACTCTGCACCACGCCTAACGCTCCACCAGGGCTTGTTCATGAAAATCGAAGATTCCGGTATATACGCTGGTTTTTCAGCACTCGAAATCCATCCAAAAAGCTAACTAAAAAATGTAGTTAAAAAGCAAGCCGCTGAGCCACATTTCTGAGTTTTCATGAACAAGCTCTGAACGCTCCACAACAAGCTCTTGACATTTTTTGGTACCGTGGTAATATATAACGTAAAACCAGATTAAGGGAGAAATAATATGCCTATATACGATTACAGCTACACCAGCATAGAGGGCAAAACAGTGCCGCTGTCCGACTATAAGGGCAAGGTTCTGCTGATTGTCAACACTGCCAGCAAGTGCGGGTTCACGCCGCAATTCGCGGGTTTGCAGCAGCTTTGGGAAACGTACCGCGAGCGTGGGCTTGTGGTAATCGGATTCCCCTGCAATCAGTTTTTGCACCAAGACCCCGGCGACAATGCGCAGATACAAGAATTTTGCACAGTCCGCTACGGAGTGACTTTCCCCTTATCACAAAAAATCGACGTGAAAGGCGCGAACGCACATCCGCTGTTCAAGGAATTGTCTGGCGGCAAAAACATCAAGTGGAACTTCGCGAAGTTTCTCGTTGACCGTTCGGGGAAGCTCGTCGAGCGCTTCGGTTCCACCACAAAACCGGAGCAGCTTGTTCCGCACATCGAAAAACTGCTGTAAGTGGATTAAAGGATGTGAAAAATGGAGTATCAAGAATATCGTACTTCGATAAATAAGCTCATGCAAAACGCAAGCTCAAAATACGCAAAGGCCGCCAGAAACTATCGAAAGGAATGAAACGATAGAAATGATGGAAAACTTGTCATTTGACGAACTGCTAAAAATGAATTGCTTTTCCGCGGATTCGGTGGAGCGAAGCCGTGCGGCGGAATTGCTGGAGCGGCGGTATTGCAGCGAAATCAACTGTGTGGATATGGATGAAAGCGTTCTTTTCGCGCATCACGCGCGAGGCTGTACGGTTGTGGCGGCGAAAATCTGCAAAAACGTGGTGATTTTTCAGAACGTCACGATTGGCTCAAATCTGCGGTATAACAAAATTCAAAGTAGATGGGAAAACGTTGGGACACCGATTCTCGCAGAGGGCGTAATCATTGCGGATGGGGCAAAGATTCTCGGCCCCATCATAATCGGCGAGAACACGGTCGTTGGCGCGGGCGCGATTATTACGAAGGATATTCCACCGAATAGCGTCGCCTATGGCGTGAATCAGTATAAGCCAAAATCTCCGGAATATGATCTTGTTTTTCACCCTAACATGATTTCCGGCGAGGTAATAATGCGGGTGAACGCGCAACGCGTTGCGGAGTTTGATAGGACGTGGAATTAGCGACCAGTAACCGCGCTCTTATCGGCAGGTGAAACCACCGAGGGTGTGGGTATATAGCATGGCGCTTCGCAACCCCTGACCGCCTTTCACACAGCAGTCACATTTCAACGCGTGAAAGAGTATTGACTTAATTCAATCAGCATAATATACTAAGCGAGTAGCCGATGAATCGCACCGACTACATTCGATATGAGAAAGATGTTAAAGAAGGAGGGGTTTCCGTGGCCAGTAAGTACCTGGTTGTTTACTATTCGCGGACAGGAGGCAGCGAGCGTCTGGCAAAAGCGCTGCAGAAGAAACTGGGGAGCGATATCGATCGCATTGGGTACGCGAAGACAGAGAAGGTCTCATTCATTTCGGCCGCCCTTCAGGCTGCTCGCAAGGCGACCGCGAAGTTTACGGGCGAGATGCATAATGCGGCCAAGTATGACAAAGTATACTTTGTCTCGCCCGTGTGGGCTGGCGCGCTCGCTACCCCTATCCGCAGTTATATGTCCTACTATAAGGATAGCATCAAGTCCTATGAGCTGCTGGTAACTTGCGGCAGTTCAGGATTGGAAGGCGCGGCGAAGGACGCGCAGACTGTAATTGGTAAGCCTGCTGCGAATGCGGAGCAGTTTACTGCCAAGGAAGTCAAGCAAGGCAGCTTTAACCTGGATAAGTTCGCTGCGTAAGCGGGAGGTCACTTGATGCCAAGGGTAACAAAACCGGTGGAGGAACGGCGGCAGGAGATCATCGATACCGCAAGAAAACTGTTCTCGGAAAACGGGTTTGACAAGACTCAGGTGGCGGATATTTCAGCCCATATCAATGTGGCGCAAGGGTTGGTTTATCACTACTTCAAGTCCAAGACAGATATTCTGTACGCGGTCATAGATGAAATCGCCGCCGAACGATTCACTCTGATAGAGCAAAAACTGGCGGCTCATCAAGGTTCCGCTTTGGATGGATTGACGCTTTTGCTCAGCAGCCGTCCGAATTACGACTGCAACGACAAGCTGATCCCCAGTTTGCGCAGCGACGCGGCGCTCATCGAGTATTGCTCCAAAAAAATGTCGGCGGCGTCGCTGTCTCATTTGCTTGCGCTTATTGAAAGAGGGAATGCGGACGGCTCATGGCATTGTGAGTATCCCAAGGAAACCGCGGTATTCATCCTGCAGGGATTCAGCGGCTTGATGGGATTGTTGGAAACGCCCGAGCATGAACCGCCAAAGGTACAGGCGTTTACGAATATCATATTCCGCATCTTGGGCACGGATCCAGCGCCGCCGTCATGACATCCGCCGGATAAGCGCGGCATTATTAAGGTCTGCTATAATGAGAGGTAGACCTTTTCATTGCAGAAAATATGAATGAATTCAGTCGAATTTGTCGGTTTTTGCCAGTGAACCCAATATCTACAAGGAGGGCTATGATCAGTGCTCAAAATACTCAAGCACCTAAAACCCAAGGAACTGTGGCAGATGCTGCTAAGCCTGGTATTCATCGTCGCGCAGGTATGGCTTGATCTGAAACTGCCGGACTATATGTCGGAGATAACCAGGCTCACCCAAACAGCGGGCAGTGAGATGAGCGAGATCTGGAAAGCGGGAGGCTTCATGCTGCTGTGCGCGCTGGGCAGTCTCGCCACCGCGTTCATCGTCGGGTTTTTCGCCGCCAGGATCGCGGCATCTTTCTCACAGCGAGTTCGCGGTTTGATATTCCACAAGGTCGATTCCTTCTCGATGGAGGAGATCAACCGCTTCTCAACGTCCAGTTTGATCACCCGTTCCACGAACGACGTGACGCAGATTCAGATGCTCGTCACGATGGCGCTGCAGGTACTGATCAAAGCGCCGATCATGGCGGTGTGGGCGGTAACGAAGATAGCGGGCAAGGGGTCTGAATGGTCGCTTACGACGGGCGTCGCTGTGGTGATCCTGGTGGCGGTTATAGGGTTGCTCATGGTATTCGTGATGCCGAAGTTCCGCAAGATGCAAACCTTGACCGATAACCTCACGCGCGTCACAAGGGAGAACCTGACAGGGCTGCGCGTCGTCAGAGCGTACAACGCCGAAGGCTATCAAAACGATCGTTTCGAGGCTGCCAATAATGAACTGACTGGCACGCAGCTATTCACCAACCGCGCTATGGCGGTCATGATGCCGATGATGACGGTTATCATGAGCGGACTGCCGCTGGCCATCTATTGGATAGGCGCGCATCTGATCAACTCGGCGGGCGCGGTAGATAGATTGACGCTGTTCTCCAACATGGTTGTGTTTTCGTCCTATGCCATGCAGGTGATCATGTCGTTTATGATGATGGTCATGATGTTCGTAATGCTGCCCAGAGCCAGTGTTTCAGCCAAGCGTATCAACGAGGTGCTGGATACCGTGCCAACCATAGTGGGCGGCAGGATGACCGACGGGATGGCGAAGCGCAAGGGTGAGGTGCAGTTCAACCATGTCAGTTTCAAGTATCCGGATGCCGCCGACTATGTCCTTCATGATGTCAGCTTTACGGTAAAGCAGGGGGAAACCATCGCGTTCATAGGTTCCACCGGCAGCGGCAAATCAACGGTGATCAACTTGGTACCCCGCTTCTTCGATGCCACGGAAGGCGAGGTGCTCGTTGATGGCGTTAATGTTAAAGACTATCAACTGGAGGCACTCTATAACAAAATCGGGTATGTGCCTCAAACGGCGGTTATGTTCAAGGGTACTATCACTTCAAACGTTGCCTTTGGCGATAATGGAAAAGGCAGTTTCGCTTCAGACCAGGTCAAAGCGTCCGTGCGTATCGCGCAAGGCACGGATTTTGTGGAGAAGATGGACGGCGGATACGATGCGGACATCGCGCAAGGCGGCACCAACGTATCCGGCGGACAGAAGCAGCGGCTGGCTATAGCCCGCGCCGTCTGCCGCAAGCCGGAGATATACATATTCGACGACTCCTTCTCCGCGCTGGACTATAAGACCGACCGCGTTCTGCGCAGCGTTCTGAAGAAAGAAACCGCCGGTGTTACCAGCATGATCGTCGCCCAGCGCATCGGCACTATTATGGATGCGGATCAGATCATCGTGCTGGATGAAGGAAAGGTGGTAGGCAGCGGCAAGCATAAAGAACTGCTGGAAAACTGCCCGGTTTACAGAGAAATTGCGGTCTCTCAATTAAGCGAAAAGGAGCTTGCGTCATGAGCCAAAGTGTAAACGCACAAAGAAGCGCGCCCGGCAGGGGCGGTATGCGCGGCGGGCCGGGTGCGATGAGCAGCCCGACGGAAAAGGCGCAGGATTTCAAAGGCACATGGGGCAAGCTGATCCGTTACTGCAAGCGGTATCTGCCCTTTATCGTGATTGCGCTGATTATCGCGGCTGGCAGCACGGTTCTGCAGATAATCGGTCCGGATAAGCTCAAAGATATGGCCAACGAGGTGGCGAAAGGGCTTCCGGCGCTGATCGACGGCGTGCCCGTTCTGGGCGCGATCGACCTTTCTGTCGTAGGGAGCATCGCCATGCTGCTGGTGTTCTTCTATGCAGGGTCGGCGATACTCAGCTTCGCCGAGAACTATATGATGGCGACCATAACTGCCAGGATTTCCAAGAATATGCGCAGCGACATCTCCGGCAAGATCAACCGTCTGCCGCTCAAATATTTTGACGGAACGAGTCATGGCGATGTGTTGTCGCGCGTGACCAACGACGTTGACGCGATCGGCCAGACGCTCAACCAAAGCATTGACTCGCTGGTGCGCGCGGTCGCGATGTTTGTTGGGTCGCTGATCATGATGTTCTATACCAACTGGATATTGGCGCTCACCGCGACTGTTTCCAGCCTGCTGGGGTTCGCGCTGATGATGGTGATCATGTCCAAGTCGCAGAAGTATTTCAAGGCGCAGCAAGAGGGCTTGGGCGCCATCAATGGGCATATCGAGGAGATCTATTCGGGCCACAATGTAGTCAAGGCCTACAACGGCGGCAAAGCCGCGAAGGAAACCTTTGACGGTATCAACCAAACCCTGTACAACAGCGGCTGGAAATCCCAGTTCATGTCGGGCATGATGATGCCTTTCATGAGTTTCATAGGTAACTTCGGGTACGTGGCGGTTTGCGTGGTCGGCGCGGCGCTGGCGATGAACGGCAGTATTTCATTCGGCGTGATCGTCGCGTTCATGATGTATGTGCGTCAATTTACCCAGCCGCTGTCGCAACTGGCGCAGGCTATGCAGAGTTTGCAGCGTACCGCCGCTGCTGGCGAGCGCGTGTTCGCTTTCCTTGATGAAGATGAATTGACGGATGAGAGCCAGAAGGCGAAACGGCTGGGCAGCGTGAGCGGCGATGTCGAGTTCAAACATGTTATGTTTGGATATGAAAAGGATAAGATGATCATCCATGATTTCTCCGCGAAGATAGACGCGGGGCACAAGATCGCGATCGTCGGTCCGACCGGCGCGGGTAAGACCACGATTGTCAACCTCCTTATGCGCTTCTATGAATTGAACGGCGGTGAGATCCTGCTGGACGGCATACCCACCCATCAGGTGACAAGGGAAAACGTGCATGAGCAGTTTTGCATGGTGCTGCAGGATACCTGGCTCTTTGAAGGGACGATCAAGGAGAACATCATCTATTCAAAGCCCGGCGTGACCGATGAGCAAGTCAAGGACGCCTGCAAAGCGGTGGGATTGCACCACTTCATCCGAACGCTCCCCCAAGGTTATGACACCGTGCTGAACGATAAGGCCAGCCTGTCGCTTGGGCAGAAGCAGCTTGTCACCATTGCCCGCGCCATGATCCAGAACGCGCCGTTGCTCATACTGGATGAGGCGACCAGTTCAGTCGATACGCGCACGGAACGCATTGTACAGGAGGCTATGGATAAATTGACCGCCGGGCGCACGTCGTTCGTCATCGCGCATCGGCTGTCCACAATAAGGAACGCCGACATGATACTGTTCATGAAGGATGGCGATATTGTGGAAAGCGGCAAACATGAGGATTTGCTGGCGAAGGGCGGATTCTACGCGGAGCTGTACAACAGTCAGTTTGAACAGGCGGCATAAATGGTAAACGCAGTACGCACAAGGAGGAAAGCGATGCCAGTACTACAGATCGACCATTTGACCAAGGATTTTGGCAGCGGGCGCGGGGTATTTGATGTGACATTTAACGTTAACAAGGGTGAGGTGTATGGTTTTCTCGGTCCCAACGGGGCCGGGAAAACCACAACCATCCGGCATATCATGGGCTTCTCGCGTCCGCAGCAGGGACATACGTCGGTAAACGGTATGGATAGCTGGGAGAGGCACTATGACATCCAGCGCGATGTAGGATACCTGCCGGGTGAAATCGCGCTGCCGGAGGCGCTGACGGGCACGCAGTTCATCAAAATGATGGCGGAGCTGCGCGGTATGAGGGATATGGCATATACTCAATCTCTTATAAAGAAGTTTGAGCTTGAGCCGTCTGGCGGTCTGAAGCGCATGTCCTTGGGCATGAAGCGCAAACTGGCTATCGTTACGGCTTTCATGCACGATCCCGCGATACTCGTGCTGGATGAGCCGACCAGCGGGCTGGACCCGATGATGCAGGACATCTTCATCAGCTTCATTAACGAGGTAAAAGCGCGCGGCAAGACAATCCTGTTGTCGAGCCATATCTTTTCAGAGGTGGACGCGACATGCGACCGCATCTCAATCATAAAGGATGGGCGGTTGGTATCGACATTTGTGGCTAACGACCTGCGCCATAGTGAGAGCAAGACGTTCAAAGTTGAATTCGCATCCAAGGCGGAATTCGAGCGTTTCCGCGAAGAGGCGGAGTATACCAAGCGGCTGAATGTTGTTTCGGTGAAACGGCATCGCAATCAAGCCAAGATCCGTATTGATGATGCGGAGGTAAATAAACTAGTATCGATACTGGCGGACTATCAGCTGCTTTTCTTCTCTGAAATCAAGTTTACCCTGGAGGATTACTTCATGAAGTTCTACGACCGCAATACAACCGCAGAGGTGGCTATGCAGGGAGGTGCCGCGAATGCCGCGCACTGATCCATTCATTAACATCAAGAATATCACAAAGGATTATGGCGACGGCCGCGGCAACTTCGACGTGAGCCTTTCCATAGATCGCGGCGAGGTGTTCGGCTTTGTCGGCACGAACGGCGCGGGTAAAACCACGCTCATCCGGCAGATGATGGGATTCTTGCGCCCGGATAAGGGCAGCATCTCCATCAACGGATTGGACGCGTGGACGGACTCCGCCGCGATCAAGAAGAGTATCGGATACATACCAGGCGAGATCGCGTTCCCGGACGCTCCTACCGGAACCGAATTCCTGCGCCGTCAAGCGGAATTACTCGGGCTGAAGGATATGTCATACGCGCAGTCCATCACGGCAAAGCTGCAGCTTGACCCCACCGCCAATTTGAAGCGGATGTCCAAAGGCATGAAGCAGAAAACGGCGATTGTGGCGGCGCTTATGGCCGACAGCGAAATCCTGGTCATGGATGAGCCGACGACCGGGCTTGACCCATTGATGCGGGCGGAGTTCGTCGACATCCTCAACGATGAGAAGCGAAAGGGCAAGACCATGTTCATGTCCAGCCACATGTTTGAGGAAGTGGAGGACACCTGCGACAAGGTGGCGCTAATCAAGGACGGCAGAATCATCGCCGTTAAATCCACCCTTGATATAAAGCATAACCAGGATAAGGTTTACAAGGTTGAGTTTGATTCGGTTGACGAGTACCTCCGTTTCACGGGCGAGGCTTTGGACTTTGCCGAGCAGCGTGAAGGGCAGAATCAAGTAATGGTCAACGTCAACGATAGGGATATAAACCGCTTCTTGGCTATACTCAAAGGTTATAGGGTGAAGTTTATCACCGAAATCAAATATTCTCTTGAGAAATATTTCAAGAGTCTATATTAAGGGAGGAACCAATGATGTTCAGCAAGACGATCTTCAAGCAGACGCTCCGATCAAACTGGAAGTTGTGGCTGGTGTTCACCGCGATAATGGCCGCTATGAGCGCGCTCGTTATCGGGGTTTATGATCCCAAAATGATTCAGAGCATGATGGATATGGTCAAGGACATGCCTGGCATAGCCGACATGATGGGCGACCGCATGGGTGGCATGACATCCCTGCTCGGCATGCTGGGACAGAGTTTTTATGGCATGCAGGGGGTGATACTGTCGTTGATATTCGTTATCATGACAGGCAACTCGCTCGTCGCATCGCAGGTGGATCGCGGCTCGATGGCGTATCTGCTTTCAACGCCCATTAAGCGCACCAAGGTTGTGCGCACACAAGCGCTGTACTTGATCACCAGCGTGCTGTGCATGTTCCTTGTTATAACTATCGTCGGTCTTTCAACGGTGCAGATTGCCCATCACGGGCTATGGGGATCGGAATATACTGAGGATGTTAAAGCGGCGGCGACTGTACTCAAACAGGATAACGAGACCGTTTCCAATGACCTCGCGCTCATCTTGAATAATGAAACCGCGCTGAAAGCGCGAGCGGAGGCAAGGGGTATTGACCTTGACGTCTACACGCTTTATCTTAACCAGAAACTCGCGGGCGATAACGATAGTGGTGGCGTGAATCTGCAAACCATGCCTGCCGATCAAATGCCCGCCGAACTAATGAAGGATATGCAGACCAAGTTCATGGCCGGTATCATGGCTGCGGCGGAGGTACTGGACGTCGATGCCGGCGACTTAGCGACGGACATGGGTAAGATCAAGGCTGATCCGGCGGCGCTGGCCGCGGCATCCAAAGCCGCCGCGCTGATCCCTTCCGCAATGTTTCCAGCAGGAACTCCCGAAGATATAATCGACGCACAGAATGAAACGGCATTCCTGACCATCATCAATACGCAGCTGGCAGGCAATGAGATCAATCTTGATAAAGGCATTGACTTCAGCGTGAAGGATTACTTGATGCTCAACCTCGGCGCGTTCCTGCTGATGTTCGCGCTGGCGAGCATTTCGTTCCTGTTCTCATGCGTGTTCAACCTGTCAAAAAATTCGCTCGCGCTTGGGGCGGGGATTCCGGTTGCGTTCTTCATATTCCAGATCATGTCGCAGGTGGGCAGCAGTTTGGAGAATTTCAAGTATCTTTCGCTGAACACATTGTTCGCGCCAGGAGATATAACGGGCGGCGGGACATACTGGCCGCAATTTACGATTCTGGCCGTGCTTGGTGTTGTTCTGTATGCCGTTGGCATAAAGGTGTTCAAGGAGAAGGATCTGCCGCTGTAGTGCGATCGGTTGTAAACGTGTCCGGCTATTAAGCCGGACACGTTTACATAATATTTGCAAATGTCAGCTATTAAACTACCAATGGCACATCCATAACGATAATCGCCGTTCCCATGTCCTTTGAGATGATGCGCTACTGCACAATAATCTCCGCGTAGTTGCGCCCGAGGCGGTCGTTACTCTTAACATAAAAATCCTGTAGTGCATAGTGTTGATTTCCTTTAGTTCAGATGATATGTTAGTATCGATTATTATTTGGAACATGAGAAGAAAAACCTCTTGGTGCAGAATATCGGATGTGCAGGATGATTGACGAATGGCGCGGATTTAGCTGCTGCCGCACGATTGTCACCATACGATTCCCTTGACACCCGCGCTGGAAATGAGTATTATATACATGCAAACAACATAATAATACTAAATTCATTATCAGTGAGGTTGTATATGGGAGCTGATTCACCCGCGGCGGACGCGGCATTCGATGTAATAATTATCGGAGCGGGTCCGGCGGGGATATTCACCGCGCTTGAATTGACCGAGCTGAAGCCCGACGCGTCCATCGCCATGCTGGATATCGGCCGTGCGATCGCCCGGCGCGAATGCCCGGCGCGCAAGACCGGTCGCTGCGTGCACTGCGTGCCGTGCGCGATAGTGCATGGCTGGGCGGGAGCCGGGGCGTTCTCCGACGGGAAGCTGTCGCTGTCGGACGAGGTCGGCGGTCACATCACGGAGTACATACCCCACGAGGATGCCATGGCGTTGATCCGGCATGCCGACGATATTTACCTGCGGTTCGGCGCGCCCGTGACGGTGCACGGGTTGAATTCGCCCAAGGTGGATGAGATCGCATACGAGGCAAGCCGCTACAATATCCGGCTGATCCCCTGCCCCGTGCGGCATCTGGGCACCGAGAACGCCGCCCGTGTGCTGGGCAACATGCACACCGCGCTGGATGGCAAGATCGAATTCTTTGAACTGACTACCGCGCAGGATTTATTGGTCGAGGATGGCCGCATCGCAGGGGTGACGGTCACGGCGCGGGATGGTTCGGTGCGCACGCTAAAAGCGCCGAAAATTGTCGCGGCGCCCGGACGCGGCGGCGCGGCTTGGCTGTCGCGCCAGATACAACGGTTAGGCTTGGGTACAAAGCATAACGAGGTGGATATCGGCGTTCGGGTGGAAGTGCCCAACGCTATATTAGATCATCTAACAAAACATTTATATGAGGCGAAGTTAGTTTACTACTCGGACACATATGAGAATAAGGTCCGCACATTCTGCATGAACCCTGGCGGTGTCGTCTCCCAGGAACACTATGAGGGCGGGTTGGCGGTCGTAAACGGGCACAGCTACGCCGATCCCGCGCTGCGCACGGCGAATACCAACTTCGCAGTGTTGGTTTCGACGGGGTTTACGGAGCCGTTCAACCAGCCGATCGAGTATGGCCGCTACATCGCGCAGTTGGCGAATATGCTGACCGGCGGCCCGATCATGGTGCAGCGCCTAGGTGATCTGATGCACGGCCACAGAACCAACTCCGATCGGTTGTCGAAATCCACAACCATTCCGACGCTCGCCACCGCAGTGCCTGGCGACCTGTCCTTCGCGCTCCCGTCGCGCCACTTGACCTCGATCATCGAGGCATTGCGCGCGTTCGACCACCTTGCGCCGGGATTATTCGACAGGAATACGCTGCTCTACGGCGTCGAAGTGAAGTTTTACTCGTCTAAAGTGCGCGTCAACGAGCGGTTCGAGACGGAGATTCCGGGGCTGTACGCGATCGGCGACGGCGCGGGCATTACCCGCGGCTTGATGCAGGCATCGTGCACGGGTATTGCCGTCGCGCGGGATATTGCATCTGCGAGATAATTAATATGTGTTAATAATCTACTTCTGCCCGTACGTAGCATTCGAGCCGTGCTTGCGCTCGTAATGCTTACGTCGCAGCGATTCGTCCAGCTTGCCCATTCCGCCGTATTGCGAGGACATCAGCGCGCTTTGGATGCTGTTGATCTTCGCGACTTCCTCCAGTATCATCATGTGCTCAACCGCGTGATACCCACTATTCCCCCATGAGAATGGGCCATGCTGCCGCACCAGCGCGGCCGGGGTACCCATCGGATCGCGCCCATCCTTATTCGAAAACGCCTCGATAATGACGTCGCCCGTCGCGGCTTCGTACGCAGCGTCAATCTCCTGCTTTTTCAACTTTCGGGTAATCGGCACTTCGCCGTCGAACGTATCCGCGTGTGTCGTTCCCGCACACACGATCCCCCAACCGAATTGGCTCCACGCCGTGGAGTATGTCGAATGCGCGTGGCAAATGCCGCCGACGTCCGCCCAGGCCTGATACAGCTTCAGATGCGTCGGCGTATCGGAGGATGGATTCAAATCCCCCCAAATTATGTCACCAGTTTTTAGTGAAACTACCACAATGTCGTCCACCGTCATCCGGTTGTATGGTACTCCACTGGGTTTTATCGCGAATACCCCCGCCACGCGGTCGGCTTCGCTGACGTTACCCCATGTCAGTATAACTAATCCGCTCCTCGCAAGCAGCAGGTTCGCATCCAGCACTCGCTGGCGCAATGATGTGTATTCCTCCATAACCATCGCTCCTATTCAATCATAATATTCGTTAAATGGTATTAGTTCAGCTCATCCAGTGCCAAGCCGAAGCTCGGCGCGTAATCCTTCAGGAAAATCGCCACCTCTGGCAGTGTGTTCTGCTGAATCTTATTCAGCGTCGCGTCCGCAGCCTTGCGGAATTCCTCATTCCCCGCCGACAATTCCTCCACGCATTTCAGGTACGCGGCCAAACTGTCGGCAGCCTTGATGAGCCGCCAGCATTCCGACGACGTGTCCGGCTGGATCATCTCCCGATAGGTCGCCGCCATGGGTTCGGGCAGCATGCTCAGCAACTTTTCCTGCGACGCGCGCTCGATCTCCTTGTACGCCGCTGCTATCCCAGGGTTGAAATACTTGATGGGTGTGGCCATGTCGCCAGTTATCACTTCAGAAGCATCATGATACAGCGCGACGGCGGCGCAATGATCCGGATCGATCGTCCCGCCGAATTGGTCGCGCCGGATTATCGCCAGCGCGTGCGCCAGTATTGCCGTCAGCGCCGCGTGCTCCAGGTCGTTCTCGGGCATCGAGTTGCGCATCAGGCTCCAGCGCCGGATGTGCCGCATCCTCGACAGATACGCGAAAAAATGATGCATGTCGACACTCCTTGACAAATCGCGCGTGTTATGATACTCTTGCTGAAACCGCTGGGGGCGCTGCGGGATTCACATGAATTCCACGGCTGAGAGGGCAGACCGCCCAACCCTTGGAACCTGTGTAGGTAATCCTACCGAAGGGAAGCGCGGATACCGTGTATGAATTCATAATCGTTATGTGAATCCTGCCGGAGCCAACCGCTTCCCGCTTGCGCGCGCCGCACGCGGGAATTTATTTTGGGGAGGAAACTAAAGTGTTCTCGAGATTCGCAAAGATATCCGCGCCAACCTGGGGTGTGCTGATCGCCTTGATCCTCATCGGCGCGGGGGTCATGGTTCTCGCGCGCGGCCGTAAGGAACTGCGCTCGCCGCGTATCCTGGCTATTGGCGCGCTGTGCGTTGCGTTGGCGTTCGTGCTGCACTGCGTCAAGCTGTTCAGCATGCCCCAGGGCGGCAGCGTCACTCCGGCATCCATGCTGCCCATCCTCGCGTTTGCGTACTACTTCGGCCTCGCACCGGGCGTGCTGGCGGGCGTGGCATTCGGCCTGTTGAATCTGCTCTACAGCCCGGATATTCTTAGCTTCTGGCAAGTGATGCTGGATTATCCAATCGCGTTTGGGATTCTTGGATTGGCCGCGCTGTTCCGGGGTTGGCGGGACGACGGTGGATTCCTTGTTGGAATTTTGGTTGGCGTCGTAGGAAGGTTTATCTGCGCGATACTCGCGGGCGTGGTCTTTTGGTACGAGTATGCCGGCGCGCAGAATCCGCTCATTTACTCGATCATATATAACGGATCGTACCTGCTGCCGGAGATGATCATCTGCGTGGCGGTTGCGGCAATACCGGGCGTTAGGTCAATGCTAAAGAGGATTGCTACTGTTTAACCCTGCGGGGGGATTTTCGGGGGCTTTGCCCCCGGACCCTCACCAGGGGCTTTCAGCCCCTTGGATCCCCTGACCAGGGCATTGCCCTGGACCTTCATTTTACCGTTAATCAAAACCTTACTGTGGATTATTTTTAGCCACACGTTCAGTAACCTGCAGCCGTGTCATAGCGCGCGCCAGCATACTCCGCGCCAACACGAATTCCCTCTGACTCTGCTGCTGCCGCAACGCTTCCTCCGCTGCGCGTCGATCGTCCTCAGCCCTTCGCCTATCGATATCCTCCGGCCATTCCGCCGTCTGTAATATTATCGTAACACTCTCCGGCAATATCGTAACAAACCCATCGCTAGCCGCGACCTCCCTAACCGCCCCTTCCATCGTCATCCGTACAACGCCATCGACCAATATCACGACCTCCGGTTGGTGCCCCACGAGCACCCCGTACAGCCCATCCACCGTCGGGAACACCAACTCCTCCGCGTCCCCCTCGAAGAACGTTCGCTCCGGTGTCAGTATCACTATATGGAAACTACGCATACCATCACCGTTTCGACTCGTCGTCAGACTTCGCTATAGGCGACTTCGGCAGCTTCGGCAGAATCTTCTTGCGCGTATCCGGCTGTTCCGTCGTCACGCGCGTCATGGGCAACGTCGGCCCACTCTCCCCCGTTGTCCCCGCCGCCGCGCGCCGCACATCGTCCAAATCCCCCGCCATGTAGAATGCGCTCTCCGGCAGATCATCCGCCTTCCCATCCAATATATCCTTGAACGATCTCACCGTGTCCGCCATGGGCACATACCGCCCCGGCAATCCCGAGAATACCTCCGCCACAAACATGGGTTGTGATAAAAACCGCTGAATCCTCCTTGCCCGATGCACGATCACCCGATCAGCTTCCGACAATTCCTCCATGCCCAGTATAGCAATTATATCCTGCAATTCTCTATACCGCTGCAGCGCGCTTAACACGCCCAACGCCGTGTCATAATGCTCCCGCCCCACTATGGCCGGATCCAGTATCCTCGAGCTGGAATCCAGCGGACTGACCGCCGGGTAAATCCCCATCTCCGACACCGCCCGGCTGAGAACCGTAGTCGCATCTAAATGTGTGAATATGGATGCCGGGGCCGGATCCGTCAGATCGTCCGCTGGAACATATATCGCTTGAACCGACGTGATCGCGGATTCGCCCGTCGACGCTATGCGTTCCTCCAGCGCGCCAACCTCGCTGGCCAGCGTCGGTTGATAACCCACCGCCGACGGCATCCGGCCCAGCAGCGCGGAAACCTCGCTGCCCGCCTGCACATACCTGAATATATTGTCGATAAACAGCAGCACATTCTGCTTGAGCGCGTCGCGGAAGTACTCCGCAACGGTAAGCCCCGTCATTGCCACGCGCATCCTAGCGCCGGGCGGCTCGTTCATCTGGCCGAATACCAGCGCGGTTTTCTCCAGCACGCCCGACTTTTCCATCTCCAGCAGCAGATCGTTGCCTTCCCTCGAGCGCTCGCCCACGCCCGTGAATACCGAGTAACCGCCGTGCTCCGTCGCGATATTGTGGATCAATTCTAATATCAGAACGGTTTTACCCACGCCCGCGCCGCCAAACAATCCAATCTTCCCGCCGTGAGCGTATGGAGCTAACAAATCTATAACCTTTATACCCGTCTCGAATACCTGCGTAACTGGCCGCATCTGCGCGAATGACGGCGGTTTCCGGTGGATGCTCCAACGATCCGCCGCATCTATCGGACCCTTTTCGTCGATCGGATCGCCCAGCACGTTCAGCGCGCGCGATAATACCCCGCGTCCGACGGGCGTCTTGATAGGCCCGCCGGAATCCTCCACGGCCATGCCACGCGCTAATCCTTCTGTTGCGCCTAGTGCGATGCACCGCGCGGCGTGATCCATGTGCTGGGAGACTTCCAGCGCCACTCGCCGATCCCCGTCAATCACATATAACAACGTATGAATTGCGGGCAATATATCGTTCGGAAACTGTACATCCAGCACAGGTCCCACAATCCTGATAACAGTTCCCGTCATGCGACCTCCATATGGGGTTTCGGGGGCTTCGCCCCCGGACCCCTACCAGGGGCTTTCAGCCCCTTGGATCCCCTGACCAGGGCAGTGCCCTGGACCCATGTGTTTACCGTGAATCATAACCCAGCGCCAGCGATTATCTCCGTGAGTTCCTGCGTGATAGCGGCTTGCCGCGCATGCCCCCACTGGATGTTCAATCGGTTGAGCATCTCATCCGCGTTATGCGTAGCGGCGTACATCGCCGTCATCCGCGCGAAATGTTCCGACGCGTACGCCTGCACCAGCGCCGAATAAACCCACCCAATCAAGTAATGTTTAACCATCATATCCAGCGCGTCATACCTCGACGGATGATACATCAACCCATGCACCGGCGTCTCAATCGGCGCGGCATCCTCAAAATCCTCGTGGAATATCGGCAGCAGCCGTCTAGCCGTAGGCATCAGCACCGAGCCGCTCCGTAGCTGTGTGTATACAACGTAAACATTATCCAACGCGTCCTGTCCGAACAGGTAACAAAGCTCCGTCGTAATCGCTCTTGCGTTCCTCAAACTGGGATCCTGTATCACGTGCATGTAATGCACATCCGGGTGCTGCCCGCGCTTCATGAAATAATCCGCGGCCATATGCCCGATAACCAGCAGGCTACGCTTATCCGTAGGTGTCTGTTGCATGGTCGACTCCGCCAGCTTCAACACCTCATGATTGTATCCGCCGCACAACCCCTTATCGCCCGCTATGACCAGATACGCCGTCCGTTCGCCATGCGGTCTGAAGAACGGGTTACTCGTCGGCGTGTGTATGCTCTCCAATATGAACCGGATATTCGACCGCGTGCGTTCAAATGAAACCTCATTCTGGTCATGCATACGCATCGCACGCTTCATCTTGGCCGAGGCGATCAGGTACATCGCGCGGGTAATCTTGCGCGTATCCTCCACAACCTTCCGGTGATGGCGAATCTCCTGCAGCGCGCCCACGGCTAACCCTCCTGCGCGGATGTCACCCGCTGATCCTTAGGATAAACCAGCCCGGCCTCACGCACCCACTCGGCGGCGGCCTGTCGCAGCTCCGCCTCGTCGGAATCATCCAGCCGTTTGCCCGTCTCCAGCCGTCTCACCAGCGGCGAATATCGCGTTGCTAGGAAATCCGGATACGCCGTTTTCCACTTTTCCAGTGTGTGAAGCGGAATATCCTTAGGCAGCAGCGTACGGGTCAGCGTATACAGCATCGCCGCCTGTATGGAACCCGGATACGGCTTATGATTCTCCTGACATAACAAACCATTCAGACGTTCGCCGTGCGCGAGCATATCCTGCGTCGATTTGTCCATGTCGGATGAGAACCTGGAGAATACCTGCATCTCGCGGTACTGGGCCAGTTCCAGCCGCAGCTGGCCCACGGCATTGCGCATCACCTGTGTCTGCGCCGCGCCGCCTACGCGCGAGACGGATAGCCCGCTGTTCACCGCCGGACGTTGCCCCTCGCGGAATAATTCTGAATCCAGAAATATCTGACCGTCTGTGATCGATATCACGTTCGTTGGGATGTACGCCGATATATCGCCGCCCTGTGTCTCGATGATGGGCAGCGCCGTCAGCGAGCCGCCGCCGTTCTCGTCTGAAAGTTGAGCAGCGCGCTCCAGCAACCGCGCATGCAGGTAGAATACGTCGCCCGGGTAAGCCTCGCGGCCCGGCGGCCTTCTCAATAATAGCGACAGCGTTCGGTATGTGACCGCGTGTTTCGACAGATCGTCATATACGATCAGCGCATCGCCGCCGTCAGCCATGCGGCGTTCGGCCATAGCGCATGCCGAATACGGCGCTATATACTGCATCGTCGGCGAATCCGAAGCCGTAGCGCACACCACGCAGGTGTACTCCATAGCGCCCTTTGCACGCAGTAATTCGACAATGGACGCCACCGACGAGGCCTTCTGCCCGATCGCCACGTAGAAGCACGCGATATCTTTACCTTTTTGGTTGATGATGGTGTCGATAGCGATGGTGGTTTTCCCCGTCTGCCTGTCGCCGATGATGAGTTCGCGCTGGCCTTTCCCGATGGGGATCATCGCGTCGATGGCAATCAGCCCCGTTTCCAGCGGACGCTCGACGGGCTTGCGCGCCAACACGGATGGCGCGGGCGCTTCAATCGGCCGCAAGCCTTCTGAATGGATGGGCAGCCCGCCGTCCAGCGGTATGCCCAGCGGATCGACCACGCGTCCCAACAGTTCGTCGCCTGTTGGGACGGAGAGTACCTGCCCGGTTCCCCACGCGCGCTGGCCGTCGGATACCTTCGGATCCGCGCCCAGCATGACCACGCCGACGGACTCTTCCTCCAGGTTCATGGCGATGCCGAAGCCGCCGCCCTCGAATTCCACCATCTCATTCAGCCGACAGCCCGACAAGCCGCTCACCATCGTCACGCCGTCACCGGTTTTCAGTACGTAACCCGTGCCGCGCACGATGGTCTCCGGCTGAACGTTGGCCAGCCGCGCCTTGAGTGCGCCGCTGACGTTTTGGACATCCAACATATTTTCACTGGATTGATCCCCGGCGCTGTGAATGGGTTCCAGGCCGTGCAGCTCGCGCGCCATACTATCCAAGGATGAACGAACCGACCCGTCGTATGTGATGCCGTCGATATCCACGGCCACGCCGCCGATCAGCCCCGGCTCGATCTCCTCGCGCAGATCGACAGGCGAACCCAGCTTCGCCTCGAAGCTGCTCTTGATGGCGGCGCGCTGCTCCTTCGTCAGCGGGAACGCCGTCCTGATGATGCCTGCCTTCATTATCAGCTCACAACCTTTCGATCAAGGCATCTATCAGTTTGGCATGATCGTCCTGGGTGATACCGCGTCCGATCAGCTTCTCGGCCATCTGCACAGCCAGTTCAGCCGCTTGGTCGCGCAAGGCCTCCTGCGCCTGGACGCGCATCTTATCAATGTCAGCCTCGGCGCGGGCACGGATTCGCTTGATCTCCTCTTGTGCGCGCTCTGTAATCTCGTCGGCGCGCTTCTGGGCGGTCTCGGCGCTCTTGGCGATAGTCTCGGCGGCCTTGCGCTGGGCGTCCTCCAGGATGCGCTCGCCGTCGCGCTGTAGCTGTTCGGCCTGAGCCTGACGGGAGGCGGCGTCGTCCAGTTGAACCTGCACGGCGCTCTGACGCTTCAGCATGAACGCGCGAACAGGTTTATACAATAAGAGATACATGGCGGTGCCCAGTATCGCCGCGTTGAACATATGCCACGCGATCGACACCAGGTTAAACATATCACCCAATCGGATCGGCCTCCTTAGGATAAGCCAAAGCCGTAGCCATCAGGCGCGGCCGCCCAGTATGAATATCAGCAGGATCGACACCAGAAGCCCATAAATGGCGACGGTCTCCATCATGATCATCCCTATCATCAGCGCCGAGTTGATCTTGCCGGAGGCCTCCGGCTGGCGCGCCAGCGCGTCCACCGCATGCCCGGTGGATATGCCCATTCCGATGCCGACCCCGCACGCCGCCAAACCGTACAGCCCCGCGCCGATAGCGATCAATCCCAATACAGACATGTTAGTTTTCCTCCTGAATTATTATGAACTTATCCTAATTTATACTTGATCTATTCCGTCGCTTCGCCAATATACATGAGTGGCAGCAAGCCGAATACGAACGTCTGTATCCCCACGTGCAGCACATTAAAATAGGCCGACAGTGCGGCCGGGATCAACGCGGGCACGACGGCGTACAGCAGTTTCATGATCACGCCGCCCGCCAGAATATTCGCGAACAGCCGGATGGCCATGGAGAATGGCGTAATGAAGTCGGTGAGAATCCTCATCGGCGCAACCCCGGCCATCGGCTGCATCCAGGCGTGTACGCGGCCTTTGAAACCCTTGACTCGGATGGCGGTAACATTCACGATTATGAACGAGCATAGCCCCAGCGCGAGCGTACAGTTGATGTCGTCGGTGGCGGGCGGCAATCCGAACAGCTCGATCACGCTGGTTGTGAATACATAGACCATCAGCGTGAGCACGGCTGGCGCGGCTATATCCGCTATGTGTCCGACCTGGCCCTTCGCGAAGTCATACACCCCGCCGACCACCAATTCGCAGAATGCTTGGAACCCCTTGGGCGCGCCGGAGAAACGGCGGATCTTCGACCGCGCTATTAACATCAGTATAATCAATATGCCTATTACGCCCCAGGCTACCACTACGGAAAGCCCGACATTCACGCCGCCGATGCGGAAAGGTTCTGGCATTATCGATACTTCGGGCAAACCCTTATCACCTCGATTTGGTTCGCGGAATGCGCTTCCCGTGATTGTAACTCTAGGGTGTGCCGCTAGTCAACGTCTAATTCGCCGATTATTGAGGGAGAATTTCAGTCAATTTTATAATAATATGTAATTGTCGGTATTATGTGAGTATCTGGGTGTACTCTTCGCCTGAATCCTGGAACACCATGCACTGCTTGACCGACAATGAAACGCTGTCGCCTGGCTTTACCGACGCGGCGTCTATCGGCGATGCGATCACGCGCATCGACACATCCCCGCCCAAGCTGACGCGGCAGTCGATCACGTCACCTAAAAAGAATCGGCTAGTGAGAATGCCCGTGAGTTCGCCCTTTGATGTGTCGCTGGCATTCACAAAGCGGACGCTCTCTGGACGGATAGCCGCGACGACGTCTCCGCGCCAGTGGCTGTCGCAAGGCAGCCGCTGCTCCGCGCCCTTGATGGTTAATACGCCGCCCGCTGCCGTGCCCGGCAGGAATTGGACTTTTCCGACAAAATCCGCGACGAATGGATTCGCCGGATGCGAGTATATCTCTTCCGGGCTGCCGCTTTGCTGAACCACGCCGCGGTTGATAACCAGTATGCGGTCGCTCATGGCCATCGCCTCGGTCTGATCATGCGTGACGTACACGACCGTTATACCCAACTGGGATTGGATTTCCTTTATCTCAAAGCGCATGCTTTCGCGCAGTTTCGCGTCGAGGTTGGATAGCGGCTCATCCAGCAGCAGGAGTTTCGGCGCGGCGACGAGCGCGCGGGCGAGCGCCACGCGCTGCTGCTGGCCGCCGGATAGCTGATTCGGGAATCGCTGCGCATATTGCGACAGATGCACGGTCGCCAGCGCCGTTTCTACCTTAGACTTGATATCCTTGCCGCTGTCCCGCTTGATCTTCAGCGGATACGCCACGTTGTCGAATACGTTCATGTGCGGCCAAACGGCGTACGACTGGAACACCATGCCGATGTCGCGCTTTTCCGGCGGCACGAACGTCTTGCCGCCGCTGACCAGCTTGTCTCCTATATATACCTCACCGGACGTGGGCTTCTCGAAGCCCGCGATAATGCGCAGCATCGTCGTTTTACCGCAGCCGGACGGCCCAAGCAGCGTGATGAACGCCCCGTCGTCAAACATATCATTAAACAGATTCAGTACAACGTTGCTGCCGTAGGATTTTGTCACATCCTTGATTGTTACGGTTGACATCAAAAGCGTCCTTTCTGAATCCATTAAGTTGTTAAATGGAGAAGTTCCCCTTAGTCAGCTTGCTTAAGATGAAGTTCAATACCACCACGACGATGAGTATGCCAAACGCCATCGCGGACGCTTGCTGCTGGCTGGTGAACGTCCAATACTCGTGAAGCTGCACTCCAATCACCACGGTATTGGAGGAATATAGGAGCGTGGACATGGATAGCTCATAGAAGCTGGGGATGAATATGAGGAACCATCCCGCCGCGATGGACGGCCCGATCAGCGGCAGTGTAACGCGGCGCATCGTCAGCAGCCAGCTCGCGCCTGATACCTGCGAGGATTCCTCGAGGGACACATGAATCTGCGACATGGCTGAAACCACTGTGCGCATACCCATCATCTGGTACTTGATGAGGTATGCAACGATCATTATATACATGGTGTTGTATATGTTGATACCAAATCGCCCGGTCATCGTCATTATCAATCCCAGCGCGATAACGACGCTGGGCGAGCCGGAGCCGAGCGTTATCAGGAAATCCGGGATGCGTCGGCCGCGAACCTTCGTGCGCTGGAGCAAGTACGCCATGACGCACGCGATCAGGATGCCGGCGGTCGCGGCTATCGCGGCGTATGACAGGCTGTTGCGCATGCCCTGCAGTATACGGTCGCGCGACAGCACGGTTTGCCAATGCTTCAGCGTGAAGTTACCCTCCGCCAGCAGGGATTTGCCTAGGTTTTTTGTGATGCTGGTCACTGCTACCGTGCCGAACGGCAGTATGATTACCACGAACGCGAACGCCGCTACCAGCAGCGTTATCGGTATGCGCAGTTTCCCGAGATCGACAATATTCGGCCGGGTGGATTTGCCGGATACCGTGATGTATTGCTTGCGCCCGACGATGAAATCGGATGAGTACAGTATGACTGCGGCCATCAGCATGAGGAACAGCGCGAGGCACGTGGCGTCGGTAAGGCCTTCCGCGCTGCCGATGGAGACGTAGTTTACGATGCGCGTCGTCACGGTGTAGATGTTCCCGGGCATTGCAACTATCGAGGGAATGCCGAAGCAGGACGCGGCTGAAACGAATACCAACATCGCGCCTGATACTATCGACGGCGTCATCATCGGCAACGTTACGGTCAGCAGCGTTCGCAGCGGCGACGCGCCGGAAGCCCGCGACGCCTCCTCCAACGATGGATCCATCTTCTCCATCGCCCTAGAGATCGTTATAAATGCGTATGGATAATAGAATGATGTCAGTACCCAGACCAGTCCGCCAAGGGTGTATATATTGAACGGATTTTCAGCGAGTCCGAGTAGATCACGCAGGAAAACGTTCAGGTTGCCGACTTTGGGGTTTAGCAGGCGCAGCCAAGCCATCGCGCCTAGGTACGGCGGCACCATATATGTAAGCACAAATAAGCTGCGGAAGAGCTTGCGCCCGTACATATTCGTTCGTCCTACCAGCCACGCCAGCGGGAAGGCGATGAGCGTGCCGAACAGCATGGCCAGCGTTGCGCCGATGAGGGTATTCTTCAGCGACACCCAGTTCAAGTCGTAAGTATATATGCGTTTCAACGCATCGAGCGAGAACGTCCCGGTTGAGAACAGCGCGCGGTATACCATATAAATCAGTGGGAATACTTGGAAAATAAGCATGAAGGCGACGATGACAAATATAAACAGCCACTTCACGTCGAAGTAGAAGCGCCTTTCGGGACGGTGCAGCGGTTCAACTTTAAGCATCCGCGTATTCTCCTAGATTCAAACTCGGTAATAGTATAACAACTTAGCGGGGGAACGTGCCCGCATCAGCTTCGCCGTTCCCCCGTCATACTAATGTTACCTCGTAACGCGCTCCTCGAATTCCTTGCGGATTTCGTCGCGCTGGGTATAACACCGCACCCAGTCTACTCCGATGTCGGTCTTAATTAACTCGTCGGTATCGGTCGAATCGTACGGTACGTCCGACACGGAGCTCAACACAGAATGCATCCAGCCATCCAGAACGAATTGCTGTCCCGCTTCTGAAAGGAGCCAATCGGTGACGGCTTCGCTTGCGGCGATGTTCTTGTTAGGCGCAAACTCCTCGGCGATCGTCATAACCGTAGAAGGGATAAGGATATTGCCGTCCGTTGGGTAGATGACGGCTATCTCGGAATCCTCTTCCTCGCGGAGCTTGAGCACCGATTCCTCCAGAATCATGATGACCTTGCACTCGCCGGTCTGCAGCTTGGTGAGCGCTACGGAGCCGGATTCGATCATGACGCCCTGCTCACCCAGCGCAGTGAAGTATTCGTAGCCATATTTGTCCGAAAGCGCCGCCGCTGCCGCCATCGTCGTGCCGGAGGTCAGCGGGTTGCCCATGGAGATTTCGCCCTTCACGCTCGTGTCGTATGCGAAATCGTAGAATGACTGCGGGATCTCGGAGATGTCGTACATCTCAGGGTTGTATGCCAGCACCATGTTGCACACGCGCACGGGATACCAATACCCTTCCTCATCGTAGGGGAAGCGCAGGCCCGACGCGTCGATCTGGTACTGATGCAGGTAGCCCAGCTCCTTCAGCTCAAGGGAATACGCAGGTTCCGCAACCAGCAGCAGATCCGCCTGAATATTTTTGGCCTCCATCTCGCCAGCTAGCTTGGTCTGGATCGTGCCCGTTCCGCCCTGGAACGGCACAACCTCCAGGTTGGGGAACTCCACCTTGAGGGCCTTGACCATCGCATCCAGCACATCCTGATAGATGGATGTATAGATGGATAATTTACCGGATATGTCCGTATTCACCGCCAGCGCGGGTGCGGCGAATAGGCTTGCGCAAAGCGCTGCGCATACGACCAGAGTAAGGAGTTTTTTCATCGTGATTCCCTCCGATTCCACATTTTCCGCAGGTCATGACAGTATATACTTATTGTATATCAGGCTTCAGTCTTTGTAAAGGGTTTATAATCGATGAACAGGGGCGTTTCATGAACTGTTCCATCGATTATAACCAAATCACTATATCGATGGTTAGCGTAGTCTGATCGCTATATCTTGCGTATGCAAAATTGCTGCCAAATATATAGGTGCTACAACATTTTTGCTGAACACCATATATAGTTCATCAGTAGAATAATAGGTACAACAAGTAGTGCGCTGATATACAAGAAAATTCATGAAACGACCATGTTCAGCAGCGCCCGTATTGACAGCTGTCGCGCGCTGTGGCACAATGAGTTCAGTATATATTCAAGGAGTGATTCACGATGAGGAAATTCATGGCGCTGCTGCTGTCACTGGTTATGCTCGCCGCCGCTTCCACCGCGCTGGCCGAACCGCTGCGCGTGGGTATGGAGTGCGATTACGCTCCATTCAACTGGACCCAGGCCGACGCGTCCGATACCACGGTTCTCATTGAAAACGGCGGTTACGCGGACGGATATGACGTCCAGATCGCACGCCGTGTCGCCGACGCGCTGGGGCGTGAACTGGTTATCGTTCGCATCGAGTGGGATGGTCTGCCCATGGCGGTGATTTCGGGTAAGATCGACGCGATCATCGCTGGTATGAGCCCGACGGCCGAGCGTTCGCTGACCATTGACTTCTCAGAGCCGTATTACGAGAGCGACCTGGTCGTCGTCGTGCGCGCGGACTCGCCGTTCGCGAAGGCAACGACGCTGGATGAACTCAGCGGCGCGGCCATCACCGGTCAGCTTAACACATTCCATTATACCGTCATAGACCAGATCCCAGGCGTTAAGAAGCAGGTCGCGCTGGATACATTCCCGGCGATGATCGTCTCGCTCAGCGCAGGCCGTATCGACGGTTATGTTTCAGAACGCCCAGGCGCTGTATCAGCGGTAGCCGCAAATCCTGATCTGGCGTTCGTCTCATTCGCCGAGGGTCAGGGATTCAAGGCTTCGCCTGAGGATGTGGCAGTCGCGGTTGGGCTGGCAAAGGGCAGCGCGCTGGCCGAGCCGATTAACGCCGCGCTCTCGCAGATAAGCCGCGAAGAACGTCAACAGATGATGGACGACGCCATCGCGCGCCAGCCGTTAAGCGAATAGTTGAATAACGTTATGATAAGTCTCCTAAGGATGATTGTATAACAAATGCCTGTCAGTTTCTTCGGCTGGGTTTGGTTTCTGATCGGGAAGTACGGTCCGCTGTTCCTGCGCGGCACGTGGATAACGCTGCTCGTAGCCATCAGCGGCACCGTATTCGGGTTTGTTGTAGGGCTGCTGGTGGCGATAGCGCGCAGTCTGTCAGCACCGCCGCGTTCAGGTCTGCTGCCGCGCGCCGGCGTGCGACTGCTTCATACGGTGCTGGCGATCTATATTGAGGTATTCCGCGGCACGCCTATGATCGTGCAGGCCATGGTCATATATTACGGCGCGGCTCAATACCTGCGGCTTAATATGAATGAACTGGCGGCGGCCGTGCTCATCGTATCCATCAACACGGGCGCGTATATGGCCGAGATCATACGGGGCGGCATACTATCCGTAGACGCCGGTCAGAGCGAGGCCGCGAGATCCATCGGCATGTCGCATTGGCAGACGATGGTGTCGGTCGTCCTGCCTCAGGCTATCCGCAACATAATGCCCTCGATTGGCAATGAATTTGTCGTGAATATTAAGGATTCCAGCGTGCTGAACGTCATCGCGGTATCCGAGCTGTTCTTCATGTCCAAGTCAGCGGCTGGGACATACCTGCGGTACTTCGAGGTATTCTTCATAACCGGCATAATCTATCTGATACTGACATTCACCGTGACGCGTCTTCTGAGGCTGCTGGAGCGGCGTATGGATGGACCGAGGCACTTCACCGTATTCGGATCCCAATCCGACAGCCGCGCCGAGATCTCGTACGTTCGTGAGGAGTAACATTATGCCGATTGCTGAAGCGAACGCCGTAATATCGGTAACAGGGCTGAGTAAACGATTCGGCGCTAACGAGGTGCTGCGCGACATCAACTTCACGGCGCAGCGCGGTGAGGTCGTGTGCGTGATCGGGCCATCCGGCTCTGGCAAGAGCACGCTGCTGCGCTGTGTGAATCTGCTGGAGACGCCCAGCGGTGGTACTATCACATTCCATGGACGGGATATTCAGGAGAAGGGATTCCCGCTGCGCGAGTATCACGCGCGGGTCGGGATGGTGTTTCAGCAATTCAACCTGTTCCATAACATGACCGTGCTGAATAACTGCGTCACGGGCCAGCGCAAGGTATTGCGCCGCAGCCGCGAGGAGAGTGAGCGAACGGCGATGCGTTACCTGGCCATGGTTGGTATGGATAGATACCGCGGTGCCAAGCCCGCTCAGATATCCGGCGGTCAGAAACAGCGTGTGGCGATAGCGCGCGCGCTGGCTATGGATCCTGAGGTGCTGCTGTTTGACGAACCTACATCCGCGCTGGATCCCGAGACGGTAGGCGAGGTGCTATCCGTCATGAGGGAATTGGCGCGCAGCGGATTGACGATGATTGTCGTCACTCATGAGATGGGGTTCGCCCGCGAGGTCGCCAACCGCGTCGTATTCATGGATGGCGGGCTGATAGTCGAGGAGGACACGCCGGAGCGGATATTCACCCAGCCAGCACAGGCGCGCACGCGGGAGTTCCTGGCCAGAGTGCTGTGAGACGGGATGTTTGTCGGTGTGACCGAAAGTATAACTTTGTTTTTCAGTTTAACGATTGTTTCTACAAGTAATCAAAATCATCGGAGGACCGTCGCAGGTATCCTCGTATGTCAGAAAAAGTTATCAATAAGCTGTTTAACAGCGATTTATAAATATATGACTCTGACTTCTGTTCCTGCTTTTAAGTTGGATAACTATATCTATCAGCCCCTATAAAAACATTGAAATAACCTCGCTAAAGTGCAAATCCGCCGAACGCCTAAGAGCCTGCCAAAAACATTTATTCTCCCCATATACAATCAACCATACTTCCAACAAGTCTATATAGTGAAGAGCGCAATTCACACCCCATGACAAGGCGAGGTGAAGTATGGACAAGGACGATTTCGAACGGCGGATACTGCAGATGCTGCCGACACTGCACTCCATCGCATGGTCATACTATGGAAGCGTACATGACAGTGCGGACGCCATACAGGATGCTATCCTGAAGGCATGGGCCAAACGCGGCTCGCTGCGCGGCGCGGAGCTATTCCGTCCATGGGTCACCCGGATATTGATCAATCGGTGCAAAACCGGTCTGAACAGGCGTGCGCGGATAGAGGCGATCCCGACAGATCCCATGCCCGAGCGTACAGCGCCGGACGGTACATCCGACACGGAGCTGTATGAAGCCATACGCACACTCACGCTGAAGGAGCGCGTGCCGCTGATGATGTATCATATAGAAGGTTACTCGACCATCGAAATCGCCCGTATACTTCGTCTGCCCAAGGGCACGGTGACATTCCGGCTGATGCGCGCCAGGCAGCGGCTAAAGATTTTGTTAGGAGGATACGGTGATGAAACGCAGAATTGAGCGAACTGTTCCCGATCCGCTTACAGCCAGACTAACGCGCGCGGCACTGTTCTCGGAGCTGCCGATTGAAGTGGCGGTGCGAGCACGCTATTCCTTTAGGAAAATAGAATTTGAGGAGGCTAATCCCGTGAAAAGAAAGATGATGCTGCAGCCTGTTATCCTTATTATACTCCTATTGGCGCTATGCGGTGCGGCCCTTGCTACCACCATGTGGGACAGCGGCGCGCTGCTCAGCTGGCTGAATCCAAACCGAGAGAAGCCGAGCTCGTTGACGGATAACGCTCAGAGCGTCGGCGTAACCATCGCCGGTAAGACCGTTAACGTGGCCGTCTCCGACGCAATATACGATGGCGGCGGCATCATATTGCCTTGGACGGTCGAGAATCTGACGGACGACACGCTGTATATATTACAGGGCATCAGTGTAAACGGTTTGGGTGTTTCAAGCGGAACGATGTATAACTCTGATTATACTATCATTAAACCTCATGAGGTTGTGGAATGCGGCGTTTCTGGGCTGATAGCGGAGTATTCCGACAATGATGCTGTGGTAAGCTTAATTCTGGATGTATTCCGCTTGAATGGGGATCCGGTTCGTGTGGATTACCCGGATTCGGCCGAATACAACCATGATAACGCAGCCACATACGCGGCGTATATTAAGATGATAGATGATCTCTTCGCTGAAGGGATTGTAGCCATCGAAGGCGACGGTTCCATAGCGATTGGTCAAACTATCGTGGCCGACGATGATGGGAGCCTAGAGCTGAAAGCGTCATCCGAATACGGCGAACTGATAGCGGTTACGGGCAAGGCTACATTGATCGAGAAGCTGAACGCGGATTTTGACCTTAAAATAACCAATTCCGCCAGTGCAGTTACACTGCCGATAGTTAAGGATAATGGTTACTATGAACTGCGCGTTACACAGGCAGACATGCATCTCGACTCGCTGATTGTCACAGCGGAGGTGGTTTTCCAGACCTATGAGGAGGCTATGAAGTACACGCCGTACAACGAGTCGAAAACGGACCTCAATTGGCAAATTAAGGTAAGCGATGCAGATAATGCCGACAGCTTTGCATACGCGGCCTCATGGGGCGTGGTAAACAACGAGCCGAAGGAACGGCCCGACGGTACGTGGGTTTGGGAATACCAATTCGGCGCGTCTAATCTTGTCAGGCAGCCCAGGGGGATTACCTTAACCCCGTACTGGGGCAGTATTGAGAAAGGCGAATCGGTGGCGCGGCCTGAGGACGCTATAACAATTATACTTGATACTGTCGGTCAATAGAAGTTTACCTTAATACCATGATTCAGAATGACGGAGGCTATGATGCCTCCGTCATAATAATTACCTGCCGTACAAGCTAAACACCTCATCCAAGTCGATACCAGAATCACTAATAATACGTTTCATTTGATCACACAAGTCCACAAACCATCGCGGCCCATCCTCATCGGCATTCACGCCGCTGATTGAGAACAATCCATCAGCAGTATATATTGTCAAACGCGTAATATCGCCGTCCTGTACCCCGCTTTCCACCCAACCAGGAGCGCCGTTAGCGGCGATATCTTGCAGCGCTTGCTTGCTGAAAAGCTCGAAAGCGTCGTCGGGTGTGTCACCAACCTGCTCGTGGTAGACGTATACCTCAATAGACGGTCTGCCATCTTCAGCGCTGCAGTAGCTTGTTTCTTGAATTACCCGTGCGATGCATTGCTCGCCGTCAATCGATAGCTCAATCCGATAAATCGAGCCGAGCGCAGGGCCATAGTTGGGAGCTATATCGAGCTTTATGGACTGTATGGAGATAGCATCCGGTAATACCGATACCGTTTTACCAGTGCCGGAAGTGTTGAACGCCCCAGACAGTACCAGCAACATGGATAACATTAACGCGGCCGCCTTAATCATAGAAACTCACCCCTCCTCACGGAGTCAGTCTACTACATTCGGCGGCTGCTGTCTAGTTTTGTCGTATTTTCAACCATGCGAGAACGTTTCAGTCACGGCGACGCGCCGGAAGCCCAGGTCAATGCCAATATCCTTTTCGCCGGGAACGCCTATGGCGTCGGCGCGGCAATGCTGGCAGTGGCGGAACACGGTGATAAACTCCTCGGCGGAACGGCGCGCGGCGTCGATCTGGACGCAGGTGGGAATCGGCTCATCAGATAGGAGCGCGTTGGGTATCAGCGGGATGATGTTGTATAAAGATGCGCCCGCTTCCGCGACTTTTCGGGCGATTCCTGCAATATGCTCGCCGTTAATGCTGGGAACCAGCACTGTATTCACCTTGACGAGTATGCCTTTGTCAACAGCCAAGCGTATCCCGTTAAGCTGATTCGTTATCAACTGTTCCATCGCATCGACGCCTTTAAGCGCCACGCCGTCCAGCACTATACCGTCGCATAATTTTGTCAGCCGTACAGGATCAATATCGTTGACGGTGACGGTGAGCGTTTCTACGCCAATATCTGCCAGTTCATCGACATGTTCCGGCAATGTCAGGCCATTTGTCGATAAACATAGTATCAGCTCCGGAAATTCGCGCCGTATCCGTCTGAAGGTTTCCAGCGCATAAGGCGACGCGAGCGTATCCCCTGGCCCCGCGATGCCCGCAACGGTTAGGTTATCCGATGCGCGCAACGCCGCGCGGACACGTTCTATGGCTTCCGCTGGGGTGATTATGCCGGACGTGACGCCCGGCCTATCCTCCCAACCGTTTATCGCGTGGCTGCAAAATCTGCAGCGGATGTTGCATCCGGGACTGACGGGCAGGTGAATGCGGCCCTTAGCGTTCTTACGTCCGATTGAAAAGCATGGATGCAGCTCCGAGATTCGCTTTCCAGACTTAGCCGCCCATAGTGGATTGGCTGTTGCGCAATTGGTCATACGACATTCACCCTCTCACTATTTATTGAATCAGAATGAAATGCCTTGCCGCACTCCTTGACCGCGTCGTCGATGTAACCGCCGAATTCGAACGCCGCAATACCATGGGATTCCAGCATCGCGGCCGCTCCCGGGCCAATTCTGGATACGATAACGGCATGGCAATCCGATAGTTGCGTTACGGCATTCTGGAGCGCATCATCAGAATGCCCGCCGACACCGCACGCCGAAGCCACATCCCGGCGTTCGACGAAACGAAACGCCGCGTCTCTTAACTTATCAGGCACATCCCACACATCCAGTATCGTCCATGAGGAACAGCGGCCGAAGTGCTGGTTGACGAGCTTGCCGTCGCTCGTTGCGACCGCGATGCGTATGCTCATATGTTCTGCCCGTCGCTCTCCTGCGCGCCTTGCGAAACAGCGAGCAATTCATCCGCCCAGGATGAAGCCCATTTGCGCAGGTCAGACACCTCAAGCGGCGCGGGCGTAGTCGACTTCTCATGCGAGGCTATGCGTTCCGCGAGAGCCATGTATCGCTTCGCCTGGTCGGAGTCAGGCGCTGATTGTATGGTCGTCTGGCCTTTTAGTTCAGACTGTGTAACTGTTACGGACCTTGGTATATATGATAGTATCTGCGTCTTTGTACGCTGGGCAAAGTCGTCGACTATATTCTTTTGATAGGGCTGGTTGATCGAGTTGGCGATGATGCCGCCCAGCAGCGCGCCGCCGGAATTCGAGTACTTCTGAATGCCCTTGAACAGATTGTTGGCCGCGTATATCGCCATAAAATCGGCGGATGATACCGTAAATACATGCTCGGCAATGCCTTCGCGGATGGGCATGGCAAAACCGCCGCAGACTACGTCGCCCAGCACATCGTACAGCACATAATCCAGATCCAGCTTCTCAAACATGCGCTGCTGTTTGAATAGTTCGACAGCCGTGATGATGCCGCGCCCGGCGCAGCCCACGCCTGGCTGAGGCCCGCCTGCCTCGACGCAGTAGATGCCGTTGTAACCCTCGAAGATGACATCGGACGCGCTGACGCTCGATTTTTCGCGCAGTGTGTCGAGCACGGTCGGAATATATTCCCCGCCGCGAAGCGTGTTTGTCGAATCGCTCTTGGGATCGCAGCCAAACTGCATCACCTTAAAGCCCAACTTTGACAGCGCGGCGGATATGTTCGAGGTAGTGGTCGACTTGCCGATGCCGCCCTTGCCGTAGATGGCGATCTGTTTGATCTTCTTGCCCGTTTCTTTAGCCATGTTCCCCGTCCCTTCATAGATAGTTGAATCTATTACTTAACCTTATAACTTAACCTTTTCTGTTTTCTCCACACGAATGACGCGGTTATCCTGAATAATCAGGGTAACGGTGCCGTGTTCTATCTCCTCGACAAAGCGCAATATGCGCTTGAGGTTCTCATCCGATATGGTCTTTGCGCTGGTCGGCGGCTGCCGCTCGGTCGTTTGCATGGCTCCGTCCTCCTCCCGATTACCTAGTAAACCTACGTTATAAGTCTGTGAATTATTCTAGCCCCTACAGCACATTCTGTCAAGCATTAATTCATATCACGCCGATATGAAAAGTATGAAAAATTCTTCTTGACATTTTCGCTCTGCAGTCATATAATGCCTTCAAGCCTAATACCTATTAACCATATCAGTTAAGAGGGGAATAACCCCGCGGCTGACCAGACATCTGGAGGTCGATCCAATGTGGATCGGCCTATGTTTTTTTGGAGGTGAGACTGGTGTCAGACTTCATCGAACGCGCCAAGTTTTCCTGTGCGCTGGGCGGAGCGTTGACGACTATCGAGGGCATTGCCCGAGCGGTGCCGATCGTGCATGCTGCAGGCGGGTGCGCGGCGGCCTTGTCGGGTACGTACAATCTCGCGGCTGGGTATCGCGGTATTGGCTATTGCGGCGGGAATATGATCCCAACGACCAATATCGCCGAGAACAATATCGTATTCGGCGGTGAGGATCGTCTGGCCGAACAGATCGAGAGCACGCTGGGCGCGTTGGATGCCGATCTGTACGTGGTGGTGTCCGGCTGCCAGGTGGAGATCATCGGCGACGACACGGTCGCGGTGGCCAATCGTTTCCGCGATCGAAACGTCATCGGCGCATCCACGCCGGGCTTTTCGGGCAACACCTATAAAGGTTATGACGCTGTGATGATCAGCATCGCGCAAAATGTGGTGGCGAAATCCGACGTCAAGGAACCGCTCACCGTGAACATCCTGGGCGTGGTTCCCGGCCACGACGTATTCTTCAGAGGTAATCTGGATGAGATAAAGCGCCTGCTGGGGTTGATCGGCATTAAGGTTAATACATTCTTCGGCACAGGCGATACCGTTGAATCTATACGCACCTATGGTTCAGCATCGCTGTCAATAGTATTATCGCCTGTCGCCGGGAAAGCGGCGGCTAAGGCATTCCAGGAAACCCACGATATCCCGTATATCAATGCGGAGATTCCCATCGGCCCGACGGGTACCGCAGAATTCATGCGTAAAGTAGGCGACGCATTAGGCGTCTCCAGCGAAAAAATAGACGCAGTCATCCGCGAGGAAACGGAGTATTACTATAGCTTCTTGGAACGTCTTGTAGACATCTACTCGGATCTGGATTTTCAACGATACGCGATTGTGGCTGCCGACAGTTATTATGCGCACGCGGTGACGCGGTTTCTCGCGAACGACCTGGGTTGGGTTCCGTTCCTGACGAGTATTCATGATATCTCCGACGAGTACGCACAGGCTGACTATGACGCGTTATTCCGTGATATTGATTCAGAACAGAAACCGATCGTGCTGTTTGAACCCAATTCATCCCAGATACTGGCAGCAGTGCGCGCCAACTGGCCGCACAACCATAATGAAAAATTCTACAACTCGCTGTCGCCCGCGTATGTCGTGGGCTCAGTAATCGAGCGCGGTTTGGCTGAAAAGCTGGGTGCCGGGTTCCTGTCCGTAGCGTTTCCGGTGAGCAATCGTGTGATCTTAAATAAGGGCATAGCAGGGTTGAGGGGCGCGCTGACATTCGTTGAGGATCTCATCACCAACCTAGTATCGCAGCGATAAAAAAGGAGAGCGACATGTCAAAATATTCAGAGGAACTGACCTACGGCTTTACCAAGACAGCCGCGCCTCCGGTTCGCGAGACCCGCATCGGCGTATGCTCAGCATACTGCGGCACATGCGGCAGCCTGAAATGCGACGTGCAGGCCGGATGCGCGCAGCTGCAGCGGCGCAAGTTCGACCAGAGTGCCGGCTGCCAACTAAATCTCGCGTGCGGTATCGTCTCGTCATTCACAAATGTTGTGATGATCACCCACTCACCGCTGGGCTGCAACTCGCGGTATCTCGCGATGGCTGGCATGCGCCGGACGATGCGTGCGTCAAAGGGCAAATCTGATGAGGAATTCGTATGGCTGCATACGAACATGGATGAGCTGGACGTCGTGCAGGGCGGTATCGAGAAGCTGCGCCGTGCGATCCTATACGCCGAAAAGGAGTTCCATCCGGATGCGATCGTCGTCGCGAACGGCTGCGTGCCCGGCATCATCGGCGATGATATCGACACCTTGATCGACGAGCTGCAGGATCAGTTGTCTGCTAAGCTGGTGCCTGTTCATTGCGAAGGGTTCAAGAGCCGATATGTCGCGTCTGGATACGACAGCGCCTATCACGGCGTGCTGCGCAATCTCATCGATCCCATCGATCGTTATGACAACGTGCTGACCAGCACGGGCGGCAACCGCGATGAATCCCGCGAGAAGGACAGCTTTCGCCGCAGCCGCACGGTCAATCTGTTTAACGTCGGCTCCAACAGCAACGGCGACGAGGTAGAGCTGTGCCGTATAGTCAGCGCCATCGGACTGCTGCCGCGATTCTTGCCGCTGCACGCGTCGCTGGATGATCTTCGGACGATCAACGAAGCCGCGCTCAATGTGTCGGTGTGTGCCACGCATGACGACTATCTGCTGGGCCACTTGCGTGAACGGTTCGGCACGCCATATATTATCGACACGCTGCCGATAGGCATCAAGAATACAAACATCTGGCTAAGGAAAATCGCCGAACACTTCCATCTGGAAGAGGTGGCGGAGCGCGTTATCAAGCTGGAGAACGCCCAGCTTAACGAGGCGCTGGAGCCGCTTAAGAAAAACTTGAAGGGCAAGCGCGTCTTTGTAGGCGGCGGCGAGACGCGCATCCTGACGACTGCGGAGTTCTTCTACTCGCTGGGCATGGAGCTGGTCGGGGTGAAGGCACACAACGTCGATCGGTTTGTTGAGGATATTCTGGAGGATGTGACGGATGAGAGTTTGTTCATAGAGGTAGCGGCGGGCATGCCGGCCGAAGAGTTGAACATCTTAAGCAGGTTGAAGCCGGATCTATACTGCGGGCACGCCGGTGCGAACGGCTGGGTAACGCGCCTGGGCATACCGAACCTGCCGTTATTCGGGCAAAGCCTTAACTATATGGGATACTCCGGCGCGTTTGAGCTGGCGCGCAAAGCCGACAAGATTCTGCGTAATACGAATTTTACCCGGAATATATCCCGCAACGTGGGGCTGCCGCTAAGCCGGAAGTGGTTTGACAGCGACGTCAAGGATAACATAAAGGAGAGTGAATCAGCGTGAGCCGTGTTGTAGATAATCTGGTCGAATTGATCGGCGACACCCCGTTGCTGCGCTCGCATGCGTTTGCCGCGATCGCGGGGTTGAGCGACGGCGAGCTGCTATTCAAGCTGGAGTATTTCAATCCGCTGGGCAGCGTCAAAGATCGCATTGCTCACTCGATGATTCGGGACGCCGAGGAACGGGGAACCATCAACAGCGAGAGCGTGCTGATCGAGCCAAGCTCCGGCAATACCGGCGTCGGCCTGGCGTTTGTCGCGGCGGCCAAAGGTTACCGCCTGATAATCGTTATGCCGGATACCATGAGCATCGAGCGGCGGCTACTGTTAAAGGCGCTGGGCGCGGAGCTGGTGCTCACCCCCGGCGCGCAGGGGATGAAGGGCGCAATCCGCAAATCGGAGGAGCTCCTCTCGCAGGTGAAGAACAGCGTCGTCCTGCAGCAATTCGACAACCCAGCGAATCCTAAGATTCATAAGGAAACCACCGGCCCTGAAATATGGGATGCGACGGGCGGGCGGATAGATATTCTGGTATCGGGAGTGGGTACCGGCGGTACGATCACGGGCGCGGGCGAATACCTCAAGTCGAAGAAAGCATCTATTGAATTGGTGGCGGTCGAGCCGTTCTCCTCTCCCGTTCTGTCAGGCGGTGTACCCTCGCCGCACAAGATACAAGGGATTGGCGCGGGGTTCTTCCCCAAGGTGCTCGACCTTTCCATCATCAGCGAGATATATAAGGTGCAGGATGCGGAAGCGCTGGATACGGCGCGGCTGCTCGCAAGGGTGGAAGGCCTGTTGGTGGGGATATCCAGCGGTGCCGCGGCTTTCGCGGCCGCACGCGTAGCGAAGCGTCCTGAAAACAAGGGAAAAGTCGTCGTCGCTGTGCTGCCGGATACAGGCGAGCGGTACCTTTCAACCGACCTGTTCAAGGATATACCGGATGAAAAGAGTAAGTATTGGTATTAAGAGGATGCTAGTATGACGTACCGCATCGCCATTGGCACACTGGATGGCAAGACCGTCACGGAACACTTTGGCCAATGCAAGCAAGCGCTGATTCTTGATATATCGCAGGAGACGGGCGAAACGTTAGAGGTAGAGACACGCTTGCTGAATCCAAGCCCTGGATGCGGCGCGGGTCATGACGACAACCGCATCGCCGCGAAAGCCGAAGCGTTGTCGGATTGCCACGTGATATTGATGGCGCGCGTCGGCGGTCAGAGCGAGAAACAGTTGATCCATAGGGGATTCATCGTACTCTCGCATGAAGGCCCGCTGGAGGCTGCTCTCACCCGAATTAAGAAGGCTTATAAAAGCAGGGTTTTCTATTTGGGGGCGTGGGGGGCGGTATCGCCCACCACAACCAATCATAAGAAAAGGAGCGAACTTGATATGACGGAAGCCATCATACCAAGCGCAGCCAAACCATCGGTAAAGATAACCGCAGACCGGACGGAAACGGCAGCCGCGCGGTTTGATCTTCGGATGCTGATGCCATTGGCCGCGCTGTTGGTATCGCTGATATTGGAGTTGACGCTGCCCAATCATCCTAAATTGCGCAACCCGGACTACCGACAGTTTCAAGTACTGCTCATAGGGTTGTTTGTATTGTTTGGAACGCTCATAGCGACGGCAGTATTCGAGCCGAATATCAGGAAAGCCGCGTCTCATCCGGCAGCGCTAAGCGTGGCGTCGCTCATACTGCTGGGGTATGTGTTTGGATACATGGGGCGTTTCGCGCAAAGTAATTATCGAGGGTTCGAGATCCTGATCGCTGTGATTGCCTTCGCGTTAGCGGCGGTGTCTGCCGCACGATGGTTCGTCAAATCCTTCCGCGCTCGGTTTGCCAGCCCGGGTGCGGTCACCGGCGCGCTATTCCTTACGCTCCTGATAATTATTCTCAACCATGATGCGTTAGCGGAGGTCTCGGCAACGGTCAGATCCATTGAAACCGCAATGATCGTAATCATTGTGCTGGGCCTTGCGGTCGGTCTGACATTGATATTGGTGAAAAGCCTAAGAATATCGCTGACGCGGCGGGGCTGGTTCATAGCCGCACTGGTACTGCTCCTGGGTTTGCTGAATGTGGTGACAGCGAAACTGCTGTTGCTGCCGCAGATCTATTTTCCCAGCTTGTCGCGAGTGATCCATGTGTATGAGGAAGAATTCGCCTTCCTGTTCCTGCAGTGCCTAATCAGTTCGTTCGTATTGCTGATACAGGGCGTGCTGACGGGCGTGGTGGTCGGCGTCGTGACGGGCGTGCTCGTCGGTTGGAGCCAGCGGTGGAATTACTGGCTGAATCCATTCGTGCGGATATTGGGGCCTATCCCCACGTCCACCTGGATACCGCTGGCGTTGGTGGCCTTCTCAACGCCACGGAGCGCCGCCGTATTCGTCATAGCCTTTGGCGTGTGGTTCCAGATATCCATCCTGACTGCGTCCGGGATTATGAACGTTAAGAACACCTATTACGAAGTCTCATCCACGCTGGGCGCGACGAGTATGCAAAACCTGTTCCGCATCGCGATACCGGATGCGCTGCCCTCTATCTTCCTCGGTCTGTTCAACGCCACCTGTTCATCGTTCGCCGCGCTGGTCGTCGCGGAGATGCTGGGCGTCAAGAACGGCATCGGCTGGTACATCAACTGGCAAAAGGAAATGCTGTCGTATCCTGGCGTATACGCGGGGCTGATCATCATAGCGGGCTTCTGCTACCTGTTTATCACGATTCAATTCAAGCTGCGTGACAGGCTGCTAAGCTGGCAGAAGGGCGTGATAAAATGGTAAATTATGCAAATCGCTCCTCACGCCGAACCGGAGCCATCAACGCTGTAGACGTCGGCAAGGTGTTCCTAACTCCCGATGAGGAAGAGGTCGTCGCGCTGTCCAACCTGTCATTATCCATACAGCCCGGCGAATTCGTCAGTCTGATTGGCCCGTCCGGGTGCGGCAAGTCCACGTTCCTCCGTCTCGTCGCGGGTTTGATTCAACCCTCGCACGGTTCGCTGTCACTGGATGATGAGGTCATAACGGGTACGAGCGCGACGCGCGGACTGGTGTTTCAAGATCCCACGCTGTTCCCATGGTTGAACGTATACGACAATGTCGCGTATGGCTTGAAGATTCGTCGCGTGTTTAAGGATCGTCGGGGCGACGTGCAGAGATTCATCGATTTGGTTGGGCTGACGGGGTTTGAATCCTCATACCCGCACCACCTGTCCGGCGGCATGGCGCAGCGCGCGTCGCTGGCCCGCGCGTTGGTCAATGAACCCGCCGTTCTCCTGCTGGATGAGCCGCTCGGCGCACTGGACGCGTTCACCCGAATGAATATGCAGGATGAGATACTGCGCATATGGACGGAACGCGGCACCACCATGATCATGGTGACGCACGATGTGGATGAAGCGATATACATGGCCGATCGGGTCTTTGTGATGACGCCGCGCCCGGCCAAGATCGAGCAGGTGATCGACGTTGAGATCGGCCGCAATCCGAATCATGGCCGCAGCCGCGACGACCTGGATTTCCTGAAGCTGCGCGCCAAGATTCTGCAGATACTCCACTTTACTGGACAAAGGCGGGAGCTGGAGTACCACCTGTGACAAACGCCAAAGGCGTTTGCGATAAACCTAAACCCCATTAGAAAGGAAGGGACATCATGAACACCAAGAAACTGATTTCCGCATTACTGGCCGCCGCGCTGCTGTTGAGCTTCTGTTCAATCGCGCTGACCGAGACGGTCGATCCCATCAACGGCGAAACGCCGTACAAGGTGAAGGTTCTATACGGCACTGGTCTGTGCGGCGTGCCGTTCCACGTAGCCAAGCAGCTGGGCTTCTTCGAGGCTGAAGGGCTGGTGGAAGGTGTGGATTATGAATTCTTCAAGAGCGATACGGCTCAAAACGAGCTTTTCGCGACCGGGAACCTGGATGTCGGCAACGCGCTGCTGGCCTCGAAGCTAGCGCCGCTGGACAACGGCCTCGAAGTGAAAACCGTCGCGGGTTTGCACACGGGCTGCATCCAGATCCTTGGCAGCGTCGAGGGCGCGGTCCAGAGCATTGAGGATCTTCGCGGCAAGAAGATTGGCGTGAGCGCACTCGCATCGTCCGGCCATATCCTAACCCAGCGCGTTCTGTCGAATGCTGGCATCGGTGTAACAGCGCAGGACGCTGAAGTCGAGTTCCTGGTATTCACATCGGCCGAGCTGCCGCTGGTGCTTCAGAACGGAGCTGTGGATGCGATCGTTACCGAGGATCCCACCGCTAGCACACTGATTGCGGATGGTGTGGCCGTCAGCCTGTACAACTACGGTGTATCCGAGTATCTGCATGACGAGTATTGCTGCACGCTGTGGGTCACGGCGGAAGCGTTGGAGAAATATCCCTATCAGATCGGCCGCGTGGTGAACGCGATCCTGAAGGCCAGCGCCTGGGTAGACGCGAACCGCCATCTAGCCATCGATATCCAGATGGAGAACGGCTGGAATCCAAACGGCGCGGAAGGCAAGCGCGAGTACGCTTACACGGCGATCGACAACTTCACATATCTGCCGTCGGTCAGCGGCGCGCAAGAGGCGTTAACGCGCAATATCCTGGAGATGCAGGAACTGGGCCTGGTAAAGCCGGAGACCGACGCGGCTGCCTTAGCTGAATACGCGTTCTTCGCGCTGCCAAACGTACCCGACACCTACATCGGCCAGGACATCGTGCCGCCGCTGGATCCCTACCAATTCGTCAGCACGCCAAAGCCGGAGTAATCCACACTGCCAATGCGCTCGAATGCGTTCAAAAGCGTTCGAAAGCGTCCCATGACACACTGTCATGGGACGCTCGCTTTGTATGCTAGTTATCGCGATTACACCTTCGCCCCTCGACTAACGCACATAAAAAACCCTTGAAAACCAACCGTCCTCAAGGGCCTTCAAATGGTAGCGGCGATCCGATTTGAACGGATGACACTCCGGGTATGAACCGAATGCTCTGGCCAACTGAGCTACGCCGCCGCGTCGCATCCGCTCCTTTGGGAAGGGGACTTGCGTCCCCCTCCCAACCTCCCCCCCGGGGGTTGGGTACGACGGGGGGACGGGGTTGCGAGGAGCGGATGGCTTTGCATACTGTGTATGCGCTATGGTTGCGGGGGAGGGATTTGAACCCTCGACCTCCGGGTTATGAGCCCGACGAGCTACCGGTCTGCTCTACCCCGCGACGATTGGAATTCTCTGGCGCGTCGTTAATCATAACATGGCGTTGGGTGCTTGTCAACCCTTTTTTCACCTTTTTTCAGATCAAACTTGTAAAAATTCGCGCGGTGTGGTACTCTTTGTTGGATGAGGACAAATTAACCGGCGGGGTAATAGTTATGAAACTTGGCATAAGTTCCTATTGTCTGGATTCGCTGATCCAATCCGGCAAGCTGACACTGCGCGCTGCTATCGACTGGGCCGTGCGCCAAGGCGCGGAGCTGCTGGAGTTGGTGCCGTTTGCCTTTACGTTTGAAACGGATAGCGGTAATATTAATTATGACGCGATAGCGGATGTGCGCCGCTGGGCCGCCGACGCCGGGATCGAGTTGGCCAACTACTCCGTGCTGGCCGATCTGTGCAAGGACGATCCGCGCGAATTGGCTGCCGAGATTGGCCGCGTTAAGCGCCACATAGACATAGCCGCCGCGCTGGGCTTGCGGTGCATGCGCCACGACATCAGTGCGTTCCGCCGTCCGCGCGGTCAGAATGGCGTGGCTGAATTCGATCGGCTGCTGCCCCAGATGGCCGACGCTGCGGGCGAACTGGCCGACCATGCCGCCGCCTGCGGAGTGACTACGCTCGTTGAGAATCACGGATTCTTTGTGAATGGATGCGATCGGATTGAGCGGCTTATCCGCGCGGTGGATCGGCCCAACTTCGCGCTGTTGCTCGACACGGGGAACATCGCATGCGTGGATGAGATTCCCGAGGTCGGCGCGTTGAGGTTGACGCCGCTTGCGAAGATGATCCACTTGAAGGATTTTTATATAAGAAGAACGGATCCCGGCGACGCGCACGACTTCGACTGCGCGGGCAGCTGGTTTCAGACGCAGGCGGGGCGGTATCTGCGCGGCTCGATACTGGGGCAGGGCGACTTGGATATCGTTGAGATATTGAGCGCGGTCAAGCATAGCGGTTATGATGGGGCCATCGCTATAGAGTTTGAAGGGTTGGAGGAACCTCAGTACGCCACTAAGGTTTCACTGGATAACGCCCGAAGGTTTTGGGATAGTATTGTTTAACGAATAGTTTAACGTATAATTGGTTAATGCATTCGCAGGAGGTACAATCGTGCCCTTAGATTCGTCAAAAATCCGCAACTTTTGCATTATCGCGCATATCGACCACGGCAAGTCCACGCTGGCCGACCGTTTGCTTGAACTTACGGGCGTATTCACGGCCCGTGAGATGGTCGAGCAGATTCTGGACAGCATGGATCTGGAGCGCGAGCGCGGTATCACGATAAAATCCAAGCCGGTGCGCATGACATACACCGCGAAGGATGGCGAGACATACATCCTCAACCTCATCGACACGCCGGGCCATGTCGATTTTACGTACGAGGTGTCGCGAGCGCTGGCCGCATGCGAGGGCGCGCTGCTGGTTGTAGATGCCACGCAGGGCGTAGAGGCGCAGACGCTGGCTAACGCTTACCTGGCGTTGGATCACAACCTGACGATCTTACCCGTGATCAACAAAATCGACCTGCCGTCCGCTTCGCCAGACCGTGTTGTTACACAAATCGAGGAAATATTGGGCTTGCCGGCGGAGGATGCGCCGCGCATCAGCGCTAAGCAGGGCACTGGCATCGACGAAGTTTTGGAGCTAATCGTCCGCGAAGTGCCGCCGCCTACGGGATCGGCCGATAAACCGCCGCGCGCTCTGATATTCGACAGTTATTACGATAACTATAAGGGTGCGATCTGCTCTGTGCGCGTGGTCGAAGGCTCGTTCACGGCGGGCCAGCGGATTCGGATGATGGCGGGCGGTGTCGAATTTGAGCTGGTGGAGGTGGGCGTTTTCCATCCAGGGTACCAACCGATGGATGTGCTATCAGCCGGGGAAGTGGGATACCTGGCCGCGTCCATCAAGGATATTCGGGATACGCGCGTGGGCGACACGGTCACCGACGCCGCAAACCCAGCCGACTCGCCGCTGCCGGGGTATAGGCAGGCGCGGTCGATGGTATTCTGCGGGATATACCCGGCGGATGGCGCGCGGTACTACGATCTGCGCGAGGCGCTGGAGAAGCTGCGGCTCAACGACGCTGCGCTGATGTTCGAACCGGAAAGCTCGGCTGCGTTGGGCGTCGGATTCCGATGCGGATTTTTGGGATTACTTCACATGGAAGTGATTCAGGAGCGTCTGGAGCGCGAATTCGACCTGGATCTGATTACAACCGCGCCGAGCGTTGTTTATGAAATTTTCAAGACAGACGGCACGATGCTCACGATCGACAACCCTACCAACCTGCCGCCCGTCACCGAGATCGCGGAGATGCGCGAGCCGATCGTCCGCGCGACGATCTACACGCCGCAGGATTCGTTAGGCGCGCTGATGGAGTTGAGCCAGACCAAGCGCGGGATATATGTCGAATTGAAGTATGAAGGCGACCGCGCGCTGCTCGTGTACGACCTGCCGCTGAATGAGATATTATTCGACTTCTTTGATCAGGTGAAGTCGAAATCGCGCGGGTACGCGTCGTTCGACTATGAACTGTCGGGATATGTCAAAAGTGACCTCGTCAAGTTGGATATTCTGCTGAATTCCGAGCCGTGCGACGCGCTGTCGATTATCGTGCACCGCGATAAGGCATACGCGCGCGGGCGATCGATCGCGGAGAAGCTGCGCGAGGCGATACCGCGCGCGCAATTCGAGATACCGATTCAGGCGGCGATCGGCGGGAAGATAATCGCGCGTGAGACGGTTAAGGCAGTGCGCAAAGATGTTTTAGCGAAGTGTTACGGCGGCGACATCACCCGCAAGAAAAAGCTGCTGGAGAAGCAAAAGGAAGGGAAGAAGCGCATGCGAACGGTGGGAGCCGTGTCGGTGCCCAGCGAGGCGTTCTTGGCCGTGCTGAAGATGGATACGTGACGGCGGGTATTTATATCCACATACCGTTTTGTGTAAAGAAGTGCGCGTACTGCGACTTTTATTCGCTGCCGGAAGGCGTAGTACCGCGGCGGTTCGTAGATGCGCTCTGCCGCGAGATAGTTATGGCTGCCAAACAATATGATCATCCAGATATTACGACGATATACGTAGGCGGCGGAACGCCGTCGCTACTGAAGCCTCTGGAATTTCAACGAATCCTTGACGCTGTCAACGACTCCTTTAATATGAGCATTGATACCGAGATAACGCTGGAAGCCAACCCCGGCACCACCGATCCAAACAAATTATTCTATTATAAACAGGCGGGCGTGAATCGCCTATCCATCGGCGCTCAAGCATATCAGCCGCGGTTGTTGGCATTGCTGGGCAGAATCCACGGCTGGGATGACGTCGAGTGGACGATGCGTACCGCGCGCGCCTCTGATATAACTAACCTATCTTTGGACTTAATTTATGGTATACCTACACAAAGTCTGGATGATTGGCGGGAGACGCTGGATCGGACGCTGGGCTTGCACCCTAAGCACGTCTCTTGCTATGAACTTACGTTGGAGCCAGGCACACCAATGCACACACGATGCAATGGCATCTCTGGTGATTTAACGAATAGTTTGTTAGATGAACAGACCATCTTATCCATGCAGGATATGACGGTTGGCTTACTTGCGAAGGCAGGGCTTGAGCGCTATGAGATATCCAATTACTCAAGATCAGGCTTTGAATCCCGGCACAACCTGGGGTATTGGATGCGGCAGCCGTACCTGGGCTTTGGCCCAGCCGCACACAGCCAGTGGGGGAGTGAACGCCTCGCAAACCCCAGCGATTACAATGCCTGGCGGGAATCCATCGATTCGGGTAGGCTGGCAAGCTCGACCTTGGAGACGCTGACATCCCGCGACGCCGCGTTCGAGACGATGATGCTGGGGTTACGTCTCGTTAAGGGTGTAGATCTATCATTTTTCAATAATACTTATAACTTAACACCGTTTGACCTATGGCCTAATGAGTTACAGCGTATGCGCGACACCGGTTGGATGAAATGGGACGCCAAGCAGCTGTGGCTCACGCCCTTAGGCTTGGATTTGCATAACGCTGTGTGCGAACTGCTGATGGGATAATTTAGGATAAATGTAACACCTTTACCACACCCGCTGCATATTCCGAGCGTGCTTAGCCCTATACGCCTTGGCGAACTCATCCGCGCTGATGCCGTAACAGATCAGCATATCGTTGAAGAACATCATTACATCCGCTAACTCTTCGACAAAATCCGACCGAACGGCGGGATCGTCCATTATGCGCTCATTGCTGTTCCGTTTTAATATATGAACGACCTCACCGATCTCCTCCACCAGCCACAACATGGTGTCGTGGCCGTAGTGGGGCGACAAGGTCGTCCATTCCGGATGCTTGGCCTTCAAAGCCTTCTGATTCTGGATTATTTCGGAGATGGATACGTCGTCCATACGATGTCAGCTAACTCCTTCAAGCGCTGATGGATGGTTTCGTGAAATCGTCAACCAGTATAAACCGCTCGATGCCCTTCGCCACACCGTTGTGCAGGTTGGAATCCGTCGTGTAACGTGCGGCGCTCCTTGCGGCGTCGGCGGCATTGCCCATCGCCACGCCGTAGCCGACGGCGGCCAGCATCGACGCGTCGTTGTCGTTATCCCCGAACGCCATTACCTGATCCAGCCTCACGCCCAGCCGCTCGGCCAAGCGTCTTACCGCATAACCTTTATGAATCCCGCAGGGCATCATCTCAATATTCGTGAACCACGAACTGGTTATATCAATCCCGGGAATTTGTGACAATTTTTTGCGCAGCGGCCGCAGCCGCTCCGGGTGATCCAATTCCGAATATACCAGCTTGTGCACGCCGCTGCCCGCCATTTCATACATAGCGCTGCGGGTATCCTCGCTGTTATCCACCGCAGAGCGTGGGCTGCCGCGCAGCATCCGCTTGAACTGCGGCGTTCGATATGTCAGCAGCGTCTCGCCCTGATACATCACCAGCTCGCCCGTCTGGTTGAGCAGCGCATCCAGGCACGCCCGAGCCGCCGAGGGGCTGATCCGATGATCCTCAAGCACCGCGCCCATGGGCCTGTCCAGCACGTATGCGCCGTTCAGCGCCAGTATCGCGCAATCCTCCAGACCTGCGGACATGGCGATGTCGCTTAGATTCTTAGCGTCCCGGCCGCTGCATATCGCCATGGGTATGCCTCGGTCGTATACCGCCTGCAGTGCGCGCAGATCCTCCTCCGAGAGGGTATCCCCCTCGGCGATGAGCGTGCCGTCCAGATCTGTGACAAGCAACCGGATGTCGTACCGCAACGGACTCTCACTCCTTGGGCGCTGATTAGGCGTCTTTTGTAAACTAGGGATGGTACATTACACGTCCTCATATCCCCATTAAATTATAAATCAGCAAACCCAAAAGATCAATGCACATATTGCGAAACTTTATGACAATAATGTGTATAATTATTAATATGCCGTGTCTTTCGCCAGGTATTCCCAAAGGAGCGGGAAGGAGCGGCATAATCAGCCGCCAACATCCTCCAATTCGTCCATCAGCAGCATCCGCACGTCGTCCTCGCTGATCTGCCCCGGCTCGAATGATGATTCTGATGGTATAATCGCTTCATACAGCGCGCGCTTGCGCTGGCTGAGCGCGTCCACACGCTCTTCTATAGTATTCCTGGTTATTAACCGGATAACCTGCACCGCGTGTGTCTGGCCGATGCGGTGTGCGCGGTCGGACGCCTGATCCTCCGCCGCAGGATTCCACCACGGATCGTAGTGAACGACCATGTCCGCGCCAATCAGGTTCAAACCTGCGCCGCCAGCCTTCAGCGAAATCAGGAACAGCTGGCCTTCACCCGCGTTGAACCGATCCGCCAGCGAGAGGCGTTCGCGCGTGGGCGTTTGGCCGTCCAGGTATAGACAGGTGATGCCTTCAGCGTGGAACTGCGTCTCAAGGAACTTCAGCATCCTTGTGAATTGCGAGAATAGCAGGATTCTATGGCCATTTTCCAAAGCGCCGGGCAGCAGATCCGTCAGCGCGTCCAGTTTGCCGCTGGATCCGTCGTAACCCTCGAATTTTAGTGAAGGATGACAGCATATCTGCCTCAATTCCATGATAAGCGACAGTATTTCAAATCGGCTGACCGCGAAACCGCGGCTGCTGATCATGTGCTCGACCTTCTCCCGCGCGCGGATCGTCGCGGCCTGGTACACGCGCCGCTGCGCCAGCGGCATGTCAACCCACATAATCTGCTCGGTCTTTTCAGGCAGATCGAATAGGACGTCGCGCTTGAGCCGCCGCAGCAGGAACGGCCGTATCTTCCGCCGCAGCGATTCGCTGTCCTGGCCCGCGCCATGCCTGGCCATGAATTGATTTATGCTTAATAAATAACCCGGCACTACAAAATCGAATATGGACCACAACTCACCGGGGTGATTCTCCATCGGCGTGCCTGTCAGAGCGAAACGCGCGTCCGCATGCAGACGCTTGACCAGCATGGTCGAATATGCCTTCGCGTTCTTGATCTGCTGCGCTTCGTCGAGTATAATCATTCTATAATTCAACTGTTCAATATCATCCATATCCCGCCGCAGTAACGGATAGGATGTTATAACCAAATCGACAGTGTCGGAGGTTATCAATCCTTCCCACTGTTTCTTGCGCTGGGTCGGTCCGCCCTCTATGACGATGGCCTCCAAGCCGGGGGCGAACCGTTTCACCTCGGCCAGCCAGTTGTACAGCAGCGACGTCGGCGCGACGACCATCGACAGGCGCGGGCCCTCTTTGGACTTAACGGATAATAACGCGGTTATCATTTGTATAGTTTTACCAAGACCCATGTCGTCCGCGAGCACGCCGCCCATGCCCATGCCGTAGCGCGCCAGCAGCCACGCGAAACCTTCCATCTGGTATGGGCGCAGTGTAGCGTTCAAGCCCTCGGGCGGCGGCAATGCGCCAACGTCGTAGGCAGCGGTGGCTTGCTTGATCGAATCATCCAGCGTTACGGGCAGCGTCGAGCCGTCCAGCAGCGCAGCCCAATCCGGCACGCGATACACCGCGGTCTCGATAAGGCCGTCCGGATTCACCCATGCCGCGCCATCGGTCGCGGAATCCGCCAATTCCCGCGCGAACGGTTCCCATCCCTCCAAGCCCTCCAGGTCGAGGAACGTGCCGTCCTTCAGCCTGAAATACCGCCGCCGATCGCGCAGCGCGGCCAGCAGTTCCAGCAGATCGGGCGCTGGTTCATCATCCATCATCATTATGAATTGTATGAATCCGCCGCGCGCGGTCAGGCGTCCGGACAGGCTGGGGCGGCGCGGCCGCATCCGCTGGAACCTATCCGAGCAATAGACCGAGGAACGCTTCATCAGCGACTGAACGCCGTCCAGGAAAAACGCCAGTGTCTGCTGCGCGTTCTCCAAAAACGCGTGTCCGGATCGCACCCTGAACCCCGCGCGGGATAATTCCTCCAACACGCCGTGCTCGGCCCCGGCGTCGCGCATCAGCAGGTTTGGCGGCTTGGGCTGTTTGAATTGCTGGGATTCTATAGACGTCGGCGCGAACGGATCAATGCTTCTCTCGCCATAATGGAATTCAACTTTCGCCAGAATCTGCGTGCCTTCGCGGTCCAGGTAGACGGCAGCGTCCAGCGCGCCGTGCTCTATCCGCTCATTCAATTCCGGCGCGATGTTCAGCTCTCCGGCGGTTTGCAGGCGCGGGAACAGTTCCGCGACCAATGAATCCAATTGATCGGTGGGCAGCGGGAATTCGATGCGGTTGATATCGCGGCCAATGCCGATGTCCCGTGCCGAGCGCGCGTCCAGCAGCGCGCGGACGATCGGCGCTTGCCGAGCATCCAGCTGATGCACGCGGCCCGCGCTGAATACGAAGTCGCACGCGCTCGTCAGTGCCGCAGCATCCACGGCGATGCGCGCGAATAATAGCCAATTTTCGCCGCGCGAAGTCACATCAAACCGCAGCGGCAGCGGCTCGCGTTCGACACCGCCGACCCTGCATTGCTCGCCGCGCACAGCCAAGCGGAATGGCCGCGACGCCAGCAGCCGCAGCAGCCGTGGCGCGGTGGGATCCGGTATGGCCATAAATTTGCGCGTTTTGGAATCGGGATGGGCTATCTGCGTGTCGTACGGCCGTTGAGCAGCCTCGATTTCCTTCAAAACCTGCAGGATCAGCGCGTCCTGGCGCGGCCACTGCAGTCCCTCCGGTTCGATCGTCACACGCCCGAACGACAGAGCTTCGCCGCTGTCCAACATCCGCAGGAAGGCGGGCAAATTCCGCACGACATATAGCTTATCCAGGCCCGCCCGCAACGCTATGTGCAGCTGCGGCTTGCCGGACAGCATACCCAGGTGCAGCGTGATCTCCAGCCTCGGTGCGCTGTCGCTGGGCAGGGGTGCGTCGAGTATGCGAAGCAGTGAGTCAATCGAATTCAATACGCGACCTCGTTAGCTGCATTTTCGGGGCTTTGCCCCGGACCCCATGAGGGGCTTTCAGCCCCCTCAACCCCTGACCAGGGCATTGCCCTGGACCTATGTGTGTTGACCTTCTACTATTACTTCTTGCGCGAAGCCAGTTTCATGCGCTGCTCATGGCTTAGCACGCGCTTACGCATTCTTAGATTCTTCGGCGTGACCTCCACAAGCTCGTCATCCTCAATAAACTCCAAGCATTCCTCAAGCGTCAGCGGTTTAACGCTTACCAACCTTAGCGAATCCTCCGCCGAAGCCGCATTCCGAGTATTAGTAACATGCTTTTTTCGACAAACATTCACGGGCAGATCCCCAGGCCGCGCGTTCACACCCACGATCATGCCCGCATACACAGGCGTCCCCGGCGTAATCAACAGCGACCCACGCTCCTGTGCGCCGAACAGTCCATACGACGTAGCATCCCCATCCTCAAACGCGGTCAGCGCGCCCAGCTGCCGATGCGGAATCTCCCCGCGCATAGCCTCGTACCGCTCGAAAACCGCGCTCATGATCCCCTCGCCGCGCGTATCCGTCAAAAACTCATTCCTATACCCAAACAATCCCCTAGACGGCACGAAAAACAACAGCCTCACACGCCCTTCACCCGTCATGGATTCCATGATGCCGCGCCGCCGACCCAGCTTCTCAATCACCGCACCCACATAAGCCGCCGGAACATCCGCCACCACGCGTTCAATCGGTTCGCACAATTCCCCGTCGATTTCTTTGGTAAGAATCTCAGGTTTACCCACTTGAAACTCATAACCCTGACGCCGCATCGTCTCAATCAATATCGAAAGATGTAACTCGCCGCGCCCCGACACCTGAAACGTATCCGGCGACTCCGTGTCCGCCACTCTTAGCGAGACGTCCGTATTCAGCTCCCGCATCAAGCGCGCGCGAAGATGCCGCGATGTGACATATGTCCCCTCGCGGCCCGCGAACGGGCTGTCGTTCACGCTGAACGACATGCGCACGGTCGGCTCCCCAATCGTCACGAAATCCAGCGGCTCCGGCGACGTAGGATCGCACACCGTATCGCCAATATTCAGATCGTCTATCCCGCACAACGCGCAGATGTCGCCGACCGCAACCGTCTCCGCCGGAACCCGCTTCAATCCATCGAATGTGAACAATCCCGTCAGTCGGATGGGTTGTGAGATGCCCGACTTGCTGGCGTTACACCGCACGGCTGTCATGCCGGACTTCAATTCGCCGCGTGCAATCTTGCCAATACCGATCCGCCCGACATAATCATTATAGTCAATGGAGGATATGAGCAGCTGCGCCAACCCGTCGCGCTCGCCTTTGGGCGGCGGCACATACTTGACTATAGCATTGAATAGCGGCTGCATATCCTCGCCCTGCGCGTGCGGATCGATCGTGGCCGTGCCATGCCGCGCGGATGCGAAGAGAAACGGCGTATCCAGCTGCCGCGCGTCGGCGTTGCAGTCGATCAGCAGGTCAAGCGTCTCATCCACAACCTCGTCCACGCGTGCGTCGGGGCGATCAACTTTGTTAATAACTACCTGAACAGGCAGGCTCAACTCCAGCGCTTTCCTCAAAACGAACCGGGTCTGCGGCATCGGCCCCTCAAACGCGTCGATGAGCAGCAGCACGCCGTCGGCCATCTTCAGCACCCGCTCGACCTCGCCAGAGAAGTCCGCGTGTCCAGGTGTATCAATGATATTAATCTTTACACCGCGATAACTAATCGCCGTGTTCTTGGCCAGTATGGTGATGCCGCGCTCGCGCTCCAGGTCGTTGGAATCCATGACGCGCTCCGCGACTTGCTGATTCTCGCGGAATGTGCCGGATTGCTTGAGCATCTCGTCGACCAGTGTCGTCTTGCCGTGATCCACGTGCGCTATAATGGCTACATTCCGTATATCTTCACGAACCATAACGGTGTCATTCACCCACCCATTCAACTAATATAGGAGGAAATGGCCTCGCCTCGACGCGCGGTCTCGGAGAGTGTCAACCCCTTGTTATTCTCTACCGCCCAGCGTATAGACCATTCATTCTTAAACAATAATACTTCGCGTCCATCACGATCCAACGCGGGCGTCGTGGCGGAGGTCAGCTTTAGCTGATTCAGCGGCAATGGCTTGGCGTCCACCCAGCGGACGAAGCGGTATTCCAACAACTCGCGGCGGATTTCGACGTTATACTCGCCATTCAACCGCGCCTCGAGCACGTCAAACTGCAGCGCACCGACCGCGCCGACGATGTATTCCTCGCCGAACGCGTCCAGCGTCTTGAACGTCTGGATCGCGCCCTCCTCGGCCAGCTGAGATATACCTTTGACGAATTGCTTGCGTTTCATGCTGTCAAACGCGGCCACCCTCGCGAAAAACTCCGGCGCAAACAGCGGAATCCCCTCGTACCGCATCCGCGCGCCCGCCGACAGCGTATCCCCTAGACGGAATAACCCCGGGTCGAACAGCCCGATCACATCGCCGGGGTACGCAACCTCGACGGCCTCGCGCTCGTCGGCCATGAACTGCTGCGGCTGCTTGAGCGCGACGGGCTTGTCGGTGCCGCTGTGCCAGACGGTCATGCCCTTCTCGAACATGCCGGAGCACACGCGCACGAACGCCAGCCGATCGCGGTGTGCGGGATTCATATTCGCCTGGATCTTGAATACAAAACCGCTGAACGCCGGATCCTCCGGATCCACAACGCCTATATCGGATAACCGTGATTGAGGCGGAACAGTTATCTTCAAGAACCTATCCAGCAAGGCTTCCACGCCGAAGTTGGTCAGCGCGCTGCCGAAGAACATCGGCGTCAACGCGCCGCGCCGTATAGCCGCCAGGTCGAACGCATCGCCCGCTTCGTCCAGCAGCTCAATTTCACCGCGCAGTTTTGTCAAATATGATGGCGCAAGCGAACCCTCCAACGCAGGATCATCGATATCGAATATAACGGATTCGGCGCGGTCGCGGCCGTGGGCGTTGACGGTAAACAACTCCACGGTTTTGTCATCTCTGTGGTAGATGCCCTGGAAATCGCCGTCCGTACCGATGGGCCAGTTGACCGGCACGGCGCGGATGCCCAGGATTTCCTCCAATTCAGCCATGAGTGAAAAGGGATCCTTGGCCGCGCGGTCCATCTTATTCACAAAAGTGACGATGGGTATGTCGCGCAGGCGGCACACCTTAAACAACTTGATGGTTTGCGCCTCGACGCCGCGCGCTCCGTCCATGAGCATGATTGCGCTGTCCGTAGCCACCAAAACCCTATAGGTATCCTCTGAAAAGTCCTGATGGCCCGGCGTGTCGAGGATGTTGATTCTATAACCATTATAGTCAAATCGCATTACACTGGATGTAACGGAAATACCGCGCTGCTTCTCGATCTCCATCCAATCGGACAGCGCGTGGCGTTCGGCGCGGCGCGCCTTAACGGATCCAGCCTGACGGATTGCGCCGCCGTAGAGCAGCAGCTTCTCGGTGAGCGTGGTTTTCCCGGCGTCCGGGTGGGATATAATCGCGCAAGTGCGCTGTTTCTCGACGATATCCTTGATATCATTTATAACCTTCGGTGATTCAGGCATGGGAATACTCCTTCCAGCTCACCATTTATAGCAGCGACTAATTATTATACCAGATAAAATTGAAGGGTGCAACTGTTATTGCAAACTCCACCGTCTGCGGGGGTTTTCCCTGCGGGGGTTTGGTTCGTCCTCTGCGGAGGGCTTGCCCTCACTGCGGTGAGGGACTTGTTACTTTTCCCGTCCGTGGGAAAAGTAACCAAAAGGACGGCCAAAGAGGGAGGGCACTGTGCCCTCCCTCTCTGGACTCTCCCTCCTCAATGTTGACTCCGCTCATTGGTCTATGACCAACGTTCAATTGAGTTACAGGCACTGCCTTGTAAGATTCTTGCGGCTTCGCGGCGAGGTAGTCGCATTGGCGAGGCTGGTCATTATCATTATGCAATCATAATATCAGCCAACTACTATCTCCGGATCATCTAAGCACGCACGTAAACAATACGTAATTATAACAGCCTCCCGCCATCAGCTCTAGATCATCGAGGCCAGTATGTAAACAATATGATAACAGCAAGCCTCGCCAATGAGACTACCTCGCCGCGAATCCATGAAAACCCAGCAATGCTGTGCATGTAGATTAATTGAAAGTTGGTCATAGACCAATGAGCGGAGACGACATTGAGGAGGGAGAGTCCAGAGAGGGAGGGCACAGTGCAATGTCATTAAGTTAAGAAGTAAGGTTGTAGCAATGAACTACCCTGCCGCTACTACGGCAACTATCAAAAGAAGGAATTGTGGGTTGGATCGGTGCCTAATCACTGTAAATATCGACTTTCAACCCAATTCTCCTCCCGTTAGAGCTCCCCTTACCTCACGAAATTGGATGCGAGGAGAGAGAAGAGAGATTTTGAGGTGAAAACCGTCAAAGAGCATGCATGAAACTTCAAATTCAACGGTTTAACGTTGAGTAACCCTCTTCTATACCAGTAGATACGAGTCAAGTGATTGCTTCGGCAACCATAGATACCAGCATTATGCACATAAATCTCGGATATGTTTTGTGCATAACGCTGGTATAGCTGCTGAAAAATGCCACCGAATTTCGTGAGGTAAGGGGAGCCGTTAGAGGGGTGGTGCCGCTGCGATGAGAGTAGTGCCTGCTACACCTTTTCTGCTTAACTTAATGACATTGGGGCACAGTGCCCTCCCTCTCTGGCCGTCCTTTTGGTTACTTTTCCCACGGACGGGAAAAGTAACAAGTCCCCAACCGCAGTTGGGGCAATCCCCTCCGCAGAGGACGAACCAAACCCCCGCAGACGACGTGGTCTGCACCTCGAAGCAGCCTGAATTTGGTATGATTTTGGAAGCAACAAAAATATACCGCCGCATATTGACAAGCATGCCCAAGTATGATATACTTTAATCTTGCACCCGTTTGAGGATTTTTATGCCCAAATGGAGGCTCGCGGTTGCGTGTTTTACGCTGGCGCGCGTCGATTCGTAATCATACGACATTATTCTACACCAGTTCGCGCTGCTTGGCAATGGGGGAAGGGGGATTTCCTGGCAGTACGGACGCGATTTTATGTCTTTACGCAAACGATTTCGGGACGGTTCTGTTAAGTTTGTGTGAATCTTTCGGGTTCAAGTGGAAAGGGGGGGGTTGCCGTGATCCACAAGGTACCCATGGGCAAACTGCGTGAACGGGTTAGCTTTTCGCGGATAGCGGAAGTGCTGGAGATGCCGAACCTGATCGAGGTTCAAAAAAACTCGTACCAGCGGTTTCTAAACGAGGATATGCGGGAGGTGTTGGCGGATGTCTCGCCGATAACCGACTATTCCGAGAACCTGGTGCTGGAATTCGTGGACTATTCGCTCGACGATAAGCCCAAGAATTCTGTCGAAAAATGCAAAGAACGCGACCTGACCTACGCCGCGCCGCTGAAGGTATTCGTCAGGCTTAAGAATAAGGAAACGGGCGAGATCAAGGAATCCGACGTGTTTATGGGCGACTTCCCGCTGATGACGGAGAATGGCACGTTCATCATCAACGGCGCGGAGCGCGTCATCATCAGCCAGCTGGTGCGCAGCCCCGGGGCGTATTACACCGCCGCACGGGACAAGGCGGGCAAGCTGCTGTACAGCGCTCAGTTGATCCCCAACCGCGGCGCGTGGCTGGAGTATGAGACAGACTCCAACGACGTGATGTGGGTGAGGGTGGATCGCGCTAGGAAACTGCCCATCACGATCATATTGCGCGCGCTGGGCTACGGCAGCGACGCCGAGATCACGCAGCTGTTCGGCGAGGACGAGCGCATGCAGGCCACGATCGCGCGCGACGACGACAGCAAGACCGAAGAGGACGGTCTGTTGGAGATTTACCGCCGCCTCCGCCCCGGCGAGCCGCCGACGGTGGATTCCGCGCGCAGTCTGCTGAATTCGTTATTCTTTGACCCGAAACGCTACGATCTCATGCGTGTCGGGCGGCATAAGTTCAACAAAAAGCTCTCGCTCGCGGCCCGGCTGAACGGCCAGACCACGGCTGAAGATATCGCCGATCCGCGCACCAACAAGGTGTTAGCGGCAGCTGGCGCTCGAGTATCCATGGAGACTGCCCAAGCCATCGAGGATGCCGGGCTGGAGTCGGTCAAAGTGATCGTCGAAGGGCATGAATTGAGGATTGTTGGCAACAGCTTCGTGGACGCGTCGAAGTGGCTGCCGTTCCCGCCGTATACGGTGGGAATACTGGAGAAAGTCCACCTGCCTACGCTGAAGGAGCTGCTCAAGCACGTCGAGCAGGACGGGTTGGACGAGGATCAGTTCAAGCAGCTGGTGCGCGAGAACATCTCGCAGTTAGTGCCCAAGCACATTATGGTCAACGACATCGCGGCCTCGATCAGCTACATGATCGGGCTGAATTACGGCGTTGGCACGACCGACGACATCGATCACCTGGGCAACCGCCGCGTCCGCTCGGTAGGCGAGCTGCTGCAGAATCAGATCCGCATCGGCATGTCGCGATTGGAGCGCGTGGTCAAGGAGCGCATGGCCATCCAGGATACCAACGACGTCCGGCCGCAGGAATTGATCAACATCCGCCCGGTGTCGGCAGCGATCAAGGAATTCTTCGGGTCGAGCCAGCTCTCCCAATTCCTAGACCAGCCGAACCCGCTGGCTGAATTGACGCACAAGCGGCGGTTGTCGGCATTGGGTCCGGGGGGATTGAATAGGGAGCGCGCGTCGTTCGAAGTGCGCGACGTGCACTATTCGCACTATTCCCGTATATGTCCGGTAGAAACGCCTGAAGGCCCGAACATCGGGCTGATCGGTTCGCTGGCTACCTATTCCAGGATAAATGAGTATGGCTTCATCGAGGCGCCGTACCGTAAGGTTGACCCTGCCACCCATGCGGTCACGCCGGAGATCGTGTACCTGACCGCCGACGAGGAAGATAAGTATATCATCGCGCAGGCCAATGAGCCGCTGGACGCGAACGGTAACTTCATGAACGAGCGCGTCGCGGTGCGCATCAAGGCCGAGATAACGGCCGTGCCGCACAACCAGGTCGACTTCATCGACGTCAGCCCCAAGCAGGTCGTGTCGGTCGCGACGGCCATGATTCCATTCTTGGAGAACGACGATGCTATCCGCGCGCTGATGGGATCCAACATGCAGCGTCAGGCAGTGCCGTTGTTGGTGCCGGAGGCCCCGATCATCGGTACGGGCATGGAGTATAAGACCGCGCGCGACTCTGGCGTCGTGGCTATCGCCGAGGAGAACGGCACCGTCGAGCGTGTAAGCGCCGACGAGATCTCGGTGCGCAACGATTACAACCATTCGCTGCACAGCTATAGGCTGCGCAAGTTTGTGCGATCCAACCAGGGTACCTGCATCAACCAGCGTCCGATCGTCAGCAGCGGCGAGCGCGTGGAGATCGGCCAGATCATCGCTGACGGGCCTTCGACGGAGAAGGGCGAGATTGGGCTGGGCAGGAATATCCTGATGGGGTTCATGACGTGGGAGGGTTACAACTACGAGGACGCCATCCTCATCAGCGAGAAGCTGGTGAAGGAGGATATATTCACCTCCATTCATATAGAGGAATACGAGACCGAGGCGCGGGATACCAAGCTCGGGCCGGAGGAGATTACGCGGGATATTCCCAACGTCGGTGAGGACGCGCTGCGCGATCTAGATGAATATGGCGTGATCCGGGTTGGCGCGGAGGTTCGCGCGGGGGATATTTTGGTGGGCAAGGTCACGCCGAAGGGCGAGACGGAGCTGACCGCCGAGGAACGGTTGCTGCGCGCGATATTTGGCGAGAAGGCACGCGAGGTGCGCGACACTTCGCTTAGAGTGCCGCACGGGGAGTACGGGATCATCGTGGACGTGAAAACGTTCACCAGGGAGAACCGCGACGAGCTGTCGCCGGGCGTCAACAAGATGGTTCGCGTGTATATTGCGCAGAAGCGGAAGATCTCGGTTGGCGATAAGATGGCCGGACGCCACGGCAACAAGGGCGTTATATCCCGCATAATGCGCGAGGAGGATATGCCATTCCTGCCCGACGGCACGCCGCTGCAGATCGTGCTGAATCCGCTGGGTGTACCCAGCCGTATGAATATCGGCCAGGTGCTCGAGGTTCACTTGGGGATGGCGTCCAAGATACTGGGCTGGCATGTGGCCACGACGGTGTTCGACGGCGCGAGTAAGGACGATATTGAGGACGCGCTGAAGCAGGCGGGGTTGAAATCCACAGGCAAGACCACGCTCTTCGACGGGCGCACGGGCGAGGCGTTTGAGAACGAAGTCACGGTCGGTTACATGTATATAATGAAGCTGTCGCACTTGGTGGACGACAAGATTCACGCGCGTTCGACAGGGCCGTACTCGCTGGTTACGCAGCAGCCGCTGGGCGGCAAGGCGCAGTTTGGCGGGCAGCGATTCGGCGAGATGGAGGTCTGGGCGCTGGAGGCTTACGGCGCGGCGAATACGCTGCAGGAGATTCTTACGGTTAAGTCGGACGACGTGGTCGGGCGCGTTAAGACGTACGAGGCAATCGTCAAGGGTAAGAATATACCGGAGCCGGGAGTGCCGGAGTCGTTTAAGGTGCTGATTAAGGAATTGCAATCGCTGGCGCTGGATATCAAGGTGCTGAGCGAGGATAAGCAGATAATCGAGATACGGGAGACTGACGACGACGATCTGGAACCGTTGGATGTCAACCTCGCTGGAACGGAGGATCTGCTGGAGAATCCGCCGCAGCTTGAGGAGGACGAGGATGACGACCTCGACGAGCTGGCGTTGGATGATCTGTATAATTTGGATGAGTCGATGTCGGACTTGATCGACTTGGGGTTGGAGGACGACGAGGTGCTGGAGCCGGCGGACGTGCCGGCGCCGGTGCCGGCGCCGGTACAAGAGGTAACGCCCTAACGATTATCGGCAAAAAGAAGGTCCAGGGGGAGCGTCGCATCCGCTCCTTTGGGCAGGGGACTCACGTCCCCCTCCCAACCTCCCCCGGGCTTGGTTACGGGGAAACGGTAAATCCATTTAGCGGTAAAAAGAAGGGTCCAGGGCTGTGCCCTGGTCAGGGGTACAGGGGGCTGAAAGCCCCCTGTTGGAGGTCCGGGGGCGAAGCCCCCGAAATAAGGAGGCACGGCCATTGTTTGAATTGACGAACTTGGATTCTATCCAGATCGGCATGGCTTCGCCGGAGAAGATATTGGACTGGTCGCATGGCGAGGTCGCAAAGCCGGAGACCATTAACTACCGCACGCTGAAGCCCGAGCGCGACGGATTATTCTGTGAACGCATATTCGGGCCGCAGAAGGACTGGGAGTGCAACTGCGGCAAGTATAAGCGGGTGCGCTATAAGGGCGTGGTGTGCGACAAGTGCGGCGTGGAGGTCACGCGGCAGAAGGTACGCAGGGAGCGGATGGGGCATATCCAGCTGGCCGCGCCTGTGTCGCATATTTGGTACTTCAAGGGGATACCCAGCAGGATGGGTATGCTGCTGGACGTCTCGCCAAGGTCGCTGGAGAAGGTGCTGTACTTCGCGTCGTTCATAGTGCTCGATCCGGGCGACACGGAGCTGAAGAAGTATGAGCTGGTCAGCGATCAAAGGTATAAGGAATGCTTGAATAAATATGGCACGCGGTTCCGGGCTGGCATGGGCGCTGAGGCCGTCAAGGAGATGCTCCAAGCGCTGGATATGGATACCCTGTCCGTCCAACTGCGTGAGGAGATAGAGACGCTCAAGCAGAAGGAGAAGGGCCGCGAGACCGAGGGCCAGAAGCGTGCGCGCGCCGTCAAGCGGCTGGAGGTCGTGGAGGCGTTCCGCACGAGCGGCAACAAGCCGGAGTGGATGATCATGGACGTGGTGCCCGTCATCCCGCCGGAATTGAGGCCGATGGTGCAGCTGGACGGCGGCAGGTTCGCCACCAGCGATTTGAACGATTTGTATCGTAGGGTTATCAATAGAAACAACCGCCTGAAGCGGCTGTTGGAACTGGGTGCGCCGGACATCATTGTCCGGAATGAGAAGCGCATGCTCCAGGAGGCCGTGGACGCGCTGATCGACAACGGCCGCCGCGGACGCGCGGTCACGGGTCCGGGGAATCGGCCATTGAAAAGTTTGTCGGATTTGCTGCGCGGCAAGCAGGGGCGGTTCAGGCAGAACCTGCTGGGCAAGCGCGTGGACTACTCGGGCCGATCGGTAATCGTCGTCGGGCCGGAGTTGAAGCTGTATCAGTGCGGACTGCCTAAGGAGATGGCGATCGAGTTATTCAAACCGTTCGTCATGGAAAAGCTGGTGGCGGGCGGGTTCGCGCACAACGTTAAGAGCGCGAAGCGCATGGTCGAGCGCGTCAAGCCGGAGGTTTGGGATATCCTGGAGGATGTAATCCGCGAGCATCCCGTGCTGTTAAACCGCGCGCCGACGCTGCATCGCCTGGGCATCCAAGCGTTCGAACCCGTGCTCGTTGAAGGCAAGGCGTTAAAATTGCATCCGCTGGTGTGTACGGCATACAACGCGGACTTCGACGGGGATCAGATGGCCGTGCACGTCCCGCTATCCATGGAGGCGCAGGCCGAGGCGCGTTTCCTGATGCTGGCGGCGAATAACATCCTCAAGCCGCAGGACGGCAAGCCCGTCGTGTCGCCGACGCACGATATGGTTATAGGCTGTTACTATCTAACCATACTGCACAAGGGCGCGAAGGGCGAGGGCAAGATTTTCACATCCGAGGACGAGGCGGTGATGGCCTACCAGTGCGGCGAGCTGTCGCTGCAGGCGACGATCAAGGTGCGCGTCAAGCGCGTATACGACGGTGAGCAACATCAGCGCCTGATCGAAACATCGCTTGGGCGGCTGCTGTTCAACGAGGCCGTGCCGCAGGATATGGGCTATGTGCCGCGCAATTCGCTGGACGACGTGTTCCGACTGGAGATAGATTTCCTGGTCGGCATGAAGGACCTGAAAAAAATTGTCGATAACTGTTACCGGACGCATGGTGTAACGCGGACGGCGCGGCTGCTGGACGATATCAAGAAGCTGGGCTTTACGTATTCGACACGCGGCGCGATCACGTTCTCAGTGTCCGACATCGTGATACCGCCGGAGAAGGCGCAGCTGCTGGCGGACGCGGACAAGAAAGTATCGCGGATCGATAGGTTATTCCGCGAAGGCTTGATGAATGATGAGGCGCGTTACCGTGCGGTCGTGGACGTGTGGCAGAACGCCAACGCCACGCTCAAGTCACGCCTGATGGATGTGCTGGACGATCTGAACCCCATCCGAATGATGACGAATTCAGGCGCGCGCGGTTCGATCAACCAGGTGAGCCAGCTGGCAGGCATGCGTGGTCTGATAGCGTCGCCGTCGGGCCGGATCATCGAGCTGCCCATTCGCGCCAACTTCCGCGAAGGGCTGACGGTATTGGAATTCTTTATCAGTTCGCACGGTTCGAGGAAGTCGCTAGCCGATACCGCGCTGCGTACGGCGGACTCGGGGTATTTAACCAGGCGTCTGGTGGAGGTTTCACAGGAGATGATCGTGCGTGAGCTGGATTGCTTCGAGACGCGGGGCGAGCCGGTGCGCGGCATACTGATCCAGGATATAATGAACGGATCCGAGAAGATAGAGGGCCTTGAGGAGCGGATGATCGGCCGTACTGCGGCGGAGAACATCGTGAACCCGGAGACGGGTGAGGTGATCGTTCGCATGAACGAGCGCATCTACCACGAACAGGCGCACGCGATCATGGAGGCCGGGATCACGAGGGTGACGATCCGATCGGTGCTCACGTGCCGTAACGAAAGCGGCGTATGCGCCAGGTGTTACGGCGCGAACCTGGCGACAGGATTCGACGTGGATGTGGGTGAGGCGGTCGGAGTTATCGCCGCGCAATCCATCGGCGAGCCGGGCACGCAGCTGACGATGCGTACGTTCCATACGGGCGGCGTGGCGTCCGACGATGATATCACGCAAGGCTTGCCGCGCGTTGAGGAGTTATTCGAGGCGCGCAAACCCAAGCGCGACGCGACGCTGTCGGAGATCAGCGGCGTCATCTCATTTGGCGAGACCAAGAAGAAGCAGGAGATTGTCGTCACGGGCGAGGACGACGAGCGCAAGACCTATCCCATCAACTACGGCAGCCGCTTAAAGGTGCACGAGGGCGACCACGTAGCCGCCGGAGACGAGTTAATCGAAGGCGCGATCAACCCGCATGACCTGCTGCGCATCCTAGGCGTCAAGGCCGTACAGGAGTACCTGCTGCGCGAGGTGCTGATGGTGTACCGGCTGCAGGGCGTAGACATCAGCGACAAGCACATTGAGGTGATCGTGCGGCAGATGCTGCGCAAGGTGCGGGTCGAGGACGCGGGGGACACGAGTCTGCTGCCAGGCGCACTGGTGGATATATTCAAATTCGAGAAGGAAAACGAGCGGACGATTCTAGGCGGCGGGCGTCCGGCGGTGGCCAAGCGCGTGCTGCTAGGGATTACTAAGGCCACGCTCGCGACGGAGAGCTTCCTGTCGGCCGCGTCATTCCAGGAGACGACGCGGGTGTTGACCGAGGCGGCCATCAAGGGCAAGGTTGATCCGCTGGTGGGGTTAAAGGAAAATGTTATTATCGGGAAACTTATACCTGCTGGCACAGGGATGAAGCGGTATAAGAATATTGAGATACGCGAGGCGTATTAGGGGGTAGGGTTCCCAGCGGGGGTTGGTTCGTCCTCTGCGGAGGGGATTGCCCCAACTGCGGTTGGGGACTTGTTACTTTTCCCGTCCGTGGGAAAAGTAACCAAAAGGACGGCCAAAGAGGGAGGGCACTGTGCCCTCCCTCTCTGGACTC
>BNUH01000009.1 GCA_025997215.1 Clostridia bacterium
CCCGGAATTCAGGTTGCCCAAGTCGCTGGTTCGGCGAGAGATGGATTCGCTGCGGGCTTTGGGGGTCGAGTTCGAGTCGAATGTGGTGGTCGGCAAGACGGTCTCGCTGGCGGGGCTGTTCGAGGAGGGATACGCGGCGGTGCTGTTGGGCACGGGCGCGGGATTGCCCAGTTTCCTCGGCATCCCTGGGGAAATGTTAGGCGGGGTGTACTCCGCGAATGAATTCCTCACGCGTGTAAACTTGATGAAAGCATATCAATTCCCGGCTTCCGACACACCGCTGCGGCCGATGGGCCGTACTGTCGTGGTCGGCGGCGGGAATGTTGCGATGGACGCCGCCCGGTGCGCGCTAAGGCTCGGCGCGGATTCCGTGACACTCGTCTATAGGCGCGGCTGGGATGAAATCCCGGCGCGCGCCGAGGAAATCGAGCATACCAAAGAAGAGGGCATTCGGTTTGAATTGCTGACTAATCCTGTCGAATTTATAGGCGATAGGGGCCAACTGACAGGGGCCAAGTGCGTGCGGATGGAGTTAGGCGAACCGGATGCGAGCGGACGCCGACGCCCGGTCGAGGTGCGGGGGAGCGAATTCGACATCGCAGCGGATACGGCGATCCTGGCCATTGGCAACAGCCCGAACCCGATACTCACCTCCACGACGCCCGATCTGAAGCTGGGCCGCCACGGGATCATCAGCGCCGACGAGGATTCCGGGGCTACATCCATGCCTATGGTATACGCGGCGGGCGACGCGGTGTCAGGCGCGGCGACGGTCATCCTGGCGATGGGCGGCGGGCGGCGAGCGGCGCTGGCAATCGATAAAGCATTACGGAGTAATTCATAATGATGATTAAACCCTGTGCATTAAAGCCCGGTTCCACGCTGGGTATCGTTGGGCCATCCAGCCCGGTCGATCCCGCCGATCTTTATAACGCCAAACGGTGTTTGGAGGATATTGGTTATACTGTTATACTGGGTGACAGTTGTACGAAGGCGTACGGTTATTTGGCAGCGATTGACGACATCCGCGCGGGCGATTTGAATAGGATGTTCAGCGACGCGGCGGTGGATGCGGTGGTGTGCATGCGCGGCGGGTACGGCGCGATGCGGCTGCTGGATCGACTGGATTACGCGGCAGCGGCGGAGCATCCCAAGCCGCTGATTGGATTCAGCGACATCACGGCGCTGCACATCGCCTACGGGAAGTTCAGTTCGCTGGTCACATTCCACGGCCCGATGCCCGTATCATCGTTCAAGGATGGCGGTTTAGATTCTATTGAGCAGGATTCGTTCGACCGTACGCTGAAGCGAGCCGAGCCGATGGGCACTGTTCCGTCCGCATTCCCGCTGTTCACAATTAGGGAAGGCGTGGCGGAGGGCATGCTAGTCGGCGGGAACCTGTCGCTGATTACGGGATTGCTTGGCACGCCGTACGAGCTGGATACCGCCGATCGCATACTATTCATAGAGGAAGTAGGGGAAAAATCTTACGCCGTGGATCGCATGCTGACCCAGTTGAGATTGGCGGGCAAGCTGGACGCGTGTGCGGGCATAGTGCTGGGGGATTTCACAGGTTGCGGCGAATCGATGCGCGGATACAACCTGCCGCTGTCGCAGATATTCGAGGATATCCTGAAGCCGTGCTGCAAGCCGATCTTAGGCGGATTCTCGATCGGCCACTGCAGCCATAATGTGACGCTGCCGCTGGGTGTGGCTGCCAGGCTGGATGCGGACGCTAGGACATTGACGATTCTGGAGAGCGCCGTTGATGCGTGAGCAGGTGCGACGTCGGCTGCTAGCATTATTATGTATAGTAATATTTATCCGCCCCATTAGTATATTGGCAGCGACCGCCGAACCGCCCATGGGGAGTGAATTTTCAGCCTACGAACATGCGGCGGCGCGCATGCTGGCGGCCGATACGCCCGTTGAGAATGCCTTCAACTTAACAATAAAGACGGCCGATGGTTTGAGCGCGGACGCACTGGCGCGGCTGCAAACCATGCTGACCGGATTGACGGCGCGTGTGACGGACTGTCAGGATTTGCGCTTATTCGCGTTTGAGCGGGCTGGCGCACCGATTCTGACCATCTGGGAACAGCGCGGCGAAAGTGATCTAACCTTTGGAACAAACTTGATTCCTAGTGAGTCTATATTGATGCCGCTGGGCGGTCTGCTGAACGCGACGCAGACGCCGCAGGGCGAGGCGCTGGACTATCAATCGTTCCAACCACCGGACGCCGCCGAGGAGTGGCGGCAGGTGCGAGTGGGCTTGGCAAATCTTGGCGTACTGCCGGGCGTCGGAGATATCCTAGCCAATCCTGCTGCGCGGTTCTGGAGTGAGACGCGCGACGAGCGGCCCGTATGGGACGCGGTCGAGCGGCTCTGGCAGGAATTGCTCATCCGCATGTCGCCCTACGGTTCCGAAGGTAATGCCCCGCTCGTCGATGGCGCTGATCCGGTGGGACACTGCACGACCTACACCCTCGGCCAGGACGAGCTGGCGGCCCTGCTTTCCGACTGGGCACGGTCGCTGTCAGGCGAACCGCAGTTGTTATGGTTGTATAATTTTCTTGGGATGGACGAGGCTGGCGCGGCGGCTTACGCGGGATGGTTTGATGGGCTGGCGGATTCATTCGCGGGGCTGACCATGTCCGGCACGCTGAAGTTGCGCGTGTACCTGAATTATGACGATGAAGTGACGGCGATTACGGGTTCCGTCACAATTGGGTTGGGCAAGGTTACGCTGCCGCTGTCGGTGAGTTACCGCAAAAAGACCAGTGGGAATACGGCCAACAGGACACTGACGGTCAAGGCGTTGCCGTCGGGTGGCGAGGATGGGTTCAGACTGACGATGAAGAATTCCGTCACGGTGAATCCGCGAGGGCAGAATAAGAGGTCGCTTAACGTCACGCTGGATGGACGGCTGCTCGGGGAATCGTTCAAGTTGAGTATGGCGTCGGCGGAAACCAACGAGTGGGCTGTGGATTCCGATTCATCCAGGCGTGGTACGGAAAAGTTCATAAGCAGCGGCACATTAACGCTGGAGACCCGCGCGCGAGAGCGATTGAAGGTGACGTGGAGCGGAACGGGTTCGGCGCGATTCGACAAAGATATTCCGGAGAATAACAGCCTTGAGCGCGTCACATCGTTCAAGATGAAGTGGAGCGAGGCATCGCCCGGCAGTTTGCTCGCGGATTATTTGCGCGCTTGGCTGGAGGATACGCTGGGTTCGGCGCTGATGGGTGGCGAGTTTGGCGGGCTGTTGGTCGGCGATATCGAAGGGGAGTTGGCGGTTCGGGCGCGTCCGGTCAACGCCATAAACGTTACGCCGGGTGATCCAACTGTGAACCTGGGCATGGCGGATAGTGTCGAATTGGCGGAGTTGGTTGCGCGTTTATCGAGCAGCTGGGACGAAGTGGCCGTTGCGCTGGGCATATCTGCCAAATAGTCTGGTTGTATTCTGTAGAATTTTTTGGTCTAGCGAATGCAGGGAAAGGCTGAGGACAGTCGTTGTTATCTGTGTAAAGATTTGGCTGACAAGCAGGTATGTATCAATTTAAAAATAAATTAACGTGTAGGAGGTACCTCATGCTGAGAAAGACGCTGGCCCTGGTAATCTGTTTGGCGATGCTCGTTTGTTCGCTCGGCGCGTTCGCCGAGGAAGTCTCTCCCGAGGATATTATCGGGAAACTGCAGGAAGCTGCGCTGGAGGCCGCCATTGCCAATGGCGACCAGATTAAGTTCACGGTGAACGCGGGCATCGAGAATGCGGAGTCGCTGGGTGAAGAGAGCGGCGTGGTTGTTGCGCTGCTGTCCGCTATGCTGTATACGGGCGCGGTTCAGGTGGGTGAGGACGCCTCGGCCGTTACGTATGGGTTTACGTTGAGCGGCGAAGAGTTGTGCTCCATCGATCTGTCGTTCATCGATTCCACGATCTACGCTTCGAGCGATCTGTGGGACGGAGCGACCTATAAGCTGTCGCTGAATGACGCGCTGAACTACGCGATGACCATGATCCCCGAGGAGTATCAGGAAGCCTTCAACGCGGGCACGGCAATAGGCAATGAATTCGCCGCACTGCTGCTGAATGCGGAAACTTGGGCGCCTTATCTGGAAGCGATCCAATCCTGGACGAGCCAGAATGTGACGATCTATAACACCGCGCTGACCGCTGACGAAGCCGCTGAACTGGCGCACGCGGAAGCAGTCACGAAGCAGACATTTGAGATCACGGGGCTGGCCGTGCAGGGCTTGGTGGATAATATCATCAACGTGCTGCTCACGGACGACGTGCTGCTGGGCGTCATAGCCGAAGTCGCGGCGCAGACCGGAACGCCGCTGACCGTGGACGATCTGAAGGCAGGCATAGCCCAATTCCAGGGTATGGCTGGGATGTTCCTGGGCGGCATGCTCAAACCCATTGAGTATACCACGCTGTACGACGCGCGCGGGAATATCGTGTACTATGAAGTTACCGGCGGCGTTATCATCAGCGAAGAGGAATCTGCGGATTTCGACATGATCTACGATGTTACCGTGGTGGATGGCGTCACGTATGTCTCCGTCAATTACGACATCACGGATGGCGCGGGCACGCTGATTGCATTCGACCTCAGCAAGGTCGTCGAGCCAATCGTGACCGTCGGCGATACCCTCACCCAGAATCAGAAACTGACATTTGGATACAGCCAGGTTACAGACGGCACCGAGGTTGGCAGCTTGAGCGTGAGCTATGACGTGGCATACGAGACTGGCGCCGCGAAGGAAGTGCGCGTTCAGACCATTGAGTTTACCGTTAGCGGCGAAACGGCCGAAGTGCTGATTGACGGCGAAGGTGTGCCGTTCTCGGGCATGAAGGTCAGCACGGTTGAGACGACCGACGTGACCGAAACAGGATTCGTCACCATCACAGACCAGAAGATCGAATACTTGGGTACAGATGGTGATCTGGCTGGATTCCCCGTCATTACCGAAACGATTCGGATGGAGAATGCCCCCGGTGTCGAGATCACAGCCTCGGAAGATGCGATCGATGTCCTTGGGCTTACCGATGAACAGTGGGCGGAACTGGGCACGCTTCTTGAGCAGAAGCTCACCGAGCTGAGCGAAAAGCTCATCAGCCTGGTGCCGGGATTGGCGGACTTGGTCATCAATTTAGATGGGGTAACGACTGAGGTCGTCGTCGATTGACACCAGCGATGGTTCGTCAAGCATAATAATTATGGCGCGGGAGGTTTGCTTCCCGCGCCGTTCGTGTGTATGTATAAGAAGGAATGCCCTTGCGCCAATGGCCAAGGCATGGTATATTCATCGGGATGATGTATGAAGTATGATTGAGACGCATGAGTTATCCCACACGTACCAGCCCGGCTCGCCGTTCGAGGCCGTGGCTGTGCATAACATTTCGTTGAGGATTGAGGACGGTGACTTCGCGGCGTTCGTGGGCGCGACGGGTTCGGGCAAGACGACGCTGATCCAGCACTTCAACGGCCTGTTGAAACCTACATCCGGCTGGGTGAAGGTGGACGGGCTCGACCTCAACGCCTCTCCCGACGAGAAGCGGACGGACAAGAAGGCCGCCAAGCTGCGGCTGCGCGAGCTGCGCCGGACGGTGGGCATGGTATTCCAGTACCCGGAGCACCAGCTGTTTGAGGAGACCGTCGCGAAGGATGTCGCGTTCGGTCCAAAAAATCTGGGGTTGTCGGAGGTGGAATGCGAAACGCGCGTCCGCGAGGCGATGGATCGCGTTGGGCTGCCATACGAGACTTACTCGGCGCGTTCACCGTTTGAACTTTCGGGCGGACAGATGCGCCGCGCGGCTGTCGCCGGGGTGCTGGCGATGCGCCCGCGCACTCTCATTCTAGATGAACCGACCGCCGGGCTGGATCCGTCCGGTCGGCGGGATCTGCTGGAGTTGTTGATGGGATTAAACCGGGATGGCGTGACCATCGCGCTCGTGTCGCACACGATGGAGGACGTCGCGCGCCTGGCGCGGCGGGTATTCGTGTTGCGCAAGGGCACCCTGGCGCGGACGGGCACACCCGCGGAATTATTCGCGGACGCCGCAGGGCTGCGCGCGTTAGGCCTGGAGATACCGCAGATGGCGCGGCTGCGGGAGCTGTTGTTAGCCGAAGGGATTCAGATACCCCGCGACGTGCTGACGCCGGAGGCTATGGCGGATGTGTTGGAGCGTTTGATTAAGGAACACTTAGGAGTGTCGGCGTGAACGGCGTGGTCATCGGCCAATTCATCCCGGGAACGACGCGCGTGCATCGGCTCGATCCGCGCACGAAGCTGATCATCACATTCGCGTATGTGGCGCTGGTTTTCTGCGCGAGAGGGCTCGCCGGGGCGCTAATGGCGACGGCTTACATCGTCGGGATCTCGATCGAGGCGCGCATTCCGTTCAAGATGCTGCTCAAAGGCCTGAAATCCCTGACCATACTCATCGCCATGACCGCCGTCATGAATCTGTTTTTTACCCGGACGGGTTCAGCCGTGATCCGGATCGGCACGTTCACAATCACGGACACGGGCATCCGCACCGCCGTGTACTTCGCGTTCCGGCTGGTGTTTCTGGTGATGGGCACGACCATGCTCACGCTGTCCACATCGCCCATCGCGCTGACTGACGGCCTGGAATCTCTCATGCGGCCGCTGGAGAAGATTCGCTTCCCGGCGCATGAGCTGGCCATGATGATGTCCATCGCACTGCGGTTCATCCCCACGCTCATGGAAGAGACCGACAAGATCATGAAGGCGCAGGCGTCTCGCGGCGCGGATTTTGAGACAGGCAGCCTCATCAAGCGCGCGAAAGCGCTCGTGCCGCTGCTGGCACCGCTATTCATCAGCGCGTTCAGGCGTGCGGCTGATCTGGCGCTGGCGATGGAGTCGCGCTGCTACCAAGGCGGCGCGGGTCGGACGCGGTTGAACGAGCTGCGATTCTCGCGCGACGACGCCTATGCGTGCGCCATACTAGCCGCGATGCTGGCCGTGACGCTGGTGGAACGATTCGCATTCACAGCGTGGACGATCAAGCTGTGAGTTCGGAGAATGCCGAAATGCGACGTATACGGCTGATATTGGCGTACGACGGCGCGAATTACGCGGGCTGGCAGCGGCAATTGAACGGTCTTGCGGTGCAGGAGGTTGTCGAAAACGCGCTGGAGAAGCTGACTTCCGAACGCATAACCCTAGTCGGTGCAAGCCGCACGGACGCGGGCGTTCACTCGCTGGGACAGGCGGCGCATTTCGACACACATTCGCGCATACCGGATGAAAAGATTCCGCTGGCGTTGAACACGCTCCTGCCGTGGGACGTCCGCGCGATGGCGGCGGATACGGTTGGCGGCGATTTTCACGCGCGGTTCATGGCGGTGGCTAAGACATACCGCTACTGGTATCATAACGCACGTGTTGCGCCCGCTCTAGAGCGCGGCATGCGCTGGCACATTCCCGTGACGTTGGACGCGGCGCAGATGAACCGCGAGGCCGTCGGGATGGTCGGGACACACGATTTCGCGGCGTTTGCGGCGTCAGGTTCGAAAGCAAAGACCACAGTTCGCACGGTGCATTCGGTCAGCGTAACTCGGGCAGCGCATGATCCCGCACTGATTGAGTTGATTATCCGTGGGAATGGATTTTTATACAATATGGTACGGATACTCGCGGGTACACTGGCGGACGCGGGTTCGGGCAGGTTGGATAAGGGAGCGGTCGATCGTGCTATCGAGACAGGCGACAGGCTGGCTTTGGGTCAGACCGCACCGCCGCATGGGTTAACGCTTATGTCTGTCGAGTATGCGGGGGATTTTAGTATGAATGGAGGAGCGACGAATGCCGGTAACCATCCGTGAGGTGAGCAAGCGCTGCGGGCTGTCGATCTCCTCCGTATCCAAAGCGTTGAATAATTATCCGGACGTGAGCGACGAGACGAGGGCGATGGTGCTGAAAGTCGCGCGGGAGATCGGATACTTCCCCAACGCGCTGGCACGCGGGCTTAAGACCAACCGCACGTACAACCTCGGCGTGTTGCTGGATGACGAATTGGGTGACAGCCTGACGCATACGTTTTTCGCTGTGGTACTCAACGCGTTCAGACGCGCGGCCGAACGCCACGGTTACGACATCACGCTGATCAACCGCAACATGGGCGACGAGCCGCTATCCTACCTGCACCACTGCAAGCACCGCAACCTGGACGGCATATGCCTGATGTGCGTGGATTTCGCCAACCCAGAGGTGTTAGAACTGACACGAAGCGACATAGTCAGCGTGTCGATCGACCACCCATTCGACGGCATTGCGGGCGTAAACAGCGACAACCGCGGCGGTATGCGGTTATTGGTTGATCATGTCGTCGAAAAGGGTCACAGAAAAATAGCGTACCTGCATGGTACGCCATCATTCGTCACGGATGAACGCGTGTCAGGATTCCGCAAGGCGATGTCGGATGCCGGCGTATCCGTCCGCGAGGAATGGTTGATCCCCTCGCATTACCACAGCACGGTTCACGCGTATGAGACGGTGCGCCGATTATTCTCCCCCGATTATTCGGCCGAAAAACCCACGTGCTTGCTCATGACTGACGACGTGTGCGCGCTGGGGGCTCTTGATGCCATACGTTCGCTGGGGATGTTGGTACCGCAGGATGTGTCCATTGCTGGATATGACGGCGTGGAGATGATTCAGAAGATTCACCCGAGGTTGACGACCATCCAGCAGAATACCCACTGGCTGGGCACGCGGGCTGCAGAGCTGCTGCTTGAGCGCATTGAAAATCCAGGGTTGTCAGCACCGCCCATCGAATGGGCTAGCGTCACGCTCGTGGAAGGGGAGACTGTGAGGCGGATATAAGCCCGCCTCTGCGGAGGGCTTGCCCTCACTGCGGTGAGGGACTTGTTACTTTTCCCGTCCGTGGGAAAAGTAACCAAAAGGACGGCCAAAGAGGGAGGGCACTGTGCCCTCCCTCTCTGGACTCTCTCTCCTCAATGTTGGCTCCGCTCATTGGTCTATGACCAACGTTCAATTGAGTTACAGGCACAGTATTGCATGATTCTCGTGGCTTCGCGGCGAGGTGCGGGAATTGGCGGAGTTTCGCGGCAGTATTCCCGTATCCGCCATCAACTTATGATCATCTAATCTAGTACGTAAACAATATGATGACAATCCCCATGCAAAACTGTGCTACTATGGATGCTGCATGTTTGGCCTCAAGCAGAATGCCAAACATGGCTGGGGAGAGGTGTCCAGAGGAGAGGGGGCGCCATAGCGCCCCTCTCCTTTGGCCGTCCTTTTGGTTACTTTTCCCACGGACGGGAAAAGTAACAAGTCCCTCACCGCAGTGAGGACAAGCCCCTCCGCAGAGGAGGAACCAACCCCTCCGCAGAGGACAAACTAAGCCCCGCAGGGATTACTCTTCCTCTTCATAAAACTGCGCTGTATTAATCTCCCGACCGCGTCTGGCGCGCTGCTTCTTGGCGAAGCTGGTGGGATCCTCACTGCCTAACGAGATCGGCGGCTCGGCCTTAGGACGCAGCGTCCCGGCACGGCGGGTCAGCCGATATTGCCCAGAGCTGCCAGCCTCGGAATCGGGTTCAGGTTCAAGCTCGGGTGACGACTTGGCTTGCGACACGGGTTCGGGAACGATTTTTAGAGGCGGCGCGTAGCGTTCCGACGCGCGGACGATATCCTTGGGGTCAATGCGATGCGTATCCTCCGGCTCGAGGTAACGCTCCGCGTCATAACGGCCGCTGTTCAGCGATGGAATCTCCGGCTCTATGACCTCGTCCATGCCGTCAAAATCATCATAGATCATGCCGGTTGAGACTGGCGCGTATGGATTGTCGCGCGATGGTGTGAATTCGCTGTCGTCATCCTCCGGCAAGTCGTCCGTGCCTGTGCGTTTCTTGGCGAATGCCTTCGCCAGCACCGGCAAGCCAGCGCCTTTAGCGGCATTCTTCGCGGCGCGCGTGTAATCCCGTCGCGGTGTGCGATCCAGACGATCGATAACCTCAATCGCGCCAGACCCGGTAACCCGCGAACCACCGCCCGTCGGCCGCGCGGACGGGGCTTTCCTGCGATCCAGCATGAACATTGCGCCAACTCCGCCCAGTATCAGCACCAGCAATCCCGCTAACACCCACAGCAGTATCCGCCCGAAGTCGTTGGAACCTGGGGTATTCGTCAGGCTGACTGTGGCCGTCGGGGTTTGCGTGGGCGTCGGCGCGGGCGTGGGCGACATCGTGGGCGTCGGGCTGGGCGTGGGCCTCGGCGCTTGGTAGACTATCGCGGATGTGTTGGATTCAAACGATTTGGACGTGCCCAGGGTATCCTTGGCCGTGGCCTTGAACATGAATGTGCCGCCCATCAACAGCGTGAATTCCTTCGCGCGCACGTCCTGCTCGCCCGGTTTCAGCTGCGGGATGGTGTAGACATCCTTGCCATATTCGGATACTACTATGTCCTTGACCGTTTCCTCGCCCGTGTTCTTGACGGTGACGACAAATATCGCGGTCGCCGGGTCGGTGTAGATCACATCCCGGTCGGATTCGATCGAAATCGACAGACTGATGGGCTTGGCATCCTCGCGGGTTTGAACCGTTATCTCGTTGGAAGATAGCGAGAGCGGGTTGCCATTCGCGTCACTGCCCGTTATTTCGAATTTGTACGTTCCGGGCGCGGATACCTTTATGGTCTTAGTCTCTTTATATGTTTTCTTGGAACCTAGGTTGATGTTCTGCGCGACGACACCCAGCGAGGCGTCGGATATCGTTATGTTGGAATAAGCCATGCTGCCGGAGTTCTTGACCTCGCATGTCAATGTCACCGAGTCGCCGCGGTTGATGATCTCCTTGTTGACGGTCAGCGTGGCTATGATGTCGATCTTGGTCGGCACGATCGAGATGATCTTCTCGACCGTTCCCGACACGGCCTTCTCCTGGCCTTCGGGGGTGTAGTAGATGGTGGGCTGGCTCGATACGGTCGCCGCACCCATCTTGAATGAGAACGACTTGGTCACCTGCGCGCCGACGGCTAGGCTGTCCACGAGCAGATCGTCCTTCTTGACGCCGACGCCCCTGTCCTCGATGTATAGGTTTTTCAGGTTGACGCCGCCTGTGTTCTCGATGCGGTAATCGATGGTGACTGTCTCGCCCTCCTCGGGATTCGCGGGCGAATATGAACGCTGGACGTTGATCTTGTGGTTGATCGGCTTGCTATAAGTAAACCGGGCGGTGATATTCTTGGTGACGGTCTGCACTTGCCCGCTGATCATACGCGGGTACTGCAGCGTGTATGTGATCTGCCCGGCGTTCAGCTGATCCTGCGTGACATACCAATCGCCCTGCCATGGATACTGCTGGCCTCTATTCAGCGTCAGCGATCCGCCGGAGCCGAAGGAGGTCACGCGGTTATTGGCAGGGTCGAACAGCACCAGCGCGCCGGGGATGTCGTCGTCGCCGACGTTGCTGATCTGGATACTCACGTGCACGGATACCTGCCCGCTCAGGGTTGCGGGCTGTATCTCTATCCGTGCCGTCACGGGGTCAATGTCGCCGTTGGCTTGCGCGCTGCTAACCCAGGACGGGATAGCGAGCGCCGCGCCCAGCAGACCAGACAACGCTAGCGCCAGCGTCAATACCAGCGCCGCGCGGAAACGATGGAGCCACTTGCTATACTCAGGTCTCATGTCAACTTCCCCTCGCATGCGAACCTTAGACATTTAGAAATTGTTTTCAGTCATCGATATAACGAATGAACCGCCCTGAACCCGTCCGAAGCGTAAGCGATTTCGCGGTAAAAAACAAGAGTCCAGCAGATTTATTATATCCAATTCGACCAAATCCGCCATGAATTGGTTTGGATTGGTTTGAATCTTATCAGATTATGTTAAAACGGCGCGTCGTCCTCCAGCACCTCCACGTTTTCCCTGGAGAATAGGTTGAATACCTGCTGCTGTATGTCGGGCTTAGGGGCAACCGCCGTGACTGCCGCCGAGGACTCGACGTTCAGGCGCAGCTTGACGCCGAACGCTTGCTCCAGCGCGGACTCGATGGCCGTGACATTCGCCGGGCTTTTTACATAATCGGCGTGGATGGTTTTGTCCGCGTCGAATCGGATCGTCGCCGCGCCGTCAGCGACGCCCGCGAATTGTCCCTGCCGCAGCTGTGCCATCAGCCCAGGCTTGGCGCGCATGATCAGGTCGACGGTTTTGGTCCAGAGCTTTTTTGGATCGGCGGAAGGGGAAGGGGTGGCGGGAGCGGCGACGGCAGCGGCAGCGGGGATTATGGCGGGGGCTTTGTCGGGGATTGCGTTGTGGATAACGGTTGTGACAACAGTTGGAGTAATGCTGGGGACAGCTTCTATTTTCACCCCGGCTAGCTGGCGTTCGAGCGCGTCCACACGCGCGGCCAGTTCATCCAAACGCAGCGCGTCGTCCGGCAGACACGCGCGCAGCAACGCCGCTTCTAGCGTCATGCGTGGGTTCGCGTTCCACTTATTCGTTTGAGCAGACGCTGCGAATAGATCCAGCAGACGCAGCAGGTTATCCAGCTTGAATTGTCCGGCTTGGGCGCGGTAACGCTCCGCCGTCTCGCTGGTGACTGCTAGCATGCGCGGCAGTTCGTCGCCTACGCTTTGGGCCATCAATAGGGCGCGGACATGTTCCGCTAAATTCTGCGCGAATTCCTGCGGATCAAGGCCTTGCAGGAACGCGTCGTTCACGATGCGCAGCGCGGCGCCCGCGTCCTTTCGCGCGCACGTATCCGTCAGGCTGAATAATGCCGCCGGATCCGCCGCGCCCAGTACGGTGCGGACGTGATCCTCGGTGATCGTGCCCGTGTTCGTCGCGCGGCAAACGTCCAACAGGCTTAACGCGTCGCGCATGCCGCCCTCGGCCGCGCGTGCGATCAGCCACAGCGCGCCTTCCTCAACGGGTATGCCGTGAGTTTGCGCGACCAGGGCCAGCCGATCCACGATCAGGCGCGGCTCGATCCGGTGGAACGCGTACCATTGGCAGCGCGAGAGGATCGTCTCGGGCAGCTTATTCGGTTCGGTGGTGGCCAGGATGAATACGATATGACCGGGCGGTTCCTCCAGCGTCTTGAGCAGTGCGTTGAACGCGTGCCGGCTCAACATGTGCACCTCGTCGATGATGTAAACCCGCCGCCGCGCGGTCACGGGCGGATACATCACGCGGTCGAGTATGTCGCGCATGTGCTCGACCTGGGTGTTGCTGGCCGCGTCGATCTCCAGCACGTCCATCGCGTCCTCGCGCGCCAGCGCCTCGCATACCGCGCAGTGCCCGCAGGGTTCGCCGTCGTCCGGCTGCAGGCAGTTGATCGCGCGCGCGAATATTCGCGCCGTCGAGGTCTTGCCCGTGCCCCTCGGCCCGGAGAATAAATACGCGTGAGTAAAAGTCGCGTCGCGCACTTGAGCGCGCAGCGCGGAAGTCACCGCCTCCTGACCTACTTGGTCCTGGAAACGCTTAGAACGCCACTGGCGGTACAGCGCGATCGAGTGCGGCTCGGCGCGCGGATTGGAACCATTGGAACCATCGGTATCAGGCATCGGCGACATCCTTTGCGGGTTGAATGGAATTTTGTATTAACCAAATATAAAACGAGTCATCTTGTCTGATTCCGCGTGGATGTAAAAAATTCCTGCCGATTTCAATAAAATCCCATCCGGCCGGGAATGCTGTAAGCGGAGTGGATTATAACGCCGGAGGTATGCGAATGAAAGAGTTTGCGGATTGGGTGGCGGAGCAGGTGAAGAGGATTCCGCGCTGGGCACGCTGGGCGGCGTTGGGCGCGGTCGGCCTGATCATTGCCGCCGAACTGGTGTTCGGTTGGGGACTGCCCGCGCCGCGTCTTGATATCCCCACGCTCACCGCTGAAACCCAGGCCCGCCGTCTCACCGCCTCCGGCGAAGGCACGGTCGCGCCATTTGAGCGCGGCGTTGTAACCGCGTCCGCAGCGGGCACGGTACAGATGTCATTTTTTAACGCGGGCGACGTGGTTCGAAAGGGCGACCTCATCCTGCTGCTGGAAAATGCCGACGCCAGCCGCGCCGCCGCGGAATCCAACCGCGCGCTGGACGCGGCCAAGGCCGCCGTCGCACCAGCGCTGGCTAACGCGCCGTCGGAGGTAATCATCTCGCCCGTGTCGGGGCGCATCATAACCATGCGCGGCGCGGCTGGCGACACGATCCAAAGCGGCGCGTACGCGCGCATCGCTGTGAGTGGCGCGATGGCCGTCGTCCTGTCCGACGACAGGCTGGCCGTGGCCGTCGGCGAGACAGTCCGCGTCGAATCCGACACACCAACCGGATCCATCGAAACCGAAGGCATCGTAACCGAGCGGGAGATGGGTGTGGCGCGCATCGTTATAACAGACGCACGATTTGTTGAAAACCAAGGCGTACGCGTATTCGATCCCGATGGGAACCTGGCCGGAACGGGAACGCTCACCGCCGACGAAACCGCCGTGGTCTGGGGCGTGAGCGGCGTCATCCGTACCGCGCATAAGGTCACGGGCGATTGGATCGATGCGGGTCAGCCCTTATTCACACTGGAAGGCCCGCTCTCGCTGCCCGGTTATGAAACCCAGATGCAGACCATCGAAGCCGCCGCCCGAGACGCCGCCGCAGCCCAAGGAGCCGTCGAGGCGTTGTCCATCTACGCGCCTGCCGACGGTATCCTGAATAATTTAACCGTGCGGACGGGTTCGAACGTGCGCTCGGGCGAGGCGCTGGCGTTGCTGACCGACAGGGATTCGCGGCTGGTCGTGCTGCCCGTTTCATCCAATTGGTTGGACATAATTAAACCTGGCCAGAACGCGACGGTCAGCGCTGCGGGCGTGCTGTATGTCGGCGCGGTGGAATCCGTCACCCAAACGGCCGTCAGCGTCTCGCTGCCCCTGGCCGCGCCGCAGGATGCCGAGGCCTCCGTGATCATCGATACGGGTATTGAGCGCGAGGCAATCTGGGTGCCCGCGTCGGCGATCCACACGAACCCGGACGGTTCCGCGTACGTCCTGCGCGCGCCCGACCCGGACGAACTGCCCTACGCCTGGCTCAAGGGACCGATCGGGCGGCTCTTCAGGCCGACGGATGAGAATATTGTCGAATCACTGGCCGCGCAGCTTAAAACTTCAGTAACCATCGGCATAACGGTGGATGGGATGACGGAGATAGTCGGCGGCGTGAGGCTGGGCAGTGGAATTATGTACTAATAATCTGTTGGCAATTGTGCAAGTTTAACAAACAAAAGGGGCGCTTGCGCGCCCCTTTACCGTTCCGAGAGTTAGGAGTTTACTCGATCACGCCGGAGTCACAGGCATAGCTGTCGCCCGCGTCTTCGTACGCTTCTTCATAAACTTCCTCATAGACCGGTTCTTCCACATACGCTTCCTCTTCGTCGGCGTAATAGGTTTCGTCGACATACTCTTCGACCGGCTCTTCTTCGATGATCTCTTCCACGATATCCTCTTCGATATACGCGTCGCCCTCATCGTAGGATTCCTCGGCATAGCTGTCGTCTACAGACTCGGTCTCGTCGCTCTCGTCGTCATAGGCATACAGTTCCTTGATGGTCAGGAAGGCATTCATGCAGGAATGGGCGCAGGTGGACGGACTGACCGTGAACGGCGTACCGCAGGTACGCAGCCCCAGGCTGATCTGCTCATCCGAATCCAACTCCAGAATGAACTTGCCATTATACCCGGCCTCCAGCGGATACCCGTCACGCACGCCGATCAAATGGTTGACGCACGCACCTGGTACCAACTCGTGGTTGCGCAGGAGGGCCAGCTCGACCTCATGGGCCGTTTCCATACCCACCAGCGTGGTGCCGTATTCGACCTCATAGATCCCGTGATGCGGGATGATGAGGCTGCTGTTTCCATCATACCCTACCAGGAACAGCGGGAAGATGGACGGCATTTCGAATTCGAACACTTCGGAACAGGACGGGATTTGCAGGACCTTATCGACGGTGCTGTACATTCCGCCGAAGGCCAGCTTCGGTGTGTGCACGACGGTGGTAACACCGGCAACGCCTGCCGGGCCGATATCGCCGCGCTCGCCCTTTTCGCCGCGCTCACCACGCGGACCTTGCGGTCCGATAGCGCCGTCGCGTCCATCGATGCCATCGCGTCCATTGATACCGTCGATGCCATTGATGCCGTCGATGCCATCGCGTCCGTTGATACCGTCGTTGCCACGGGCACCAGTAGCCCCTGTCGCGCCGGTATCGCCTTTTTCACCCTTGAGGCCTTGCGGTCCTTGGGCTCCAGTTGCTCCGGTTGCGCCGCGAGCGCCGACGGGTCCTTGCGGTCCCTGTGCGCCGGGCAGTCCGGCCGGGCCGCGGGCTCCGGCAACACCGGGCAGTCCGCGCGGGCCGGGAGCGCCTTGCGGTCCCTGAGCGCCGTTGGCTCCGTTGGTTCCATTGGTTCCGTTCTCACCGCGATCGCCCTTGGGTCCTTGCGGGCCCATGGCTCCGGTCGCGCCTGTGGCTCCACGTGCGCCTGCGGGTCCTTGCGCGCCATGGGCTCCGGCAGCGCCGGTTGCGCCTGTGGCACCACGCGGGCCGACGGGCCCTTGCGGTCCAGTCGCGCCACGCGGGCCGACGGCTCCGGTAGCTCCGGTCGCGCCACGCGCGCCAGCGGCTCCCGTATCACCCTTGTCGCCCTTGGCACCGATGGGCCCGGCTTGACCGACGATGCTGACACCAGCAGGGCCGATTGCGCCTTGTGGTCCAACCGCGCCGCGCGGACCGACTGCGCCTGTGTCGCCTTTTTCACCCTTGAGGCCTTGCGCGCCTGTGGCACCAGTGGCTCCACGCGGGCCGACGGCTCCGGTCGCTCCGGTCGCGCCAGTGGCTCCACGCGGGCCGACGGCTCCAGTGGCTCCGGTCGCACCGCGCGGACCGACGGCTCCGGTATCGCCTTTGTCACCCTTCGGGCCTTGAGCGCCATTGAGTCCGTTCGCGCCAGCGGCTCCGCGAGCGCCGACGGGTCCTTGCGGTCCCTGAGCGCCAGTAGCCCCGGTCGCGCCGCGCGCGCCGACTGCTCCCTGTGCTCCGGTGGCTCCGGTCGCTCCACGCGCGCCGACGGGCCCTTGCGGTCCCTGTGCGCCCGTTGCGCCTGTGGCTCCACGCGGGCCGACTGCACCGTTGGCACCGTTGGCTCCGTTTTCTCCTTTGTCACCCTTCTCACCCCTGAGGCCTTGCGCTCCGGTGGCTCCGGTGGCTCCACGCGGGCCTACGGCACCTTGCGGGCCTTGGGCTCCTGTGGCTCCGGTCGCACCACGCGGACCGACGGCGCCGTTTTCACCTCTGTCGCCCTTGGGACCTTGCGCTCCCACAGCTCCAGTGGCTCCGGTCGCACCACGCGGACCGACGGCTCCGGTATCGCCTTTGTCACCTTTCGCTCCCGTGGCTCCGGTTGCGCCAGTGGCACCACGCGGGCCTACCGGACCTTGCGGGCCGGCCGCTCCACGCGCGCCAACGGCTCCGGTCGCGCCAGTCGCGCCGCGCGCGCCAGCAGGACCAGCGGGGCCTTGCGCTCCCGTAGCGCCAGTCGCGCCGATGGCGCCGGTCGCTCCACGCGGGCCGACGGCTCCGTTTTCGCCGCGATCACCCTTGGGGCCTTGCGCTCCGTTAGCACCGATTGCGCCAGTCGCGCCGCGCGCGCCTACCGGACCTTGCGGGCCAACAGCGCCACGCGCGCCAACAGCGCCAGTCGCGCCAGTGGCACCACGCGGGCCAACGGCTCCGGTCGCTCCGGTCGCGCCAGTCGCGCCACGCGGACCGACGGCTCCATTTTCACCGCGCTCGCCGTGGAGACCTTGCGGTCCCTGGGCACCGGTGGCTCCGGTCGCACCGCGGGGGCCGATGGCTCCCTGGGCGCCGGTGGCTCCGGTCGCTCCGCGAGGGCCGATGGCTCCCTGGGCGCCGGTGGCTCCGGTCGCACCGCGAGGGCCGATGGCTCCCTGGGCGCCGGTGGCTCCGGTCGCTCCGCGGGGGCCTACCGCTCCCGTGGCTCCGGCTACGCCAGCTGGTCCACGCACGATCAACGCAGCGTCCATTACTTCAACTTGATCCGCACATACCGCTACGATTTCGTCAGCGTTTTCAGACGCACGCATATCGCGCAGAGCAGCCGTGTTCAGGTTGGTGCCGGAATACACGCGCCGATTGCAATTAGCTTTATTTTGAATAGGCATTTATTGATCCTCCTGATATTGTTGGGGTTTAGGATCTCTTCCCCGATGACGCTGGCTGTGGTTTAAGAGGGGCCGCAAAGGCTGCATCATACCGGATAAGCGGTCAGCCATATGCCGCGGACGCCGTCCCACACACACAGGGCGCCAGGTCGCGGCTGTTACGCACATGACGTACCTGCCGCGATAAATTATATGATAGTTGAATTGTTATGACGGGTGATGATTGTTAACCTGGGAGGCGCGCGCCTCACGGAGGATGTGAGGCACGGCTACTATATCTTACGCGGACGTGCATGAATTGTGACTGTGTTTTAGGAAATATGTGTGGGTGTGTTGATGGGTAATACGGTTCGTGATAAATAAAGAATAGGGGCGGATTTTGAATCCGCCCCTAGCTTATTTATAATAATATATCGTTTATGGAAGTCAACTCGCGTTTGTTTTGATGCTCTTGTACGCCACTACCGCGTACCATCCCAGCGCGGCCAAGGTCAGCGCACACGCGGCGCACTGCAGCGCGAAGTCTATCGGCGCGGTATACTCGTGAAAGAACGTGGCCGCGATTGCCGCCAGGAATGCCGCCGTCGCAGCTTTACCTATGGGCAGCGCTTGAATCACAATCCCCTTGCGCAGCAAAATCAGCCCGCCGATGACCATCAGCGACTCCTTCACCGCCACGATGATCAGCAGCCACCACGGTGCCCAGCCGCGCGCGGCCAGGCATACTAGCGCGGCGCAGACCATCAGCTTGTCGGCGATGGGGTCGAGCAGCTTGCCCAGCCATGTGATCTGATTGCGGGTGCGGGCGAAGTATCCGTCCAGCATGTCGGTCAGCCCGGCCAGCGCGAATACGCCCAGCGCGAACCAGAAGTATCCGGCAAAGAACAGCCAAATGAAAACGCCTATCAGGACAATCCTCAACGAAGTCAATATATTAGGCAGGTTAATGAATTCTCTCACATTATTATCAGCCATAATTACTCCAGAATGGATTTATACAGACTAATGTAACGTCTCATCGCGGCTTTCCTGTCAAAGGCGGCCTCGGCGCGCGCGCGGCATGCCGCCTTGAATTCATCGCGCGGCTGTGCGATTATCCGCCGTGCTGCGTTGATTAGCGCGCTGACATCCCCGACGGGCGTTAGCGCTCCCGTTTGGTAGGTGATCTGTTCCGGGCAGCCGCCCACACTGTAGCAGGCAACGGGCAGCCCACACGCCATGGCTTCCATGTTGACCGTGGGGTAAGTGTCCTCGTAAGTCGTATTGAGCAGCACGGAAGCGCGGCGGTATAGGCTGACTAATTCGTCGCGGTTCTCGGTGCGGGTTAAGCCCGTTATGGCGGAACCCTTAGGCAGGGATGCGATCTGCTTAGGCGTTAACCCAACCATAATCATGTCGGCTTCGGGTATGGACTGGGCGATCTTGAGCGTATCCTCAAACCCCTTGCGTTTGTCGAATGGCGCGGCCACGGCCAGTATCAGCGGGCGTTTCGCTTGCGGCATGTCGGTGGGCGCGAATACCGTCAAATCCACGCCGTTGGGTATTGTCGAAACCGGATAATCCTTCAAGAAGGATTGGTTCACCAGTTTGGCCAGCCACTCCGATGGCGTGACTATCGATAGGTTGGGATGGCCTGTAAACGCTGCCTTTTTTCGGTTGTAATTCGACTTGGAGTTATCCAGTAACAACGATGTCGGATACTCCCGCTTCATCGGACAGTGTTCGCAGCCTTTCTGCCACTTAAAACACTTCGCGCGGACAAAGTGGCTGCAATGCCCTGTGAATGCCCAACAATCATGCAGCGTCCATACAACTGGTATGCCGCTGGCTTTCAGGTATTCAAAAAGAATTTCAATATTCAGGTAATATCCGTGAACGTTGTGCAGGTGGACGAGGTCGGGCGGGTGGGCCTTCAGCCGCTTCACGAGCGCCTTGGTCGCTCTGACAGACCCGAAGCCGTGCGCGTCAAACAGGCGCGTGCTCAGCAGGTGCGCCGCGCCGTCGAGAGGGCCGCCTATCCGTTCGGGCGAATCATCGCCGCGCCCGTAGGCGAACTCGGTTTCGAATTCGACATTCCCGGCGTTCCGGGCGGCCTCGGCCAGATCGCTTACGATCCGGCCATGGCTGCCCGTTACCACCGTGTTAATAAATAATATGCGCTTAGCCATCAGTCGTCCAGCGCGCCGTAGACCACCTGCATGACTTTGCGCGGGTGGTTATGATTCTCGCAGGGTATCCGTTGAATCATGAATACGGCGGTTATATCCTCCAGCGGATCCACGCAGTACCAGGTACCCATCATCCCATCCCACGCGAACTCGCCCACACTGCCGTTCAACCCTGTCTCGGAGGGATTCAGCATCGTGCGCACGCATAGGCCGTAACCGTATCCCCATATGGATTCCCAGTTGAAGTCCTTCTTTTGGGTCTCGTTGAGCTGGTTGGATGCAATCAGCTGGACGGTTTTGCGACTTAAAATCCGCTCGCCATTCGCGCCTTTGCCGCCGTTAACGAGCATCTGCGCGAACGCGGATACATCATCCAGCGATGATATCAACCCGCCGCCGCCGCTTTCAAACGCGGGCGGCGCGTCGTCCGCAGGGCCCACACGGTCTGGAACTGCGTTGATCGGCTTCTTGCCCTTCTCGTGGACGTAGCCCTCGGCTAAGCGGCCGCGCTTTTCCGGCGGGCAGTAGAAGGCCGTGTCGCTTAAACCCAGCGGATCGAGCACGGCTTCCTTCATATAGGCACCGAAGCGTTTGCCGCTGACCACCTCGATGATCGCCCCGAGTATGTCGTGGCTGAAGCCGTACATCCAATGGTCGCCCGGGTGGAATGCCAGCGGAGCCTCGGCTGCGGCCGCCGCATATTGGAGCGTCCCGGCGTCGGTGCCGTTCAGCTTTTCATACAGCCGGTTCATGGCCTTGCCGGACGCGCTGGTGTCGTTTGGATATGAACACCCGGATGTCATCGACGCGAGCTGCCGTATGGTTACCGGACGCTTGGCCGGGACGAGGTTCACGTTGCCCGCGTAGTCCACCTCGGCCACCTTCACATCCTTAAACGCCGGGATGAACTCGTACGCCGGATCGTCCAGGCGGATCAAGCCCTGCTCGTACAGCGTCATCAGTGTGACGCTGGTGAACGTCTTGGTCATCGAGTAGATGCGGTAGAGCGTATCGCCGTCGATGGGCTTGCGAGATTCGAGACTGGCGTAACCCTTCCAGTTCCGGTACGCGGTTTCGCCGTGGCGGACGACCTTCACCGCCGCGCCCGCAACTTCGTCCTGATCCACGAAGCGCTGGAGCAGCGTGTCCAACCGGGCGATGCGGCCGCCGTCAAACCCTGTATTGCCTATGCGCATAATGGCCTCCTGCGAATAAGTTAGAATATTACAGAATTCGTCGGCAGACTGCGAAACCCTTCAAAGCACACGGCAGAACTTTAGCGTATTGTCATTCTAACCGCGTTGTGCTATAGTAATAACAGTTAGAATGGTTAGCGATATGGGAGGCTTGGTCTTGGAGACGCTGCACTATCATGAACACTTCTGCCCGAAGAATGATGTAATTTTCGCGACGCTCTTCGGGGATGAGGGGCTGTTCACGGCGCTGGCGTCCGCGGTGACGGGCGAGCAGATCAAGGTCGTCGGCCAAGTGCACACCCAGGCCGAGATTCGCGGCGACCGCGCGGAACTGGAGACGATCCGGTTTGACACGTTCGCGCAGGCGGAAGGCGACCGATTCTACACCATGGATATCCAGCGCGCGTATAAAGAGGCTCGTCTCACCAGGCGCACGGTCTACTACGCGTGCAAGGCTATCTCGGCGCAGCGGGTGCGTAAGATGGCGTATGAGGAACTCAAGCCGGTAAACATATCGTTCATCTACACTGACCATGACGAGGATCGGCCTGTGCGCCATATCAAACTGTGCGACACGGATACCAGCAAGGTATATGACGATCTGATTGAGCTGACGCTGGTGTACGTACCCGCCGCCGTGCGCGCGGGTGTAAAGGCGGATGGTCTGTATGTGTTCGCGCGGTTTTTCGACATCGGCAGTCAGAAGGAAGGCGACGAGTTTGCCAAGGAGTTTGGTTCAACGCAGCTGGGGAAGGAGTTGATACGCATGTACAACAATGCAGTGAAAAATTCTATAGTGCTGGATGAAAAAGAGCAGGTAGGATACTTTTTCGAACGTTTGACCGAGGCGGAGATGGAGGAAGAGCGGGAGATAGCGTTACAAAAAGGCATTCAAAAAGGCCTACAAGAAGGCTTACAAAAAGGCCGATTATTAGGGCTGGAACAAGCCCGTGCCGAACTTTTGGCCGGGGCGGAGCAAGCCCGTGAGCAAGCATCCGTCGACGCCGTCATTGCGGGCGTCAGAGACCCCGCTATAGTATCGCGTATCGGCAGAATTAGCATCGAACGCGCTACTGCGTTGATTAACGAATACACCTCATGAATGCGTAATATATCCGGCTATTTTGTATCCTGAAGGAGGCGCAGCTTTCCGCATGACCATTATCCAAAGCGCGTTCGCGTCCGCTAAGATGCCGCTCAAGGGCGCGCTGCACGTTCACACGACCCGGTCCGACGGCGAGGGCAGCCCGGAGGAAGTGCTGCGGCTGTATGCGTCAAAGGGCTATGACTTCGTGGCGCTCACCGACCACAACCTGTACAACCACCATAACTTTGCCCCAGAGACTGGCCTGCTGATTATACCCGGCGTAGAGCGCAACCAGAGCATGACCGATGAGAAGCCAGGCCAGGTGCATACATTCCACACCGTTTGCCTGGGACATTCCAAGGAACGGGGCAACACTTGGCAGCAAGATCAGCGATTCGACCGCGCCGTTCGCGTGGCGGATCAGCATGCGTTGCAGCCGTATCTGGATGACATGCACGCGTCGGGGCAGATTACCGTCCTGTGCCATCCCATGTGGAGCGGCACGCCCGCACGGGAATTCAGCAAACTCCGCGGCCACTTCGCGATGGAGATCTGGAATAGCGGCTGCGCCATTGAGAATGAGATGGATTCCAACGCCGCTTACTGGGATGAGATACTCAGCCAGGGCATCCGTTGGTGGGGCGTGGCGGTGGACGACGGGCATGCGATGAACCATCATGGCAACGGCTGGGTCAGCGTGAGCGCGGACAAGACGATCGACGGCGTGATCGACGCGCTGGAGGATGGCGCGTTCTACTCGTCCTGCGGGCCGGAAATATACGACTTCCGCGTGGAGAGCGGTGCTGCGAGGATCGAGTGTTCGCCATGCGCGTGCGCTGGGTTCGCGTTCAGCCACAGGCCCAACGTCCTTACATGGGATAGGGAAGCGGCCGGCGTGACCTGCGCGGTATTCAACATTCCCGAAGGGATGCCGTATGTCCGTGGCATCGTGAAGGATGCTAACGGACGCAGGGCTTGGACCAACCCCATATTCCTTAATAATTGATTATTATAATGAGGTATTGATATGAGTACAGAATCTAATCCGATCCTCGACTTCAACACCGCGTCCAAGCCATCCCAGTTGCGGATCACGGATATCCGCATCGCGGACATTGCCGACGCGCCGTTCCGCTGCCCGTTGATAAAGATCATGACCAACCAAGGTTTGGAAGGCTACGGTGAGGTACGCGACGGCGCGAACCCGCTGTACGCGCTGATGCTCAAGAAACATCTGTTGGGCGAGAATCCTTGCGACGTGGATCGGCTGTTCCGTAAGATACGGCAGTTCGGCGCACCGGCGCGGCAGGCGGGCGGTGTGTGCGGTATCGAGGTTGCGTTGATGGATCTGGCGGGCAAGGCTTACGGCGTGCCTGCGTATATGCTGCTAGGCGGCAAGTACCGCGACAAGATTCGCATATACTGCGACACCGACGCGGGCGATAAAGATACGGGCGAGGCGATGGGCCAGGCGTTGAAGCGGCGGCTGGAACAGGGTTACACATTCCTGAAGATGGATCTTGGCATAGGACAGATACGCGGCATACCGGGTACGCTAAGCGCGCCGCTGGGCCTGTTGGATCAACATGCCGATATCGAGCGCACACCGCACCCGTTCACGGGCATCCATGTGACCGAGAAGGGATTCGAGGCGCTGGAGGCGTATGTCCAGGATGTCAGGAACGCGATCGGTTACGAGGTGCCGCTGGCTGTAGACCATTTTGGACACATATGCGTCGAGGATTGCATCAAGCTGGCCAAGCGGGTTGAACGGTTCAATCTGGCGTGGCTGGAGGACATGATTCCATGGCAGTACACCGAGCAGTGGGTGAGACTGCGCAATGCTTCGACGACCCCGGTCGCCACGGGCGAGGATATCTACCTGAAGGAGGACTTCCGCAAGCTGATCGACGCGGGCGCGGTATCCATCATCCACCCGGATGTGCTGTCGGCAGGCGGCATGCTGGAGACCAAGCGCATTGGCGACATGGCGTGCGACGCGGGTGTCGGCGTGGCTGTGCACATGGCGGAGAGTCCCATTGGATGTCTGGCCGCCGCTCACACGTGCGCCGCGATTCCGCACATCATCGCGCTGGAGTTCCACTCAAACGATATACCCTGGTGGCAGGATATGGTCGAATACGCGCCGGGCGGCCGGATCGTTGATCATGGCTGGATAACTGTTACTGACGCGCCGGGATTGGGTATCACCAAGCTGAACGACGAAGTGCTGGCAGCGCATCAGACTAAGGAATCGCCTGGCATATGGATGTCCACAGAACAGTGGGATTCCTGGGCCAGCCATGACCGTCTGTGGAGCTGATGACATATGCCGGGTTTTACGAATACTTACAGGCGGCCAGAAGGTAAGTTCAAAGGCAAGACGGTCTGGGTGACGGGTGCCGAGACCGCACTGGGGAGCGCGGCGGCTGATGCGTTTGAACGCGAAGGTGCGCGCGTGCTCCGTTCGGGCGTTGACGGAACACCGAATCCATTGACCGAGGAGGAGGCCGTCGATCAGATAAGCGGTATAGATAAGCTGGACGTGCTGGTTACAGCCAATCGATCCATTATGGTCAAGCCGCTGCTCGATACGGATTGTGTCGAATTCGACCGCGAAATAGAGCGAAACCTGACCAGTGTATGCTGCGTTATGCGCGCGGCGATCGCGAAGATGTCGATGGAGCGAATTTCGCCTGAATCCATATCTGGCAATGGGGCAATGCTGATTATATCCAGCATCCATGGTGAGAAGCCCAATGGATCGGCGGGCTTGTACTCGATGGCGTGCGGCGGTCTGAATATGCTCGCTCGCGAGGCCGCTCAAGAGTTCGGACGCTTGGGCGTGCGCGTGAACTTGATTGCGCCGGGTCCGATAGATGGGGAGCCTGAATTGTTTCCTAGCGAGATAACGGCGCTGTACGACGACGCGGCCGACAAGGTGCCGCTGGGAAGGCTGGGTTCACCGGAGGAAATCGCAAAGGCCGCGCTGTTCTTATGCTCGGATGACGCTTCGTTTATCAACGGTGCGCTGATACCATGCGACGGCGGCTTCTTAGGATACTATGGCGATGCGGATGTCGATAAGCGCGTGGCTGCTTACGCCGCTGGGAAGGAGGCGCGGCATGGCTGATGATTCCGTTAACAAGGATTCTGTTATCAAGAATGTTGCACCGAAACGTCCCAACGAATATCAGGTTGCGCTCGAGCTGTTTGCCAATCCCGACCGGCTGAAGGCTCCGATCGCGAAGCCCTTTGAGGGCAAACGGGTGCTCGTCACGGGCGGCGGGAAGGGCATCGGCAAGGATATCTCGCTGGCGTTCGCGCTGCGCGGCGCTAGCGTGGCCATCGGGTGCAATGCCAATCCCGGTATGGCCGAGGCGACGCTGGCGCAGGTGCGCAGCCTCAGCTCCGGCGTGCTGATCTGTTCGGATATCGGCACGCCCGACGGCGCGGATTATCTGGTGGATGAGACGGTTCGGCAGCTAGGCGGGCTGGACATACTCGTGTCGAATGCTGCCATGCAGTATAACGAATCGCTGCTCGAGACCAATATCGATACGTTTGTCAAGACGCTCAACGTCAACGCGCGCGCGCCGTTCCTGCTGATGAAGCGGGCGCATCCGTATCTCAAAGCCAGCGGCGCGGGCCGGGTAATACTGATCTCATCCGTGCATGGGAAGCGCGCGACGGACTTCGACGCGGGTTACGCCGTGTCGAAGGGCGCGCTGGGGATGCTGTGCCGGGAGGCCGCGATCGAGTTCGCGCGGGATGGGATTACGGTGAATATCATCGCGCCGGGCGGCGTGGTCATCGAAGGCAAGACAGGTGCGCCAAAGACGTTCTCCATGCTTCGGCTCGAACGCGCGCGATACCTGTCGAAGTATCCGTTGGGGCGTATAGGCGTGCCGAGGGATACGGCTGAAGCGGCGTGTTTCCTGGCTAGTGAGGAAGCCGAGCATATCACGGGCACGACGCTTAGGCTGGACGGCGGGACGGTCTTGTTGTAGGTTCTGTTATAACTTGTGGAGGAATCATTATGTATTTTAACAATCCTGAAACCACAGAATTCCTTACGCCTGAATGGACGGGCGAACGCATGGCGGACGGCAGGCCAAAGGTTAGTCAATCGCTGCTGGAACGGCTGAAGCATCTTACGCTGGAGGAAGCCTGGGGTACGATTTATAACAAGGGATATAAGTATCAGTTCCAGGGCGACTTTATGCGGACGAACCCTGATCCGAATTATCGGCTGGTCGGCCGGGCGGTCACGGCGGCATTGGTGCCCACTCGCCCGGATTTGCACGCGCTGACGACGAAGCAGGGCATCGACGTCGAAGGGCGGCGCGGGACATTCAACCAGTGGGTGATCGACTCATTGGTCGAGGACGACGTAATCGTCGTAGATTTTTATGATAAAGTAAGGGATGGGACGTTTGTCGGCGGGAATCTATCCACGGCTATTAGAACGCGGACGGTGCGCGGCGGCGCGGTGCTGTGGGGCGGCATACGCGATATGGAGCAGATCGTGAAGATAGAGGGCCTGCAGGTGATGCATCGCGGCGAGGATCCGACAGCCATCGCGGAATATGTGATCACAGGCATCAACATACCCACGCGGATCGGCGGCGCGACATGTCTGCCGGGCGATGTTGTCTACGCATCCCAGTCGGGGGTGTTATTCATACCGCCGCAGCATGCGGAAGAGGTCGTCGTTAAGGCGGAGAAGGCGCATGTGCGGGATATATTCGGCTTCACCCGATTGAGGGACGGGACGTACAGCACGGCGCAGATCGATACCGCGTGGACGCTGCCGATTACGGAGGATTTTGTCGAATGGATCAAGACCGCGCCGGAAGGCGTACCGTTCAAGCACCTGACATGGGAGGATGAGCTGGAGGCGGCGGCCAAGCTGACAGCCAAATAGGTAGGCTGAAACCAAACCCCTTGATCATCGTCCAGAATTTCAAAAAACTGTTGCATTTATCGCAAGATCGGGTATAATAGTGACAGGGAGAATTCCTACGCAGGAGCTTTCTCCGCTAGTTTAATCGAATATCGAAGGGTCGATTAACCGTCGCAGGCTTCAACTGCGGCGGTTACGTTTACTTTTTACGCGTTGCTACGAATAACTCGTATGCTTTCACAAGTAAACCGGCCGACGTGAGAATAACGATGAGCTTCTCATATAACGTCATTCGATTCACCTCCTACTACGCGGAGGTAAACTTCCCGCACAGGCTCTCCCTGCCACTCGGACTATCATACAACAATGCGCCAAAATTTGCAATGGGGACGGCCGAAATTAATGTGCTAAATAACACCAGTTTATGTTCCGTTTGAATTCGCTCCCTTTGGCAACAATAAGGCCATGTCATTGTTGTCAAGGGGGCGTTTATTATGGATTCAGAAAAAAAAGCGGGCAGGAACCTATTCCGCGACGCGTTCACGAATACGGGCCGCTGGCTGGGCAGCGGGGTCAGCGTCCGCCGCCGTGTGAAGCGTCCGCATATCCGCGCGCGCTGGAAAACCGCGATATACCTGTTCCTGTTCATGGTCATCGCCGTGGGCGGGATCGGTTGGACTGTATTCGACGTTCCCAATTGGCAGAGTTTGGATATAGCTAAGATAGTAGACGTCCAGCAGGTGTCGGAGCTGTATGACTCCGACGGCGAACTGATCGCTACGCTGCAAGGCTCTGAAAACCGAACCGTCGTGGGGTTGGAGCAGATTCCCAAGCACGTCCAGAACGCCTTCATCGCGGCGGAGGATCTGCGGTTTTACTCGCACTGGGGGTTTGATCCCATCCGAATAGGGGGCGCTTTGCTGGCCGACTTGAGGCATCAAGGCCTATCCGAAGGCGCGTCGACTATCACCCAGCAGTTGATCAAACTGACCCATCTGACCAGCGAGAAAACCTTTACGCGTAAATTCCAGGAGGTCTGGCTGGCCCGGCAGCTGGAACAGCAGTATTCTAAAGACGAGATACTTGCGATGTATCTCAACTATATCTACTTTGGCAACCGCGCCTTCGGCATTCAGAAGGCGTCGGAGGCTTACTTCCATAAGGCCGTCGAGGAGCTGACCGTGTCCGAAGGCGCGATGCTGGCCGCCTCGATCAAGGCACCGTCCTACTATGCGCCCCACATCAAGCCGGAGAATAACCTCGCCCGGCGCGACTATATCCTGCGCGTCATGCTCGAAAACGAGATGATAGACGATGTGCAGTATAACGAAGCGCTGGCCGAACGCCCCGAGGTGTTCACGGCCTCGCTGCCCGACGTGCCGTACGGCTGGTTCGCGGATCAGGCGATAGCCGACGCGGAATCGCTGCTGGGTTTGAGTTCGGAGCAGCTGCTGGGCGGCGGTTATAAGATTTACACCACGCTGGACCGCAGGTTGCAGGCCGAAGCGGATGAGTTATACAAAAATAAGAATAATTTCCCGGCGAACGCATCCGACGGCACGCTGGTGCAGAGCGCGATGGCCGTCGTCGATACCAAGACCGGAGCGCTGCGGGCGGTTGAGGGCGGGCGTGAATATGCCGTCCGTCGTGGATTAAACCGCGCAACCGCAGCGTCCGCAAGGCGTTCTCCGGGTTCATCCATAAAGCCGCTCGCCGTTTACGCCCCGGCGATCAAGCTGGGATACAGCACGGCCAGCGTACTGCTGGATGATCCGGGCGACTTCAATGGCTACACCCCGCGCAACGCCGGCGGCGTATACCATGGCCCTGTAACGCTGCGCACCGCGCTGGCGCGCTCGATGAACGTCGCTACCGTCCGGCTGCTGCAGGAGATCGGCGTGGGCACGGGCCGCGACTTCCTCAAACAGGTGGGCATTACCGTAGACGACCGCGATTGGAACCTCTCACTGGCGCTGGGTTCGATGACATATGGCGTGACGCCGCTGCAGATGGCCGGCGCGTACGCCATGTTCTCCAACGGAGGGTTATACAACGAACCGTATACCATTGAGAAGATCGTCGCGTCGGACGGCACGGCCGCGTATACGCATACCCCTAATCCCGTTCGCGTCCTATCCGAACAGAATGCCTACCTGATGACCAGCATGCTGCAGTCAGTCACATCCTGGGGCACGGGCAGCCGCTTGAAAGGCGCGGGCGTTCCGGTGGCAGGTAAGACGGGCACCAACTCGATAGGTGGCACGGGTCAAGGCAACCGTGACATCTGGATGGCGTCGTACACGGTCGATTACTCTATGGCGGTGTGGATGGGATTCGACGTGACCGACAGCAAACACAAGCTGCCCGACTGGAACGCAGGCGGCGACGCTCCGGCGGCTCTGTCGGCGTCATTCCTGAAGCGTGCTTACGCCAGCACGAAGGGTTCATCATTCCCCGTGCCCGACGGCATCGTGGTGCTGGACATCGATACGAAATCCATCGCGCTGCGCGGCGAGGTCATGCTGGCCGGGCCGCTCACGCCATCAAAATACCGCGAGCAGGAGGTATTCCTCTCCAACCACAGACCCACCCAGGTCAGCAATGTTTGGCAGGCTCCGCGCGCTCCCAGCATGTATTACATAGAGCTGGCCGACGACGGCATGCCCAAGCTGGTATTCACCCCATCCGATACGGCGACGCTGCGTATCCTGCGCACCGATCCGTGGGGCGGTTCGGTCGTGCTCAACGAGGTGTACGGCCGCGCCGGGATGCTGCAGACCTACACCGACGAGACCGCAGCGCGAGGCGTCAAGTATACGTATACCTTGACGCCCATCCATTCGGAATTGCTGAATGAGGGCGTGCTGCTGGAGGGTCCCAGCGTGGCGCAGTCCGCGCAGGCGTTCGCACAGGGGGATAATCTGCTCAACGATATGCTGAGCATTTGGCGGTGACTTCCGCCTAACTGTACAGCGGTTTAAGGATACCGACAGCCCGTACGTCAAGATCCGGCGCGAAATCCGCGTTCACCCAGAATTCGCGCCCGCTTAATCCTGACAGCGCGCCGTCCAGTTGCGCGAACACCATGCCGACCGCCCAAAGCCGCTGCGACTTTACGCGCATTCGGTTGTTGACTTGCCAATTTCCGTATTTGTCGTCGCCCAATATCGGAAATTTCGCGTAGGCGAATTGTGCCCGGATCTGGTGCGTGCGCCCAGTCAGCAGCCGGACGCCGACCAATGCCGTGTCGTCGTCCAGCACCATTATTGTCCTATAAACGGTTCGCGCCAGGTGTGCGCCGCGCGTTGGCGTCAGGAACACCTGCGTCTTAGCCATCTCCGGATTTTTCAGCAGAAAGGCACGCAGCTCGCCCTGCGGCGGCTGCGGCCGGACGATCGTTTGGCACAGGTAGATCTTCTTGATACTGCTGGAATCATAGCCCTTGACGCTGTCGGCCGTATTTTGCCGGAACGCATCCTCCGCTTGGTACTTCGCTTCCTTGGTCTTGGCTAGCAACGTCAGGCCGCCCGTCTTAGCGTCTAACCGATGGACGGCATGCAGTTTGCCATACTCTTCCTTCATCAATACAGTCAGCGCCAAACCACCGCAGTTGCGCTCCGGCTCGACAGTCATCCCCTGCGGCTTGTTGACGATGATAACCTGATCATCCTGATAAACTATATCGAATACCATAATTCATCACAATCTTGTCACAATCTTACAACCATCTTAAATCATAACCACCGCGGCGTGTGCGCGACCAGCCCCTGCAGCGCAAAGTCGATCGCGGGGGTCGGCATCACGCACAGCATATCCCGCGTAACCGCCTGCAGCGCCTCCAGCCCTACGCCTTGCTTGGTGAGGAGCTTCAGATCCTCGGCGGCTTCGTCCACCGTGATATCCGGGCGCAGTGCGTAGCGCAGCGTGTGCTTCAGCGTGTGAATCGCCCCGCGTTCCTCAGGCAGCAGTTCGTTCATGCAGCCCAGCATCTGCGCCGGGGTCATCGGTGGCACGTCCGCGCCGCGCATCGCCATATTCGCCACCAGCGTCTCCGGCAGCGCCAGCGCTTCATGCAGCAGCAGGCAACAGTTGGACATCAGCACGCAATCGTACGCTGCTTCACAAAAGTTCCGCGCCAGCCGATTCGCGCCCGGTTCGCGCGGATCCGCTTCGAGCACATCCACGCAGAACCGTTCCCTGGGCAGTTGGTCGTCCATAAACCCGGCGGCGTATAGCATTGCGTGTATCATCGCGTCAAACGTGAATATTTTCAGCCTTATTTGCAGATGGTCAAACCGTCCCATCGCGTTTCGGATCGGCTCCTCAAGCGTCGGATCCAGCCTTGCCGCCGGCAGTCCGTCAATCCCGCCCAGATCGCACCACAGCCGATTCCTAAGCGCGAGCGCCGCGTCGAAATCCTCCGCGTTGGAGAGCGTCGCCACCCCGCCCAGCGTTAGTATGCGCTCCAATAACGCGTGCTCGTTAGGGGCGAGGCAGTCCGTATCATCCTGCAGGGTTTCCCGCATCATGCGCCGCGCGCGGTTGCGGCGCTGCAGCATCGTTGGCGCCGAGGGCACATCGTACCAATTCAGCGCGAGCAGTGGCTCCAGCGCCTCCGCGGACCAAGTATCCAGCACGCCCGCCATAGGCGGCGGCTGGCTCGCGAACAGCTTCTCACATAGGGCATACCGTGCCGCGCGCATCGCGCTGGCCGTCTGATCCTTCAGGTGCAGCCCCTCGAAGTCCAGGTACCTCCTCACGTTAAATCACATCCGCTTCTAGGTGTTATAATGTTTCAGTCCAGCCAAACGGATCGGTCAGCCGTCCATACTGTACGCCGATCAGCGTATCGTACAGCCGTTGAGCGAGCGGTCCTGTCTGGCCATTATTGATAATCAAGTCGCGATTCTGGAATCTTAACATCCCTACCGGCGATATAACTGCCGCCGTACCCGTGCCGAACGCTTCTTCTAATTCTCCCTTTGCGCCGATGTCAAACAACTCGTAGATGTCGATCTCCTTCTCCAGCACTGGCGTACCCATGGCGTTGGCCAACTCGATCACGCTGGAGCGCGTTATCCCCGGCAGTATGGAGCCGTTTAGCTTTGGTGTCCACAGCTCACCGCGCACTTTAAAGAAGATATTCATCGAGCCGACTTCTTCCACAAACCGCTGGTGCACGCCGTCCAGCCAGAGCACCTGGGTGAATCCCTTCTGTTGGGCGACCGCGCCGGCCTTGATCGACGCGGCGTAATTCCCGCCGGTTTTGGAGAAGCCCATGCCGCCGCGCACCGCGCGCACATACTCATCCTCGACAAATATCCTCACCGGGGCCATCCCGTCCGGGAAGTACGCGCCACTGGGCGAGAGAATTATGTAGAATAAATAACGCTCCGCCGCGTGTACGCCCAAGAACGGATCGACAGCTATAATCGTCGGCCGGATATACATCGTGGTGTCGGGCGCGGAAGGCACCCATTCGGCCTCCAGCCGCAGCAGCCGCTTCATCGCCTCCAGCGCGAAGTCCACATCGATCGGCGGGATGCACAGGCGCTCGCACGAGGCATTCATGCGCATAAAATTATCCCGCGCTCGGAACAGGCGTATAGACCCGTCCGCCGCGCGGTACGCTTTCAGCCCCTCGAATACGCTCTGGGAATAGTGCAGCACACTGGCCGCCGGATCCAGCATGAACGGCGCGTATGGATGAATCTGCGCGTTATGCCAGCCCAGCCCGGCCGCGTACTCCATCGTGAACATATAGTCCGTGAAAATCTTACCAAAACCCAGGCGGTTCTCCTCGGGCTTGGGTTTCATATGTGTGTTCAGTATGAATCCGATAGCCTCGCTGCCGGGCGTGCCGGAGCCTGTTGTGTCTGCGGTCGCGGCCTCAACCATGCTGTTTCCTCCGTCCTATGTTCTGCGCGCGGTCATTGATACCTACCATGATACCTCTGCCCCGCCCCTATGTCAATCGGGGAGTTATGGGTGAATTTCCTGGAATTGTTAGCCGCTGTCAATTAATTAGGGCAAAATCGTGCTTGACGCTGTTTATCGGGTATGATACAATACAAATCACTGTTTTTGTGCTGGAGAGATGGCTGAGTGGTCTAAGGCGCACGACTGGAAATCGTGTGATGGCGAATAACCATCCATGGGTTCAAATCCCATTCTCTCCGCCAATACCAATGCGGCAGAAACCCTTATAATTGCTGGGTTTCTGCCGCATTTATTTTACTTCAATACCATACCCTACCCCATAACTTACCCCTTACAGATTCTATTCTGCTAGGTTGGGGTACGACCGGGGTTGCATTGATGTTGTTGGGGTTGTGGCGGGCTGCTGGCTGTGCTGTCTCGGCTTTCTGCCGTCCAGCGGCTAGGGCTTAGAGGGAGACTCTACGGTCTCCCCCCACTGCGGTGGGTCCCCCCACCAGTTCAATGATGGCTTCGCCATTTTGTTGTATCCGCGCTACGCGCGGGGTTACGGAATTGACTTCTTGGCCGCGCGAATTGCTGCCTTCGGAGAGACATAGACGGAATTATGTCTATCAAGCTAAGCATTTTGCTTAGAAAGTCTCTTTTGCTTACTGGTATTCGTTCGTACGATTGTGTACATTCGGGAAAGTTTAGTACATACGGCGCGTCATCCGCGCTCGCGTTGTTCAGATATACATTATTGCGGTATAGGAATAGCCAATACTCGCTATTCCGTGGCAAATACACATTGTATACCATCTTGCCCCTCGTTTCTCCCCGTCTCGCCGATAGGTCAGCGCTATTGTTATGCTACTATAGCAGGTATGTCGTTGAACATATGATATACGCGCGCTTGCTGCTGCGCCAGTTCCAACAGGTAATGCTCGTCCGTTATCATCGCCGTGCGTTCGTTGTAGCGGCTCAGGTTGTAGTCTGTTGCGATTATGTAGTCTAGCTCCTGCAGCGTGTCGTTGAGCCACTCCTTGGCCGTCTCCGCGCACAGACTGCATGCCTTTTCCACATCCGCAGCGATATCCTTCAGGCCCGCCTCACGCGCTTGCTTTGTAGCATACTCGATCAGGTATCCGTCGCATTTGCCGTAATTCTCTATCTCGTCCAATACTAGGCCTACCTCAACCGCAACGGCCTTTAGCTTGTTGACCTTTGCATACATCGCGTCGAATGCCTCCGCCATCTTTCCCATTGTCCGCGCCTCCCTCAATTAATCGTGAACCGTCTGGTTTCCTTGGTCTTGGTGTACCTTGCCGCTATCTCCGGCAGTTCCCTTTTCATCGCCGTGGTGTCAATGCTGGTGCTGGTGTATGCTGCCCATCGTATCCGATACGCCCCTGCCCTCATGTCATACTCGTCGCGCGTCCTCATTTCGTCCTTTAGCTCGTCCTCGATTGCCGCTATCTCAGCGTCGAGTTCCTCACGCGCCCGCTTCAGGTTCTGGATTTCGCTGGCCTTGCTTTCGATTTTCTGCGCCGTCATTGTCTTTGCCCTTTTCTTGGTTGTGTTCCTGATCTAGTGTTAGTTTACCATATCTAGCGCTAGTTTACAAGCCATAAAATATACCAAATCTTGCACTAGTTTATTGGTAAATCTAACACTAGTTTATTCTTGCATTTTCTGCTATGATTTGTCTATAAAAAGGGGGTGTTTTGATGCCGAGACAATCCACACAGTATAAACAGGCGTACTCCGAAGCAAACTATGACCGTCTAGCGATAACCATACCAAAGGGGCAGAAATCTACCATCGAGACCGCGGCTTCTATGGCGGGTGATTCAATCAACGCCTTTGTAAACCGCGCCATCCTAGACAGGCTTCACCTTCAGGAGTGGCCGAAAGCATCAAGGCTTCCCGATGCATAGTTTATCTATGCACTCTTTATTGATGGCGTATATGTTGCTTATAGAATAATTCACCACTTTCTCTATATCTTTCCATCCCAAGCATTCAACATACCGTAGTTTCATTATCTCGCTTTTGTGCGGTTCGAGTTGTTCATCAAGCGCGCTTTCCATCTGTTTTTTGTAGTCGATTAATAATGTAATCCGCTCGTTTATCTCGTTTTCATAGCGATCTATTAATTCTATGGCATTCTCAATCCGGCTGGTGTTATGCTTCCTACCCTTAGTCATAGGTATATCAAGCGCACGCGTTATCGTTTGACTTAACAAACGCTGTCTGGCGGCGCGTTCAGTGAGGCACCGAAGCTCCGTTGTGGTGGCGCGTAACTCTTTCATAAGGCGGGTTTGATTGGTTTGTGTCATGGTTGCCTCCTACGCTCACGCGTTGTAATGTGCGAGAATTCGCGCGCGCGTAACAATGTGGGAGAATTCCGCGCATGTAGTGCTGTCGGATTGCGGACACCTACCGTCGCAAGATTCGCGCGGCGCGGGTAGTGTATGCGGCATGGATTCAATCTGCAACGCCGCTGCGAAGCATTGAACACCCCATGCCGCAGATAGCACCGCCACTAACATTTGGACAACGGTACGGGAATCAATACCAACAACATCAATGCCCGTGCCTCCGTTCCCCCGTATCTGCGTACCCTCAACGCGTACTATAGCACCTATCCGAATCGCTCATCAAGCATGTTTAGCACCGCTTCCGCGCTGGCCGGGCTGGATACCACATACACGTAAACGCCATGACCGCGCAGCAGTTTGTGCATTCGCTCCTGTTCCGGCGATAACCGTCCGCCACGTTTCTTTATCTCGAATATTGCGCAGCGTCCGTCTTTGAAGGCTTCAACATCCGGATATCCAGGCTGCGGCGGGTGTACAATTCCAAATGTAAGCCAACCTCTGTTCTTTAAGGCTTCGGTGAACTCTATTTGGTATTCCATTTCACTTTTACAGTTCATACTCTACCTCAATAATATTTATTCTTTCCTGTTATTCCGTCCATAACTTCATTAACGATTCGTTGGCTGCGTTCTTCCTCCGTTTCGTCTTTATGGGAATTATCAATGAGATTGTCATTTTCCGCTTTTTTGTATGACGGATTTTGCTCAACTAGCTTTGTCTGCTCTTTTCGAGCCTTGTGTTCTCCTTTCATATTCGCCTTGGAATAGCCCATCAAGTATGCTATTTTGCCGCTGGAATGTACTAAACCAGCACATTCCAGTATATCATACGCTTCGGTCAATACCTCTTCTCTATCAATATGACCCAATAACGTATTGGTATTCCTTGCTACAGAATCGTATGCTCCGTCAATAACCATTGCTGCGTACTCTGTGAACACTTCACGGTCGGTTAACGCTAGCTCAAAGCCTTCTCTTATGAGGGCGTAAACTTCATCGCCCCTAACCCATCTATCCGTGTTCATTGGTCGGTAAATATATTTCATACAGATGCTCCTTTCAGTACTCCTTCATTATTTCCGCGCACACAAGCAAGCAAGCAAACAAGAACTCATCCGCTTTATGGTTCTCTCTGAGAGAGAACCTTTCGCGCGGGCCTGTGAGTGCCAGTGCGTTTGTGTGGTAGTGCAATGAATGCACATAAATAATCGTTTTGTTCTCATAACCTGTTACTTTCAGCCCTGCGGTGTTTTGCCGTGTATATGGGGAAATAAACAAAAATCCCACCTAATCACCTCATATTCACAGCCCCCACAGCCCACAATACCTACAAGCATACGCATCCTTCCTCTCTGTCCCTTACTAAAACGTTTTATTAACCCTCGCTTACCGTGGACATAGAAATACTCGTCTGATTCATCGCAACTCCGATTCTCCCGGCTGCACGTCGATAAACTCACCTGAAATCGCATGCTGATGTGTACGGTTGATTCGCATGCGTTCTACAAACGCCGCACGCTGCTCGTCCGTCATCTCTCGCTTAGCTCGCGGCGGAAGCGGCTGCCTGAACCATGCCCTAGGCATCCGTGCCTTAACGCCATGTTCATAACGTTCTACGATTATAACCTCCTGCGGATTCGCGGCATGCATCCGATCAATCCACCGCACATTGATCGGAGTCGATGAGTAGTATGTGATCATACCGTCCGCATCGTTGAGGTTAAGGATCGTCTCTTTCTCCGACATGGATAAGCTGTAACTGCTCATGCGTTGTTCCGCCTCAATTCCTCGTCAAGCCATGCATCAAACTTTGCGGCGGGTATCACGATACGCGAACCGACACGTATGCACGGAAAGCCTTTGCGATGAGCTAACTCATACGCTTTCGGTTGTGAAATGCCCATAATTCTTCCGATGTCATCCACCGAATAGCAGGTTGGCATACTTTTTTCTGGTGCTAGTACATCCTTCATGCAGTATACATCCTTTCGATTTCTCTTTTAGCAATTAATCTACCTAGCTACGTCATATGCTCTATGCCAATATATACCACATCGGAATCGGTGTCAAGAGCTTTTAGAAAATTTTATTTGGTAGTATTGCTATTTGCTGTGTAGTATGCTATAGTAGCTGTGGGGGTGATAACAAGATGGGCTTGCCTGATAGACTTAGGGAACTGCGGAGCGCACGCGGCTGGAATCAGAGAGAAGCCGCAGCTGAACTCGGTATTGAATTATCAAAGTATAACAAGTGGGAGAATGGAGTGTACTCTCCCGACTATGACGCCTTGATTCATGTCGCACGATTCTACGGCACGACTACTGATTACCTGCTAGGTTGTACAACTGCCATGAAGGAAGAGAACCGGGCGGCTGTGGAGACGCTTGGTCTTTCCGATAGTGCCGTTGATGTCTTGCGAAACATGTCCGAAACAGACATAGATTTAGTTTCCAAGGCTATCGATTCAAATCATCTAGTGCCTTTTCTGCTCGCTGCGCAAAATAAACGATGGGCTACTTTATTTCTTTATGAACTTGAGCGTATGGACAACAGTCGAAAGCACGAGTATGACGTGTTAAGCATTGCATTGCCAATAATAAATCGTAAATCTGATGACGAAATTTACGCTCTTCTTGATAAATGTAACTTAATCAAAAGTCCTATAGATATAAGCTGGATTAACCATTACATGAAGATAGGTGAAGCGTTACTTGATTTTCAAAATAATCAAGAACCTATTCATGTTGATATAACTGCGGAGGACACAACCTATGCCCCGTAAAGCCACGACCCGTGCCGCACACGGCAGCATATCCACCAATCAACGCCCTAACGGTACGTGGCGCGGGCGTTACACGATGGACGGCAAACGCCACGACATCTACGGCAAGACAGAGCGCGAGGTTATGGACAAGTGGGCCGATATCTGCAAAGACGTCCGCAACGGCACATATGTCAAACCATCAAGCACCCGTCTTTCTGATTGGCTTGATACATACCTGACCGACTTCGCACGCGGCATCCGCGACACCACGCGGCTGCAGTATGCGAAGAACTTCAAGAACCATACCAAACCCGCGCTAGGCAACACACGACTTGATCAATTGCGCCCCGACATGATTCAACGCTTTTACAACAGCCTTGAACGTGACAAGGGCTTATCACCCAAGACCGTCAAAAACATCCACGGCGCGCTACACAAAGCGTTAGAAAAGGCCGTTAATCTTGGTTACATTCCCGCCAATCCGTCAGACGCTGGCAAGATTGAGTTATCACGCGTGGTTCACAAGGTTATGAAACCCTTTGATATCCCTGAATTCAGGATATATCAAGAAGCCGTCAAAGGTGCGAGATATGAAGCGGCTTTATACATCATGCCATGGACTGGAATGAGAGAGGCTGAAACAATCGGCCTGAAATGGTCTGACATCGACTACAAAAAGCGGACTATCACGATTAGCAGGCAGCTTATTTGCGATGGCGGAAAGGGTGTTGCAGCATACTTTAGCCCGCCAAAGAATGGGAAGATGCGTACTATTCATCCCGGTGCAAACGTATTCGAGGCTTTGAAGCGGCATGAAATTGCGCAGAAAAAAACCCGATTAAAGGCTGGCATGCTCTGGCACGAAGGCGAATACTCCGGATTAGTCTTTACAAACTCCACTGGCAGATATGTAGATTCAACCTGCGTATGGCGTTCGTTCAAGAATGTTCTTGCTAAGGCGCAACTGGAGGACAGACGCGTCCATGATTTACGCCATACATTCCCTGTCATCGGACAGGCTGCAGGTCTATCAATCAAAGCCATATCGGAAACGTTGGGCCATGCGTCCGTAGCGTTCACGCTGGACATATACGGCTCATTCCTAAAAACCGAACGCGAGGAATCTGCCGTCAAGTTGGATGAATTCGCCCGTACTCTGTCATAAAGACACTATGCATACGTTCATACCCCTTACCCCAATATTTACCCCTTAGAGCATTGAAATTTGTTGTATCTGGCTGTATCGTAGCTAGGGCTTGCTGCAACAAATGCCTTGATTAGCGTGCATTCCGATACAATACGCTACAACAGATTTGGTATCTTTGTAGAATTCAAATCCCATTCTCTCCGCGGATTGAGGAACCGAGCTATTGCTCGGCTCCTCGTTTTGTAGGGAAAATTACGTGATGATACTGGGCGGTACCGAAATGCTGTACTGGCAGTCCGAGTCCACATAGACGTCGTAGATCACGGGATCCATCGGCGCGTCGGAGCCTGGCGGCGGATCCATGGTGAGGGTGTATGAGCCTGGCGGTATATCCAGGAACCCGAACGCTCCATCCGCACCGACGGTATCCTGGATGGTTATGTTGCTGATTTCGCCTAATCCTTGCAGCGTGTATATTTGCCCCTCGTATATGCTATCGCCGAACGCACTGATCACCTGCATGCAGAACCCGCATGTGGTAGGCGGTGGAGGTGGTGGCGGCGGAGGTGTACCACAGCAGCATACCAGTTTGGATATGCAGCACAGTTCCTTTGACAGGCTTGCGCTGATGTAGTCCATGGCGTCCATTGTGCTTCTATACGATTTGTAGAATTCCGTCAACTCGCCCAGGCTTGCGCGAGACGAGGCGGTATTGCTAGACATAACCGACAGGGTTCCGGCGAGATCATCCATCAAAGACTGGAAGTCGATGTTGCTGTTATAGAGATCCAGAATTGGTCCGGTGACACCATCGGCTATGACGCACGGTTGCCGAGGCACCGATGCGCGCACCCTTGACAACTTCGCAGACGCCGATGGGGATGTTGATGTTAATAAGGGTTGCAAGCACGGCTGGAGTGAGAGACACGCTAAGCAATCGCCTGCTATAGCGCCAGCTGCACAGGTTAAGTCCTTACCATTCATGCTGTTCGGGCCATAGTCTGGGTCGGTATCGGGATCGACAGTGTCGTCATCATATTCGATACCAGGGTTGGGCAATTGGGTTACCGTGTCGCCGCTTACGTATTCCCAGCCGTTGATATTCTGATTGCCACCTGTCAGCTTAATGCCGGGGAAGGCGTAGTTGTTGATTAGTTTAACATTAACATAGCCGTCCGGGTTGAAAGTGCCCAGTATGCGGTGCACGGAATCCTGCCCCTGACCGATGGGTGTGCCAGAGTTTGCGATGATATCACATACTTGACCGCCTAGATCTATTGCTTTGATGAAATCCAGGTTAGCAACGTTATTTTGGATGATACTGGTACCTGTGCTGTGATCTTCAGACAGATTATAATCGAACATGACAGCGCCGACAATGCCGCCACTGCCTGGCGCGCCGGCGCGTATGGTGCCCGCCGAGGAGCACACTATACAATTCTGTACTGTCACTTCGCCATATATGACGCCGCATATACCGCCAATGCCATCGCCATCACCCCATACAGCGCCGCGATTCTCGCATGCCTCGATGATAGTTGGGTAATCCATGCCATCGACTCCGCCGCAAACGCCGCCCGTACGTCCGCCGTTATTGACGGATCCCGTATTCAGACAGCCTCTGACTAAACAGCCTTCCCTCACATGCCCTACGCAGCCGCCGTTATGTGAAGAGCATACCGTGCCGTTAATCATACCATAGTTCTGGCAATTCTCCATAGTACTATCCCAGCCCAATACCCCCGCAATACCGCCGATATCCATAAAATCATTCGTTGTATCGGCAGTTATCGTTCCATAGTTCTGACAATCTTTGATAATATTTTCGAGGTATGCCATACCCACAATACCGCCTACATAGGGGCCGTTGGATGTGACAGACGCTCTGTTAATGCAGTGGTCGTAAGTGCCAATACCGAATTCCGTAGCATAGTTATCGTAATCGTCGTTACCCACGATGCCGCCGACATACGCCAAATCATTTATGGGGGTCGTATCAGTCGAAACTACAGCTGTTTCCTCCGTCCAGCAGTAGTCGTATGTGCTGCCTAAACTCCTACCTACCAGCCCGCCAAGAGACTTTTCGCCGTACGCTGTGCCTGAAAATGAGCAGTAACTAAACTCCGAGAGGTCTGCATAACCTGCTAAGCCGCCGACGTTGGTCGACGCAAGCGTATTAAGCACAACGGCGGAACTGCAGTGGCTCATATTACTTTTGTTTAAGCGGCTTGCGATACCACCAATTAAGTCGCCAGTTACGGTAACAGCGCCGGATACGTGGCAGTTTTCAAATGAGCAATTAGTGCCCCGTATCATGAAACCGCCGAAGCCATTCGGATAAGCCCCGGATGGGATATACAGCTTTATTGTCAGATCTTTAATGGTCACGCCGGACACTTCACCAGTGGCCACACCATTAGCTGGCAGCAGCAGCGGCGCGTTGAGCTGTGAAGCGGTTGTCGCGCCGCCGATGGTTTTGCCGTTCCCTTCGATGGTGACGTCATTCTGTATGGCTTTGGATGTCCAGCCTGATAGGCCGTCCCAGTCGGTTATGTTGTCCTGCAGGGTTATCGCTGAACCAGCCGCCGCGTTTGCCAGCTGGTCGGCCAGCCAGGTGTAGGTGTTCGGCAAATATGTCGGCAAACTGATCCCTCCCATGCCGTTAGAGGCGGATTGCACCGCTTATCCAGTCTAATAGCATACGCGCGGGAAGGGGGTTGGTGACAGTTGGTGGGGTTGTATCCGTTTTTGAAATAATGTCGCCGATCCCATTGCAAATTTTGACACATTGTTGTATGATAGTCCGAGTGGCAGGGAGAGCCTGTGCGGGAAGTTTACCTCCGCGTAGAGTAGGAGGTGAATCGAATGACGTTATATGAGAAGGTTATAGTGATTCTCACGTCGGCCGGTTTACTTGTGAAAGTTATCGAATTATCGATAGCACTGCGCAAAAAGTAAACGTAACCGCCGCAGAGGACAACTGCGACGGTTGATTTGATCTAGTATCCGATTAACGCGTAGGGAAACTCCTGCGTAGGAATTCTCCCTGTCACTATTATACCCGATTTGGCGAGGAATGCAACAGTTTTTTGAAATTTTGGATGCTGGTCAGGGGCAGCTATGCAGATAATATCAGCCTACGCTGAGGCGGGCCGCCTCAAAACCGAACGCCAACCCATAAAAACGCTGGTCTTGGCTGTGTTCGCGGGAATGGTCATAGCGCTTGGCGGCGCGGCGGCGAACACCGCCGCTTTCGCCGCCGATAATCCGTCGTCGGCTAGACTTGCCGCAGGGTTGATATTCCCGTTCGGCCTGGGTATTATAATGATACTGGGCCTGGAACTGTTCACCGGAAACTGCATGATCCCCATATCCATATTGGAAAAAAAGACCACCGCCGTGCGCATGCTGCGCAACTGGGCGCTGGTATTCATGGGCAACTTCATCGGCGCGCTGCTGGCTGCCGTCGGGTGCGCTCTGTTCGGGCAGCTGGATTACTCGTCGGGTGCGCTGGCGGTGTATACCGTTAGGGCTGCGGTGGGTAAGTGCAGCCTGGGTTTCGGCGACGCCGTGGTGCGTGGGTTCTTCTGCAACGTGCTCGTGTGCGCGGGTGTGCTGTGCAGCCTGTCCGCCGCCGACACCGCCGGGAAGATACTCGGTGCGTATATCCCGGTGGCGCTGTTCGTGATATGCGGATTCGAGCACAGCGTGGCGAATATGTACGGCATCCCCGCCGGACTGCTGGCGATGTCTGTGCCCAAGTATGCCGAGCTGGTGCAGGCGGCGGGCATCGACACCTCCGCGCTCACGTGGGGGAATTTTGTATGGAGGAATCTGATCCCGGTGACCGTCGGGAATATACTCGGCGGAGCGTTGCTGGGGATTGGGTTGAGGTTTGCGCATGAAAAAAGTATTGATCGCAGGTAACATTAAGAATGGTGACGTCCAGGACTCGGTGCGGTTCATCAAGTGTGTTCGCGATGTCGGCGGATTGCCCGTTATAGGCGCGGCGCTTGAACCGTCGGACGCGGACGTCCTGGCCGATGAATTCGACTCGGTGATATTGACTGGAGGATTCGACATGCCGCCGGAAAAATACGGCCAGGCCGCGCACCGATCCAATAAGTACGACGATCCGCTGCGGGATCTGTCGGATGAGTGGCTAGCCCGCGCGTTCATGAGGCGCGGCAAGCGCGTAATGGGCATCTGCCGTGGCTGCCAGGCCATCAACGTATACCTGGGTGGCACTCTGCACCAGCATCTGCCGGACGCGTTCGACCCGGTGTTATGGCACGCTAACAACCTGTACGGCAGACACAATGTTATGGTAACGGAAGGTTCGCGGCTGGCGTCGATCCTCGGCGCGGGTTCGCTCCGCGTCAACTCCAGCCATCATCAGGCTATCGATATGCCGGGCGATGGTCTGACCGTTTGCGCCGCCGCGTCCGATGGCGTAATCGAGGCTGCGGAAGGCGAGAATGTCCTGCTCATCCAATGGCATCCGGAATTTATGGATGGGGAGCATGCGGAATTGTTTCAGTGGATAGCTGGGTGAGGTTTACATATATTCCTCCAAAATGCAGGATGGATTGTCTTACTTGCAAATATGCAGTACCTTTGGTATAATAACGAAGGACAATCGTCCCCATTTTGCACCCCTAGGAGGATCATCCTCATGGAGCAGTTTCCCGACGTCCATATAGAACCCCGCGTTGGCCGGACGGATGACCAACCGGATCGACAGGATCTCATCCGAAAGCTGAATCGATCCGGCAAGCGCTTATCCAAAGGCCATCGGCGGATCGCCGAATATATTGTCGAACACTACGAGCGCGCCGTATTCATGACCGCTTCGAAACTGGGCGAACAGGTGAGCATCAGCGAATCCACCGTCGTGCGCTTTGCGGCGGCGCTGGGTTATGACGGATACCCGCAGCTGCAGCGCGCGCTGCAGGAGTTGGTGCGCCACCGCCTGACCGCCGTACAGCGATTTGAAATGTCCGCCGATATGGATTCGTCGGAGGTTTTGCGCACCGTGCTCAAATCCGACATGCAGAACATCCGCCAGACGATCGAGGAGGTGGACGAGGGCGCGTTCAACGAGATGGTCTCGCGCATACTCAACGCGCGGCACATATACGTGCTGGGCGTGCGCGCGGCCGCGCCGCTGGCTTCGTTTCTGGGATATTACCTAAGTTATTTGTTTGATCACGTCAGCGTGGCCGCGGCGGGCGTGCTGGATGTATTCGAGGGTATCGCGCGAATTGGAGCCGAGGATGTGCTCATAGGGATCAGCTTCCCGCGCTATTCGACAAGAACGCTGGAGGCGATGGAGTTCGCCAAATCTCGCGGCGCGCAGGTGGTCGCCATCACGGATGGGCCGATGTCGCCGCTGGCCGATATCGCATCGTTATGCTTGAACGCGCGCACGGATATGGCCTCGTTCGCGGATTCGCTGGCCGCGCCGCTCTCGCTGATCAACGCACTGATCGTTGCGCTGGGATTACAGCGCAAGCAGGAGATGGGCTCGCATTTCCAGTTATTGGAAGATATATGGAACGCCTACCACGTATACACTGCCAAGGATAAATCGTGACAGTCGCCGTAATCGGCGGCGGTCCGGCGGGTATGACCGCCGCGATCCGCGCCGCCGAGAATGGCGCGCGGGTCGTCCTGTTCGAACGCGGCGAAAAGCTGGGCAAGAAGCTGTACATAACAGGCAAGGGCCGCTGCAACGTGACGAATACCGCCGATCCGGAGCGCACTCAAGCGCATATACAGCGCGGCGCGGCGTTCCTGCGTTCGGCTTTGGCCTCGTTTGACCAGCGGGCGCTGCGGGATTGGCTGGCGCGGCTGAGCGTGCACACCGTCGAAGAACGCGGCGGCCGGGTATTCCCCGCAAGCCAGAAGGCCAGCGACATTACTCGCGCGTTGGCGGGTGAATTGGGCCGTTTGCGCGTCGAAGTCCGGCTGAACGCGCGCGTTCAGTCGATCGAGACGGATACCCATGGGGTTTGCGGGGTTACGCTGACGGACGGGAGACGTGTTGATTGTGACGCTGTTGTCATCGCGGCGGGCGGGATGAGTTATTCCGCGACGGGCTCGACGGGCGATGGTTATCGCTTGGCGGAATTGCTGGGGCACACGATCGTCAAACCACAGCCCGCGCTCGTGCCGCTCGTATCCAACGCCGTATGGGTTCACGCGCTGCAAGGATTGACCCTGCGAAACGTGACGATACACGCCCAGCTTAACGGCAGGCGTTTTTTTGATGAGCAGGGCGAGCTGCTGCTCACCCACTTTGGGTTATCCGGCCCGCTCGCTTTGACATTATCCAGCAAAATCCCCGACGGTGCGCCATGGGATACCGCCGTCGTGACCATCGACCTGAAGCCGGGCATGACGCCTGAAGAGATAGACGCGCGCCTCGTCCGAGAGCTGAACGAGAACCCAAGACGCCAGCTCGCGACGCTCCTGACGAACTGGCTCCCGGAACGTCTCGCCCATACGCTCCCCGAACGGTGCGGCGTCGTTGCCGAAACGATGGCTGCGCGCGTCACTCGCGAGGATCGTCAACGGCTGGCCGCCATCCTGAAGGGTCTGCCCATTCCCGTTAGCGGTACGCGCGGATTTGACGAGGCTGTCATTACGCGCGGCGGGATTAATCTTAAAGAGGTCGATCCAAAGACGATGCGCTCCAAGCTCGTGAACGGGCTGTACTTCGCAGGCGAGACGCTGGACGCGGACGCGCTGACAGGCGGATTCAACCTGCAGATAGCGTTCGCGACGGGGCATCAAGCGGGGCGAGGCGCTGTCATTTATGCGGATCATCGGATGGCGGCTGTTGAAGGGGAATAATCGCCGCGCCGCCGAGCTGCTTGCCGATTACATTTGCGATGAAGTCCAGGAATTGAGGCCCGATCCAGCCGCTGATCCCCGCGAACGCGAACGCTAGATCACGGCCGACGTGCAGCGCGCGCGTGACAAAGAATACGATTATCCCGGCGAATGCCGAGATCATGCACCCGCTTAGCAGCCGTATCGTCTCACCCGGGAAGCTGCCGCGGCTGCGCAGGTGACGCGCGCACGCGCCCAGTATGGCGAGCAGAGCATACCATAGGATTGTCAGAATGTCGCTCATGGGCGCGCACCCTCATCCTCGCTTTTAACCGAGCGCGGGTTGATGCGTGCGTTAATCCGGCCGAGTATGGCGATCAAGCCAATATTAAGAATGGTGGTCAGGATCACCAGCGCTATGATCGCGCGGTTTATGCCGTCGAATACGTGCACTTGCAAGCTCATCTCGCTAACGCCGATGACCATCAGATAACGGCTTGGCTGGCCGCTGACCATGGGTGCCCAACGAAAATACAGATAAACCAGCCGCTCGGTCTGCGCACCGTCGGCACCCGTGCCCTCATAACGGATGGCAAGTTCGCCGTGCTCATTCTGGGCGACCGCGTCGCGGAATACCGCGCTGTCAAACGGATTGATTGCCAGTTCGAACGTGTTAAAGCTGCGCGCACTCACCATCTCATAGCCCCAGCGGTTCGTGCTTGCGCTATCCTGAGATTCGACATAAGCCGCCGCGAATGTCATCTCCCGCCTATCCAGCAATTCCGCGCTGTTGACAATGTGGGATCTGTATGAATGGGGGTCGGATATCCAGTCAGCGCCTTGCCCCAGCGCACGCAGGGATTGATCCGCGACAAGATTCAGATCCTGCTTTATATCGATGCGCAGTTCGGTCAGCAGCGCATCGTTGCCGGCCTTGAACATCTCGATGAACGTTGTGACAAATATAACCATCGCCAGCAGAGGCAGCAGGAATACATACCTAAATGCCTGCTTGCGTATCATTTTTTCTATTGGAAAGCGACGGATGGAGCTTAGTATTCCGCCCAGCGAAAACCTTCTCTTTACAGGCATACGTTACACCCTTTCAGACTTGCGCATACATAGCCATAATAGTATATGCTGTGAATCTCAATCTGTGAGTGTATGAGATATCAGACATATTCTATACTGTTCATACATATATATTAATGCGGTATGAGAGCCGCTGAATACAAAAATTATCGGAGGTTACCTATATGAGAAACTACCTGCACACTCTCTTGACATACGCCGCCAATGGGAGTATCCTCTATTTACCGCAGAATTCGTCGAATGGAGGGACAAGCATGCAGCTCAAAGGTATTGATCTGGCGAATAGTTTGCTTACATACCTGTTTGCGCGGCGTAAGACCGCGAAGAAGGGCGATTTGCAGTTGCTAATGTTTATGGTTAGTCAAGGTTATTATCATGCAACAGGTACCGATTTGCTTACGGAGAGGTTCGATGAGACAGACGGCGGACCTGTTTTGCCGTCCGTTGAATACTACGACCAATTAAAGCGCTCAGCAAAGGTATTACGCTTTTATCGCGATGATGAAGATCAACTAATCTATCTGGCTAACGAAGTTATGGATCCTCAGGATTGCTTGCAGTCGATCATACAAACTCAATGCGATAGCTATATACGTTCGCCAAGAGCGTATATAAAGGCACATGGCAAATCCTTTGCTTCATACCAACAGCCCATATCAACTAATGAGGGAATACCGCCTATTCTTGAAAAAGCGGCATCATAGCCTTCTGGCTAACTATATGTGGAGGGATGTTAGCGCATGATGCCTGACAGCAGCAGCAACTCAAGGGTTGTGCGAAAACCTGGAGATCAAGCGGTGCTCAACGGTCAAGAGCAGGCTATGGTAATAGATGCTAAGACTCGGCGGATTGTAGCGATTATTCTGGTTAGCGTTATCGGTGTAGTAATTATTGCCATAATATTCGCATACTTCCTGATACCAGATCAGCGCGACCGTATATTGACTGGGTTAATTGGCTTTACTACAAGCCTGATTGGTAGTTTTGCAGGCGCGTTTGCGAGTAGATTTGTAAGTCCAAAGGATAAGTGAGTGCAGTAAGTTTATATAGGGGTTACTGAGAGTCTCGGTAACCCCTTGTCTATTATTGTCACGCCTTAACGCTGGTTCCATCCGGCAGCCGTGACAGCAGCCACTCGGGTTGACTGGCGTCGCAGGGGAACTTAGCCGCGGCCTTCTCGTCCATGTCGATACCCCAGCCCGGCTTGTCGTTAGCCCAGGCCATGCCGCCCTTGATGTGCGCCATGCCCTGGAATACCTCCTGTACGCGCGGATCGGTCTCCATGCCGCACCATTCCTGAATGCCGAAGTTGGGCGTCGTCAAATCCAGGTGCACGTTGGCCATGTGGCCGATGGGCGATACGTCGCCCGGGCCGTGCCACGCCGTCCTGACGCCAAACAACGCGCACTGTGCCGCAAGTTCGCGCGCGGGGGTCGCGCCGCCGATTTGGGAGATGTGGCAGCGGATGTAGTCGATCCAGCGATTCTGGATGAGCGGTATCCACTCCATCGGGTTGTTGAATAACTCGCCCATGGCCAGCGGTACGGCGGCCGCATCCCGCAGCTTTGGCCACCAATGCCCCTGCTCCGGCGACAGTGCGTCCTCAAGGAAGAACAGCCGGTACGGTTCAAGCTGCTTGATCAGCCACATAGCATCAACAGGCGTGAGCCGTTCGTGAACGTCGTGCAGCAGCTCTACCTCCTCGCCGAACGTCGCGCGAACATGCTCGAATAACTTCGGCACACCGCGCATGTAGCTCAACGCGTCGAAATATGTGCCGGGCCGCGTGTTTTCTGGAGAATTCAAGAACCGCGTCTTTCCGCCGTATCCGCCGAACTGACAGCGGATATACTGGTATCCTTGATCCAAATAACCCTGGATGCGTTCGTCTAATTGGTCGAACGTCGCGCCGTCGGCGTGGCGGTACACAGGCACGGCGTCGCGGCATTTACCGCCCCACAGCTTCCAGACAGGCGCACTCAGTGACTTGCCCAGAATATCCCAGAAAGCCATGTCGCAGCCGCTGATGGCATTGTTGAGCACCGGGCCGTTGCGCCAGTAGCTGCTGTTCATCATCACCTGGAAGTTGTCCTGCACGTTGGTTGCGTCGCGGCCGATGAGCAGCTGCTTCATATATACTTCGATGGCCGTGACGACGGCCTTGTGCCGCTGTGTGAACGTCGCGCAGCCCAGCCCGAATAACCCCGGTTGGTTGGTGTCGATGCGCACAACGATCAAGTTGGAACCCTTCTGAGGTGCGGTCTCAATGGCGCGTACGTCGGTGACGCGGATTTCAGCCATGTTAATCCTCCTTGATTCCGTTGGATTCTGTGACAATGCGGTCGTAATGCCGCTTAGTCCAGGCCGGGTTGACGATGTGCGCCTCGGCCCAACCTTCGGGCGGTCCGGATAATATCAAGCCGCCGTCCACTCGGATCGTGGTGCCCGTGATGTACGACGCCTTATCCGACGCCAGGAACGCGATCAGCTCGCCGTTGTCGCGTGGCGTACCCTGGCGGCCCAACGGGATGGCGCTCTCGACCGGGTACCATGCCGGCTGGCCCGGCTGCGCCTGTGGGCGCGGACGCGGCGGCCTCACACGCGTGGCGCCCGGCGCGACGCAGTTCACGCGGATGCCGTGCGGCGCGAGGTCCAGCGCGATGGACTGGCACGAGCGGTTGATGGCAGCCTTCAAGCCGCCGTATATGACGTCGTCCGCGTAAGCGCGTTCGCCGCGCGTGGACGTGATGAAGAATATGTTGCCTTTCACTCCGTCGCGGACCATGTGACGCGCCGCCGCGCCCGCCAGCAGCAGGTATCCCGCGAAGTCGATGGTCATCATCTCGCTGATCTCTTCGGGCGTGACGGTTAGGATGCTATGCCGCGCGTCCTTGGCCGCGTTGCATACCATCACATCCAGATGGCCGAAGGCTTCATGCGCCTCGCCGACCAGCCGCTCGGCGGTGCCGATATCCTGAAAATGCGCCTCGTATACGAGACATTTGCGGCCTAAGGCCTCGACGTCGGCGCGCGTCTGCTCCGCGCCTTCGGGGTTGCGGTTGTAGGTGACAGCCACGTCGTACCCGTGTTCGGCGAGCACGATGGCGATGCCTTGGCCAATACCGCTGGAGCCGCCGGTGATCAGGGCGGTCTTTTGGACTTTGGTTGGTGCTGAAGATTGCGGCGTTGGATTCACGGAGCGTACCTCCCAAGTTATTTGAATATGAGGAACGTACTGTCTGGCAGTATACCGCATTTTATATGAAGGATCAACAGCATCACGCGGACGCATTATCGCGCCGCATGTTCACAAATTTCCATGCGCGGGCAGAATAAACGGGGCATCTGCGCCGATTCATCCCGCCTTCTGCAAAAAATTTCGAAAAATGTGTTGACAGATTGTGGCTGAAGTGTTATCCTATGCATGAAACTTCACCACAACATTAACAGGAGGGGAAACTATGAAGAAGTTCGAACAGCCAGTGGTCGCGCTCAACGAAATGATGATGAGCGAGTCCATTGCATCCATCTGCTGCTATTCACAGTCCACTGTAGGGGATTTCTGGGGAACTCAGACTGTCACGAAGACCGTCCTCAACGGCGGTAGCTTGGGTACAAGTGGGTCATCCGACTCGCGCTATCGGTTGAACGCCAACATCATCAACCACTTTGGTGGCATAACGCCGTTGCCGTCGTATCACTATGTCTATAGGCAGCTCCTGGGTCTGACCGGTGGCGTCGATATCTATCCGGATGGATTTCCTGTAGGAGGCCGTTATGCAGATGGCGTAGATTTGGTCGATTTCCACACGAACGCTGCTACGAGTCCAAACAATCAGGGGACAATCATCAACTTCCTTACGGTCAAGAATGCTAAAGCGAATCTCGGCTGGAGTTTGCCAACGCATCGTTATGACTACATCGAAGAAAAAAGTGGATCCTGGCAGCTCTGCAACCACTTAGAGAAAGGTTGCCCGTGGGTCGACGAAATAAAACAGACCACGACGGCGAACCAGCATTCCGGTTCGACTACGGCTCATGCTCTGGGCGGCCCAACGTGGTGGAACTCGCATCCGGCGCAGCAGTATTCGTCCTGATCGACAAATACAGCAACAGTATATTTGGACAGACCCTCGGCGACGGGGGTCTGTCTTATTTATTTCGCAGACAAGCGAAATGTATTTGCGGTTGTGTTTATTGGTGCATTTAGGTATAATATGCTTATAGCCAATATGGAGGTGAACGGATGACACGAGCGGAATGGGTCAATTACTGGCTCGCGACTGCACATCATGATGAAGGTATCATGGTGAATAATTATAATTCAGGCGATTATGACGCGGCGCTTTTCTTTGGTCACCTTGTCATTGAAAAGATGCTGAAAGCCTTATACGTCCAAAATCCAGTCAATGATTTCATGGCACCCAGACTACATAATCTAGTTACGCTTGCACAAGGCGCAGGCATTGAATTATCAGATATCCAAGAACGACAGCTGCGATTGATAACGACATTCAATATGGACGTTCGTTATCCTGACGAGAGATTGCATTTTTATAAATTATGTACAAAGGAATATGCCAGTGACAAACTGGAAACTATTAGGGAGGTGCAGGAATGGCTAAGTTCGAATTTAGCCTCTTAACCAAAGACGAGGCGATTGATATTGCGCGCCGCTATACTAACTTTATTGATAAGCAGATTCCCGTTGAGAACGCGTATCTCTTTGGATCTTACGCGAAAGGAACGGCTGATAAATTCTCCGATATCGATGTTGCAATCGTCTCTCGCCATTTCAGCGGCGATATATTTGAGGATCGTCTGTGGCTTATGGACCAGGTTCATCATATCGACTCCCGCATCGAACCACATCCCTACACCCTTGAGCGCGCTAAGGAACCCATGACGTTCTTCACGCACGAAATCCAGCGCACAGGCATACCGCTCCTGTGATCCTCTGATAATGTAGTATCTATTAAGGAGGCCCGCCAATGGCTGTTGACTATTTTAAAGTCCTAACTAAGAAGGAGGCATTCGATACAGCTTATAGGTATGTCAAGTGCGTCCAGACATTCATACCTGTTGATAGTGCCTACCTATTCGGTTCGTACGCTAAAGGCACCGCGCACGAGGATTCGGATATTGACGTTGCCATTGTGTCGCCGTTCTTCACGGGTGATCCAATTGACGACCGTGTATGGCTTATGAATAAACGTCACCTTATCGATTCTCGCATTGAGCCGCACCCTTTCACCATCGAGCGCGCTACGCGTCCCGCGCCGTTCTTCCTGGAAGTACAGCGCACGGGCATCCCGCTCCTTTAACAGTTCCCAAATAGTTTCCAATAAGCCTTCGACAGGAATTCGTGCCACTCATATAGAATACTACTTAACGCGTGTACGGTGTACGCGTCGTTGCAGCCTGGCGCGTGCATAGTTGCTGCTATATTAGGAGCTGATATATTGGTAAGTTTGGACTTATTCCGTTTCCCCGGCGGCATCCATCCGCATGGCGTGGATTCGTCCAAAGCGCTGACTTCGGGCAAGGCGCTGGAGATCCTGACGCCATCCGACCGGATGATCCTGCCTCTCACCCAGCACATCGGCGCGCCGTGCGAGCCGACGGTCAAGAAGGGCGACCGGGCTGCCCTGGGACAGGTCGTGGGCATGAGCAGCCGCCCGGTATCCGCGCCGATCCACGCCACCGTATCCGGCAAGGTGGTGGACGTCGCGCCGTGTAAGCTGGCGAACGATATCGCCGTGCCTTCGGTTGTGCTGGATAACGATTATGAGGACCGTTGGGATGAGACGATCACGCCGGATCCCAGCGCGGAATCCAGGGACGCCAAGACGCTGATCGAACGCATCCGCAACGGCGGCCTGGTTGGGATGGGCGGCGCGGCGTTCCCGACCGCGGTGAAGCTCAGCCCGCCACCGGGCCAAACTGCGGACATCCTGCTGATCAATGGCGTCGAGTGCGAGCCGTACCTAACCGTCGATCATCGCCAGATGCTGGAGCGTACGGACGCGTTGCTGGACGGCGCGAAGCTGGCGCGGATCATGCTCGGCGCGAAGCGGATCATATTCGGCGTGGAGGCCAACAAGCCCGACGCGGTGAAAGCGATCCGCGACGCGATCCAGCGGCAAGGCTTGCCGGACGCGGCCGTCGCCGAACTGCCCGTGCGTTACCCACAAGGCGGCGAGAAGCAGCTGATCTTCGCCGCCACAGGTCGGAAGGTGCCGCTGCGCGCTTTGCCCGTTACGGTGGGTGTGGTTCTGCTGAATGTTTCTACTACTATACAGATATCTGTTACGCTTAGGACGGGCAGGCCGCTCGTTGAGCGTCCGGTAACGGTCACGGGCCGCGTTCGCCAGCCTCGCAACCTTGTTGTCCGATTAGGGACATTCTTGTCGGATTTGGTGGATGCGTGCGGCGGATTACAGCCGGATGCGGTGAAGATCGTGCTGGGCGGACCGATGATGGGCATCGCTTTGAGCCGCTTGCAAATCCCCATAACGAAGGGGAGTTCCGGGCTGTTGGCTCTAGGTCCAGAGGAGACTATACCGGATGAATCGCCGTGCATCCATTGCGGTAGATGCACGCGCGCGTGCCCGATGCAGCTGCAAACCACCATGATCGACATGTACGTCCGAAAGCGGCAGTACGAGTCGGCGAAGGCTTCCGGCGTGCTGAATTGCATCGAGTGCGGGGCGTGTTCGTATGTCTGCCCAGCGAAACGGCAGTTGACCCAGATGTGCCGCGTAGGTAAGCAGATGGTATCCTTATTGGTGAAGTAAGGTTAGGTGGTAATAATTATATGCAAGCGGGAACTGTAAGGATCAGCAACAAGCGGTGGAACGCCTCGCCTTCGCCGCACCTGCGCGATAACGTGACCACGGCGCGGCTGATGCGGGATGTGTGCGTCGCGCTGCTGCCCGCGTTGGTGTGCGGCGTGTATTACTTCGGTTTGCAAGCGCTTCGGGTTATAGTGTGGTGCACGGTCTCCGCCGTGGCCGGGGAGTATGCTTACCAAAAACTGGCGAAGAAACCCGTCCGAATCAACGACTGGAGCGCGGTTGTGACGGGGTTGATACTGGCGTGCAATCTGCCCGCGACCGCACCGTGGTGGATGTGCGTGATAGGCGCTTTGATCGCGACGGTGCTGATTAAGCAGGTGTTCGGCGGGATTGGGCAGAATTTCTTGAATCCGGCGCTAGGCGCGCGGACCATCCTGATGATTTCCTGGGCGACGCGCATGACCGCGACGATGGCCGCTCAACCTGGGCTGATGACGGGCGTGGATACCATCACAGTAGCCACTCCGCTGGCGATGCAGTTCCACGCGGAGCAGTCGCCGTTCCTGATCAGCCAGATGTTTTGGGGGAATATCCCAGGGATGCTGGGCGAGACGAGCAAGGCCGCGCTGATACTGGGCGGATTGTACTTATATTTCAGGAAGGTTATAACCTGGCATATACCGGCAACGTTTATCGGTACGGCGCTGATTCTGTTCACGATCAAGTACGGCACGGTATACGCGGCCGACGCGGGCAGTCAGGCGGCGCTGTACCAGATATTGTCCGGCGGTCTGTTCCTGGGCGCGATATTCATGGCCACCGACTATGTCACATCGCCCATCACGCCGCAGGGCAAGATCGTCATGGGCATCGGCTGCGGCGTGCTGCTGTTCGTGATTCGGGAATTCAACCCGTCCTATCCCGAAGGCTGCTCGTTCGCCATACTGCTGATGAACCTGGTTACGCCGCTGATCTACCGCTCGTTCAAGCCGAGGATATTCGGCGAACAGCCCAAGGAGAAAGCCAAGGCGGAGGTGAAAGTCCATGCGTGACATCGTTAACGCAGGCGCGCGGCTGCTCGTCATATCGCTGATAGCTGCGCTGCTGCTGGCCGGAACCAACATGATCACGCGCGGGCCGATCGCTGAGCAAGCGCGGGATCAAACCATCGCATCGCGGCTGGCTGTGATGCCCGAGGCCAATGAGTTCAAGGCGGTCGAGTGGCCGGATGTCATCGAGTTATCCAGTTTCCCTTCATTAGTTGAGGCGCATGAGGCGTATAAGGATGGTGTGCTGGTCGGGTACGTATTCCAGTATAAACCGATGGGATATAAGGCCGAGATACCCGTGTCGGTGGGGATCAGGCTGCCGGGGAATCCAGGCGAGCCGGGCATTTTATCGGGAATATCCATCGGGGATATATCCGAGACCAGCGGCCTAGGTTCAAAGGTTAAAGATGAGCCGTTCCTGTCGCAGTTTGACGGCGTGCTTGCGAATCGCGTTGACGCGGACGTGAACACGATTTCGGGCGCGACGATATCATCGAGCGCGGTCAAGAACGCGGTCAAGAACGCTGTCAGCGCGTTCGAAGCATTGCGGCCGGATTCGAAGCCGATCGATTAAAGGAGGTGTAATAATGGAAGCATCGAGTAAAAAATCGCTCGGCGGGATACTCCGCAACGGCATACTGGATGAGAATCCAACATTCCGCCTCGTGCTGGGCATGTGCCCGACGATGGCGATCACGACCGCCGCGACCAACGGCCTGGGTATGGGCATCGCCACCACGTTCGTGCTGACGATGTCGAATCTATTTATATCGCTGCTGCGCAAGCAGATACCGGAGAACATCCGCATACCCGCGTTCGTCGTGGTCATCGCGACATTTTCCACCATCTGCCAGCTGTTGGTGAAGGCGTTCGTGCCTGCGCTGGATAGGGCGTTGGGGATATTCATACCGCTGATAGTTGTGAACTGCATACTCTTCGCACGCGCGGAGGCGTTTGCGTTCAAGAATCCGGCGGTGCATTCCGTGTTCGACGGACTGGGCATGGGCATGGGATTCACGCTGGCGCTGACCATCCTATCCAGCGTGCGGGAGATACTAGGCAGCGGCACGTGGTTTGGGATGCATGTGTTCCCGGCGGGTTTCCAGCCGATGGCTATACTGATTCAACCGCCGGGCGGATTCCTTACGCTGGGATTGGTACTGGCCGCGTATAACCTGATCGACCGCAGGTTCCTGCGAAAGCTGCTGGATAATGGCGGCAGCGCCGGCGAGCCGGCCGAGAGCTGTCACACTTTGCCGGAAGGAGGCGTTGACGAATGACGGGGATACTGATGATCGTTATCAACGGCGTGCTCGTTAACAACTTCGTGATGAGCCGCTTCCTGGGCTGCTGCCCGTTCCTAGGCGTGTCCAAGCAGCTGAATACAGCCATAGGCATGGGCGTGGCCGTAACATTCGTAATGACCCTGGCCTCGCTGATGACATACCTGCTCAATACGTTCCTGCTGGTGCCGCTGGCGATGGATTACATGCAGACGCTGGCGTTCATCGTGGTCATAGCGGCGCTGGTGCAGATAGTCGAGATGGTGTTAAGGAAGATCAGCCCGATGCTGTACCGCGCTCTGGGCGTCTACCTGCCGCTGATCACGACGAACTGCGCGGTATTGGGCGTGACAATCCTGAACGTGACTGAGAGCTTCAACATGGTGCAGTCGGTCGTGAACGGATTCGCGGGCGGCGCGGGGTTCACGCTCTCGATCGTGCTGTTCGCCGGAATTCGCGAGCGGCTCGCGCTGGCGGATCTGCCCGACTGGATGGATGGATTCCCGGGCGCGCTGATCACGGCGGGGCTGATGTCCGTAGCGTTCTTTGGGTTCGCTGGGATGAGCGGGCAATAGGAGGATATGTGGAAATAATTATTGCTGGCGTATCATTAGGCGCGCTGGGATTATTCTTTGGGTTGTTACTGGGATATTTCAATAGGGTTTTTGCGGCGCCGGTCAGCGAGCAGGTGCTGGCGGTGCGCGAGGCTCTGCCGAGCGCGAACTGCGGCGGGTGCGGATTCCAAGGCTGCGACGCGTTCGCGACGGCCGTGGTGGAGGGCAGAGCGTCCGTGTCGGGATGTCCGGTAGGCGGCACGGCGGTCGCCCAGCGGATCGCCGCCATAATGGGGCAGAGCGTGGAATCCGTGGACGAGATGCAGCGCAAGGTGGCCACGGTCATCTGCCGCGGCGGTACGAATTACTGCCAGCCCAAGTATAATTATGCTGGTGTAAAGGATTGCGTCGCGGCGGCCACGGTATCCGACGGCGTGAAAAGCTGTCACTTCGCTTGCCTGGGGCTGGGCACGTGCGCCACGGTCTGCAAGTTCGGCGCAATCCGGATTGACGAGCGGATCCGGCTGGTGGATGTGGATCGCGAGCGGTGCACTGGGTGCGGCAAGTGCGTGGAGATTTGCCCTAAGCACGTGCTGGCGCTGCAGCCGTTCCAACAACCCGTGCGTCTGCTATGCCACGCGAATGAGCGCGGCCGCGTAATTACGGATAACTGCAAGGCCGGGTGCTTCTCATGCGGCAAGTGCATGGAGGCGTGCAAGTTTGGCGCGATTGAGATGGTGAATAACCTGCCCGTTATCCATCAAGAAAAGTGTAAAGGCTGCATGATGTGCGCTGAGGTCTGTCCGGTGGACGCGATCTGGGCCGATTACGCGAACCGCCAGGAGGCGGTGATCGATCCCGCGCTGTGCATCGGTTGCGGTATTTGCAAGAAGGAATGCCAATTCGACGCGATAATGGGTGAACGGCGGCAGAAGTTCAACGTCACAAACGCGTGCACTGGCTGTGCCGTATGCCGGGACAAATGCCCCAAAAAGGCGATCAGCATGCGCACGCGCCAGCATTTGAGGGATGAGTATACCCAGATGGACGCCCCGGTGGTATATTAGTTCTAGCTGGTTATAATCCCATCAATATCCCACAGATCCCGCCAATCGTTCGCACCGGGCCATAGGAATACCTGCCCCTTGACCAGGCGGCATCCGCGCTCGAGCGTCGACATTATACGCATCTCTTCGTCGGTGAGCGGGTCGGACGTCACGGCGTTCAGATTGGCGGCGTATTGTTCCGGCTTTACCGAAAATGGGATGGGGATCGAACCGCGCTGAACCTGCCACTTCAGACACACGAGCGCTGGGTGAATGCCGTGGGCTTTGGCGATAGTTACCAGCTCCGGCATCTCACAATCGACGATATCCTCCGGCGTGCGGTCGCGTTCGGGACGCGATGGCGAACCGATCGGGCTGTAGCCGATGGGCTGTATACCGCGCACTTTGCAATAGTCAAACAGCGCTTGCTGTTGGAAGCTGGGGTGCATCTCCATCTCGATCAGCGCGGGCTTGACGGTGCAATACGGCAGCACGGCCTCCAGCTTCGGTATGGTCATGTTGGACATCCCTAGGTGCCGTGTCAAGCCCAGTCGGTACAGCCGCTCCATCTGTCGCCACGTGGCCATGAACCGTTCCGTGTCGAATGGGACGCTGTCCGGGTTGCGCGCGTCGCCGTCGCAGCCTGGCGCGTGATAATTCGGAAACGGCCAGTGCACGAAGTAGCAGTCCACGTAATCCACGCGCAGATCCTTCAGCGTCTTAGCCAGCGACAGCAGCGGATCGCCACGTTCGTGCATATCGTTCCATACCTTTGAGTTGATGAATAATTCATTCCGGGAGACAACGCCGTCTGATATGGCGCGCTCTATTATCGGGCCGATCCTGTCCTCGTTGCCGTACACACTGGCGCAGTCGATCAGGCGGTAGCCGATTTTAAGCGCGCCTTCGACAGCGTTTGCGATGGTGTCCGGCCCGTATTTGTCCGAACCGAACGTGCCAAGGCCGATAGCGGGGATGGATTCGCCCGTCTGCAGGGTGAATGCTGGTGCGTTAATGGGCATCCGGAACGCTCCTTATTTTTAACGTGAAATCTGCGTCTTGCGTTGAACCGCCGCGTACTGTATACTAATCCACGGCCACAGCTTACCATACCCGGCGCATTACATCAAGCAATTCGACGACGAGGTAGCGAGCTATATGGCGCAGCCGTTCCGATTCAGGAAACCCAAGCTCTCGCTGTTTGACAGCACAGGGATGAGCGACTCCCTGCGCAAGAGCCTCAACTTTATAATCCTGTCGGGCATGATGGGCACAATCAACGGCAACATCACCGGCGGCGCGGCCTGGACGGGATTCTTACGCATGATGGGCGCGAACGCCGCGGCGCTGGGCATACTCGCGGCCATCCCCGTCGCGGCCAGCAGTATACAGATTATTATATCATATGTAATCGAGCGCACGGGCAAGCGGAAGGAACTGATGCTGACCTTCGGCATCACCGGCCGATGCCTGTGGGCGGTCATAGGCTTGATACCGTTCATAATACCGATGGACGCCGCCAGTCTGCGCATAATCACCGTCATGGTATTCGTCGCGCTGTGCGCCGGGTCGAATGCCGTGATCAACGTAGGCTTCTACTCGCTGGTGTCCGATCTGGTACCCATGCGCACGCGAGGGCGGTATTTCTCGGCGCGGCAGGCGTGCTGCCTGATCGCCAGCATCGTCACGGGGCTAGGCATCAGTTTCCTGTTGGATCGCACGTCCGGGTATACGGGTTACACGATCGCGCTGGCCATCGCTGGGCTGTTCGGCGGCTTGGATATAGCGCTGTTCATATTCTGCGACTGGCCGAAGATGCACGTCGGCCAGGAGAAGCGCGACAGCCTGCCCAGCATGATCCGCCACGTGTTCCAGAATAAACGCTTCCGCAAATTCACGCTGATCATGCTGTACTGGGGTTTCGCGGTGAACATATGCGCGCCGTTCTATAATGTGTATATGCTCGAAGTCATCAACATGAGTTATACCCAGATAACATTGGTGAATCAGGTACTGCCCAATGTTATAACGGTTTTCATCATATCCTGGTGGGGCCGACGGATGGATTCGTACGGGAATAAGCCCGTCATGCAGTTCACGGGGCTGTTCACGATGATTTACCCGCTGCTGTGGCTGTTCACGGGGCCGAATTCATTCTGGATGCTGATCGTGTGCAACATGCTGTCGGGTATACTGTCCACCGCGTTCGACCTAGGCGCGCAGAATATGTACCTGAACACCGCGCCGGAGGTCAACCGCTCCATGTATATCTCCGTATACTTCGCCGCGACCCAGCTGCTGGGCAACGCGATGGGCAGCGCGGTCGGCGGCATGCTGGTGCAGAATGTTCTGCCCGCGTGGGAATCGTGGAATTTACATATTGGCAGTATAATGATGACTCGCTATCATTATATATACTTCATATCCGGTATACTGCGCACCAGCATGATAGTGTGCTTGCTGCCGCTGATGCAGGAGGATAACGCCAGGACCGTCCGCGCGCTGATAGCGGACAGCGCGACGGAGATACGCACCGTATGGGCCCGCAGGTCGCGGATGTTCTGGATGACGCTAAGGCGGCGGCGCATGCGGCGGCTGATGGCTAGGGATGATTAGAGATTAGAATTTGG
>BNUH01000010.1 GCA_025997215.1 Clostridia bacterium
CAGGTCAAGAAGTTCAAGGATATCCATCCTGACCTGCCCAAGAACGATCCCGTGGACGCGTTCGTCATCGCGGACAACCTGCGTTTCGGCCGCATAACTCGGGAGGTGTATATGGACGACTATCGTTCTATGACCTCAAGTACCACGAGGTCAACAAGTACCAACACAAGCGTGCACTCGCTTTGACTGCCAGGAAGCTCGTGAGGCTGGTCTTTCGCTTGCTGAAAGACAACCGCCTGTACTCCCCTGCTGCCAGGGGTTAACCCAGGAAGTTCATCCACCCTGGTAAAGATTTCCATGAATCTTTGACCTTCTTAGCCAGGGTTTATTGAGGAGTATTTTCTGCGCTTTTTCACCGCCTTCACTGCCGTTTTCTCTCGTTTCTCCCTCTTGACATTTCACCGATGGACTTTCTGTAAGTCAATATTCACACCGCTTTGCGCCCGTGTCATTTACCATGCCCTCCCCAAAGTTATTTTTGTTCTGATAACACAGTAATGCTAAATGCATAAAAAATCAACCGCAAAGCAATAATAATTTATACAGGAATTATGGCCATTATTCTGTCGTGTTTGATCAGAACCCATCATGCGTGGTTGTGTGGATGCATGGGCCATTGGATCGGCCTCTAACCGCCCTAGGATGCCCCAAATTGCATCAAAATCTAACCCGTGGGTATTTTGCGCAAAAAAATATGGCGCAATTACTTGCGCCATAGAAACGGTTAAGGTATAATCAATTTTACAGCCAATTAGCGAACCAGATTCCCTTATGGAGGATTAACCTCTTTCCCTTGTGAAGCATTGACGTCGGTTACAACAAACCCTTGGTTGAATCGTCCTCCCAGCGTACCTCGTCTATCCCTTAATGACGCCCCGCCGCGAAAAGTTGAGGCTTATGTCGTTTGCCCTCAACTTTTTGACGACGCTTTCCTGCCAGCGGCCTTGCAGCAGCGCGCCGCTTTTGGGGTACTTCATCATTTCGCACGGGGTGATATACAGCTGCTCCTTCCAAGATTTGGCTCGGGCGGTACTGTAAGCCTCCCACATCCAGGGGCTGTAACTCGGCTCGATCGACCGCTCAAGCAAACCTTTGCGCCAGATGGCGGCCTGCGCGCTGATCCGCCAGGGCATATTCACTTTAGTGAGTTCATACGGCGGGTACTCTTTATTTTATCCTCACCGCGTGTACATATCCGCATATGCTATTATCAGCGCATACAAATAACTATACAACAACATTAGGATGTGAACTATATCATGGACGCCCGCTGCACATTATATGTCTCTAGTTGTGACGCCTACGCTGATCTATGGGAACCTTTCTTCCTGCTTTTCAAAAAATATTGGCCTGATTGCCCATACCCTATAGTGTTGGTTTCGGAAACTAAAACGTTCAGTATGGAGGGACTGGATATTCTGTGTCCCCGTTTCTACAAAAAGGAAGGGAACAAGTTCGTCGACCTCAATAATAAGCGTCCGCCGCAGGCCAGTGTACCTTGGGGAGAGTTGAATATCCGTTCGATAAAAACGATTGACACACCCTACCTGTTCTTTATATTGGAAGATTTCCTGCTCTCGCAGCCGGTTGATCAATCGTTCGTGGATAAGAGCCTCGTATGGATGGAACAGGATTCCAGCATAGGCCGCTTCGGTATGCGCCCACTACCTCAAGGATTCAAAGGCGCGCCTACCCGCTACTCTCCCTACGTGCAGGTATCATTTGCCGTCGCGCAGGCCGGATTATGGCGCAAGGATCTATTCCTGCGATCCATCACCAATCCCGGTGACGGTATTTGGAAATGGGAGGCGCGTGGGTTCTGGTGGCCTTCTGCCTGGAAAAAGAAGGTTTATACGACCCCTACTGAGTATATCCGTTACCCGCGCAGCGGCGCGCTGTTTCAGGGAAAATGGCAGAAATCTGCAATTAAGTTATTAAAAGCAAACGGTATTGAGGTGGATTTTAAGAAACGTGGCGTGAGCAGCCATGTGTTTAGATAATCGTTAGGCTTTATACTGTCATTGTTGGTGGTTCGGCGAATCGTACCTTCGGCTCGTAAGTTTTATATTATAGTCAACCAACTTCAAAATAGGAGTGCAAGAGTGGCTAGGGTGTGTTCGAAAAATCCGCACAATCCCCACCGCGTTATTTTCCGAACACACCTAGCTATTATTACTGTATATGTCGCGGGTGAATAGATGTTACCGTGTCCATTCCATAACTTGACAACCACCACCTATTGCGCTATCCTACGCGAGAGGCGATGTGAATGCGCAAGACACTGTCATACCTGAAGCGTTACTGGCCGCTGGCCGCGCTGTCATTGATCGCTCTGACGGGCGAAGCCGTGTGCGATCTGCTGCAGCCATCACTGCTGGCCAATCTGATCGACGAGGGCATCATACCGCGCAACAGCGACTTGGTCACTGGTTACGCGCTAAGGATGCTGCTGGTTACACTGGCGGGCATGATTATGGCTATATCACGATCCGTATTATCCAGCCACGCGTCGCAGCGTTATGGGCGCGACCTGCGGCTGGCTTCGTATAAGAAGATTCAGTCATTATCATTATCAAGTGTGGATAAATTCGAGCGTGCTTCGCTGGTTACGCGGCTTACGAATGACGTCGCGCAGGTGCAGGGCTTCCTAAATGGGATGATGCGATTCTTCATGCGCGCGCCGATCCTGTGCGTGGGCGGGATCATCATGGCCGTGCTCCGGTCGCGGCGGTTGTCGGTCGTGCTGCTGGTGCTGCTGCCCGTGGCGATCGTCATCGTTGTGATCAGCACGAAGGTGGGCTACCCGTTCTTCTATCGCGTCCAAGAGGCGTTGGATCGGCTGAATTCCAACGTGCGCGGCTATCTGTCCGGCGTGCGTGTGGTCAAGGCGTTCAACCGATTTGCGCTGGAGAAGGGCCGATTCGAAGGCAGCAACGCAGTCCTGACCGAGGCGTCGCAGTCGGCGGCTCAAGTGCTGGCGTTCTTCGGCCCGGCCGTGTCGCTGGTGCTGAACCTGGGCATAGCGGGCGTCATCTGGATCGGCGGGCTGTATCATGAGGAACTGGGCAACATGATCGCCTTCATCAACTACATGAATCAGATACTATTCTCCATGTCGATGTTTTCCAACATATTCAATCAACTGGTGCGCGCGTTGGTGTCCGGGCGGCGCATCGAGGCCATACTGGACGCGCCGGAAGGCATCGATTCGTCTGGCACGATTGAACCGCCTCCCATCAACTCCGGATTGCAATTCGACGGCGTGACGTTCCAATATCCGCTGGCTAATGCGCCCGCGCTGAAACGCATCGACTTCACGGTCGAGCGCGGTAATACGCTGGGCATCATCGGCATGACTGGATCCGGTAAGACCACGCTCGTCAACCTGATCCCCAGGTTTTATGACGTTACAGAGGGATCAATATTATATGACGGTATAGACATTCGGCGGTTTGACCTGCCTCAACTGCGCGCGCGGATCGGCTTAGTGCCGCAGGTGACGCAGTTATTCACGGGCACTATTCAGGAGAATGTGCGCTACGGCAGCCCCGACGCCACCGACGAGGAGGTTTGGCGGGCACTGGACGACGCGCAAGCTGCGGATTTTGTCAGAGATATAAAGGATGGCTTGGGTACCCGGGTGGGGCGCGGTGGCTTGAACCTATCCGGCGGGCAGAAACAGCGCGTCGCAATCGCCCGCGCGCTCATACGCCGGCCCGATATATTGATACTGGACGACAGCACCAGCGCGCTGGATATCAACACCGAGTCCGCGCTCAGGCGCGCGCTGGGCGGCTACATCAACGATGCTATATGCATAATGATCTCCCAGCGCGTGAGTACGGTGCGCGCGTGCGATCGTATACTTGTGATGGATCAGGGCGAGATCGTCGGGCAAGGCAGCCATGACGAGCTGATTCAAACCTGCGAGGTGTATAGGGATATCGTGCGCTCGCAGACCGGGGTAAGCGAGGAGGCGTCCTGATGGCACAGCAGAATAGCCGCCGCCCGCCATCCGATTTCGTACCGCCTCCCACCATGGGCATGGGCCGCGGGCCTGGACGCGGCCCCGGCGGGCCGGGGTTTGGACGCGCGCCGGGCGTCAAGCCCAAGAATATGAAGGGCACCCTGCTGCGGCTTTGGGTATACTTCAAGACGGAACGGCAATGGCTGATTATCGTGCTGGCGCTTGAAGTATTGCGCGCCGTAACCACCCTGCTCGCGCCGTACTGGATCGGCCGTGGCATCGATGCGGCGGGCCTGATCGACGTCAACGGCATGCATCCGATCGTGCTATTCGCGTGGCTGCTGGTGATCGCGTACACCGTCAACAATATCAGCCTGATGCTGGATAACTTCATCATGGCCGCCGTCTCGCAAAGAACGGTCAGGTTGCTGCGCTCGGGATTATTCGACCATCTGCAGCATTTGCCTGTCGCGTTTTTCGACACGCATCAGCACGGCGATATCATGAGCCGCGTCACAAACGACATCGACAACGTCAGTTCGACCATATCCACATCGACCAGCCAGCTGATGGGGCTGGCGCTGTCGCTGGTAGGTTCGCTGTTCATGATGCTGCGGATCTCGCCGCTGATGACCGTGACGCTCCTTATCCCCTCCGCGCTGGCGTTACTGCTCACGCGGCTGATCACCACGCGCACGAAGCCGCTATTTTCCAAACAGCAATCCTCACTAGGGGATATGATGGGCCAGCTGGAGGAGAACGTATCCGGCCTGCTGGTGGTGCACGCGTTTGGCCACGAGGCGGATTCGGTGAGGGACTTTGACACGCGCAACGAGGCGTACTTCCGTTCGTCATTAGCCGCGCTGATATGGTCGGGGCTGATGATGCCGTTGATGAACGTGATCAACAACCTAAGCCTCACATTCATAGCGTACGTGGGCAGCTCGCTCGCGCTGCGCGATCTGATTACGATCGGCGTCATCGCATCGTTCGTCACGTATTCCAGGCAGTTCATCAGGCCGCTGAACGATGTAGCCTCCATATATAATACGCTGCAGACGGCGGTCGCTGGCGCGGAACGGGTATTCGAACTGTTTGATCAAGCTGAAGAAACTGTGGATGTGCCGGACGCCGAGCCGCTGCTGCACGCGCGCGGCGAGGTATCCTTCCAGCACGTGCTGTTCGGCTATGATCCGAAGGAGCCTGTCATTCAGGATGTGTCCTTCGATGTTCCGGCTGGATCGTCGGTCGCGCTGGTCGGTCGGACGGGCGCGGGCAAGACCACGCTGGTGAATCTGCTCGCCAGGTTCTACGAGTTATCCGGCGGTTCGATCACGATCGACGGGCGGGATATTCGACAGTATACGCGCGATAGTTTAAGGCGCGCGTTCGGTATAGTATTGCAGGATACCGTGCTGTTTGAGGGGACGGTGCTGGATAATATCCGCTACGGCAACCCGGATGCCAGCGAGGATGAATGCATCGAGGCCGCCCGCCGCGCCGAAGCGGATCCGTTCATCCGCCGTCTGCCCGAGGGTTATCTGACTATGCTCACCGAGAGCGGCGGCAATCTATCGGCGGGGCAGCGGCAGCTGCTGGCCATCGCCCGCGCTATACTGGCCGATTCGCCCATACTCATACTGGATGAGGCCACGAGCAGCGTGGATACGCGCACGGAACAGCGCATTCAACGCGCCATGCTGGAGCTGATGAAGGGCCGCACGACATTCCTCATCGCGCACCGCCTGTCAACCATCCGCGACGCGAACCGCATACTGGTGCTGGATAACGGGCGCATCGTCGAACAGGGGACGCATGCCCAGCTCATCGCCGAGGAGGGAGTGTACGCCGGGATGTGGAACAGCCAGGCGACGAATATTGCGACGTGATGGTATTATAACGTTAACATAAAAACAATTATTAATGGGAGGTTTAACTATGGCGGCTGAAGTGTTCGACAATCTATCCGACGTGGCGTTCGTCGGGGGCAAGTACGTTACGGGCGATGTCCGCGCGGTGATACTGCGGTTCCATGGGCTGGGGTTCACCGGGGCTAAGACGTCGCTGGACATGGACGAATTGGAGTGGGCGTCGCACGGCGGGCTGATCGTGTTCCCATATTATGGGCCGTGGTCGTGGATGAATGCCGGCGCGCGCAAGTTCGTTGACGCGATCGTGGAACGCGTGTACGACGAATTCAAACTCGCGGATTCAGTGCCGCTGATCATCACGGGCGGGAGCATGGGCGGACACGCGGCACTCAATTATGCGCATTATTCACAGCGCAAGCCCGCTGCTGTCGTCTCCTTGTACCCCTGCATCGACACCGAGTATCACTCGACGGAGCGGCCGGATCTGCCGCGAACATTCATCCTGGCGTATGGGATGGACGGGCGGCCGATCAAGGAGGTATTCCACGAGAATTCACCCACATTTCACGCGGATACCATGCCGCGCGTGCCGTACCTGGTTCTCCATGGCGATCTGGATAAGGCCGTCAGCAAATCCGTGCATTCCGACGTATTCGTGAAAAATATGCGCGAGGCGGGGCATGATGTCGAATATATAGAGGCGTGGGGCATGGAGCACGGGCCGTTCATCGATCTTGAATTGTACCGTCGGTACGTGGATTTCGTGTCGAAGGCAATCGCGGGATAAGTTCTAGCTAAACCCCGCTGCCCACGGCTCCGCACAATTTTCGCAAAGTCAGCCCTAAGTTTTCGCGAGTAAGGTGCATCAGCCATTCCAGCGGCCCGGATGTGTTCGTCCCGGCTATGTACCTTACCGCGAACACGCCCGCCAGCGCGAATATGCAGCCGTATACGATCCACACGCGGCGGCTATCTGATTTCAACAGCCTTGGTATTCCAATGGCTGATAATGCCAGCAACCCTAACACCGTCGCAAATATTGTCATACGGCGGCTTCCCTCCGGCGTCCGCGCAGCGCGCCAGCCGCCAGCATCACGATAGGCAGGGCGGCTTCGAATACCAGCCAGATGATCGGCGCGACGTTCACATACCACGCGATATTGTTGTATGGCGTCTCGTGGAATGTCGTGGCGTAGACCGCTATGAATAGACACACGGGCAGGACGATCGCCTTGTGCGCTGAACCGCTTGAATTCGTTGCATTATTCGGTTTGATGAGTTCTAATCGCGTGATGTGCGCGAGGCCGCGGCTTAACGCGTATATTATTATCGTCGCTTTGATGAACGAGAGCGTCATCAGTTGAATCGCGAACACGCTTTCAGTTCGAGTGAATGTGGAGCTCGAGTCGATCATCCGCATGACCTCATATGTGGGCAGCGAGGTGTAGGTTAGCATAGGCCCGAGCGTTACGATCTCGCGGATGTGGACCAGCAGCATTACCGCGCATGTGATTGCCATCGTGCCCAGCATGGGGCGCTTCATATCCTGTTGCGGGCCGACCATGGGCATCAGCGCGAACATGGTCAGGCTTTCGCCGTAGGGGATGGCCAGCGCGACCGCCGTGGCGTGTATGTAACTGGGCGCGGGCTTGTTGAACATGGGCAGCAGGTTTGAGAAGTCCGCCGCCGACAGCGACTGCGCCCAATTGATCAGCAGCATAGCGCCTGTGAGTATGGTTATCAGCGGTATCAGCCGTGACAGCGCGCCCATGCCCTTGGTCAGCACATACGCCGCTGCCAGCGCTGCCGCTATCATCACGGCCAAGAAGGGAGTGCCGCTAATCAGATAACCCGTCACAAAGCTGCCGATCTCCATCAGGTTGACCGTGGCCAGCATAATGTAGAATACGCACAGCATAGCGCTGACGATGAAGCCCCCGACCTTGCCGAGCGCCGCGTCCGCGATCTGGAATAGGTTCATGCCCGGGAACCGCCGCGTCAGCGCGAGGTATATCAGCATCAGCGGGATGAACGCGACCGCGCCTGTAAAGCTGATCAGCCATGATTCATTATCCATTATAGAGTTTATCATGCCAGAACGCAGTATGGTTCCCATTAGGAAACAGCATGCCGTGAACGCCCACTGCGTGCCGCTGATGTGCTCTTCAGGTGCGTTCAGGAATGTACTTGCCGATGGGACGGCCGTATTCGTCATTCGTCGGCACCGCCTTCCTTAATGGGCTGGAGCGTCGCGCCCATGCTCGTGACATTCACGCTCACATCCGCGTCCACTTGCAGCGTCGGGAATACATTCTCCCAGCCGCCCTGATCACGCTGAATCGCCTCAAACACCTTGGGATGTTGCTGGTATACCCGCTGGCCAAATCCGAATACGTCGGATTTCAAAGTCTGCGCCGCGTCCAGCGCGCTGGTGACACGGTTGAGGATTTCCTCGCGCGCCAGGCGTTCAATCTCGAGAATCTTGTCGACATCGTTGATATTTTCGCGGCTGGTCGTGGATATCAGCACGCATTCGAGGTTAACGGTAAGTCGCATGCTGACCGAGCTGCCCTCCACGATGGGCTTGACCACGGTGTCGGCGCGGTTTATCTCCAATTCGATCAATCCACCCAGGCCCGTGATCTGCATGACGCCCGTGTGCATTTCATTATTAATAACTAATAATCCATACACCTCGTCCTCGTCAAAGCTGCCCACCATCCGCGATCCATTGAATACCGCCGTGCCCGCGACGCGCGCCTTGGTCTTGCCCAGCTCGTCCGTGAATAGTTCGACGATCGGCGCGGTGGGCTGGCGGCTCATGCTGGTCAGGTCGCTGATGAAGCTGAATACGGTCTTGTTGCTCGTGCGGCCCGTGAACCGCTGATTCTGGGCCATCTTCGCCAGCTGGATGGCCGGCATGGATTCCAGATACGTGGTTTGGCTGAATACGTCATAAGCCTGGCCGCGCGCGATCATCAGCGGCATGGTCATCCGGCTTTCGACATTGCGCATGAAGTATTCGAGTATGGGCGCGACGTCCATCCGCGCTACATCCTCGCTGATTACCAGCACCTCGCACTGCTGGGTATACATCTTCCGGCTGAACATGCTCATGAGATCCCGCAGCGCGCTGAACACCGCCTGGCCGGACTGGGTCACATTGAAGTAGGCCTCGCCTGAATCGCCGGGGGATTTCAGCAGTGCGGGACGGGCGATCTGCGCCGTGACCAAATAATCGCCGTCGGGCGAACTATCCACGCCCAGGCCCATCACGATCGAGAGCTGGCTCATCTCCAGGCTGTTCCAACAGCCCGCGGCCGTCAGCATTACAACGGCCAGCATTATCGAAAGCAGAAATTTGCGCATTATCTATTGCCCCTTTCGAATGCGGGCTTCCCGGCCTTCTGCCGCTGCGTATCCTGCGGATGCAGCGAGACGGGGCGGTTTTTCATGCTCCATAATGGCGCGCGGATCAGCGTATCCTTCAGATCCTGCAGCCGCATGGGGGCTAGGGGGTTCAGGTATAATACGCCGAAGGATTTCAACGAGGCCAGATGCGTCATCACCGCGAGTATCCCCAGCGTCACGCCGTATCCGCCGAACATAGCCGCCAGCAGCAGCAGAAGCCACCGCAGCAGTGAAACAGAATTCGACAGCGTCGGCACCGCGAAGCTGGCCACGCCCGTCAGCGCGACGATGATCACGACCGGAGCGCCGACGATGCCTGCTTGTATGGCGGCCTGGCCCATCACCAGCGCGCCGACGATGCTGATGGCCTGGCCGACGGGTTTGGGCAGACGGATACCCGCCTCCTTCAGTATCTCAAATACGACAAGCATCAGCGCGGTTTCGACAATAGCCGGGAACGGCAGGCCTTCGCTGGAGGCAGCCATGGTGAATAGCAGCGCGTTTGGAATCAATTCTTGATGGTATGATGCCAGCGCGACATATACCGCCGGAAGAACCAGGCTGATCACGAACGCAGCCAGCCTTAACAGCCGTAGGAACGTTGCGTAAAACGGCCGGATCGAGTAATCCTCCGCCGATTGGAAGCATTCGACAAATAACATCGGTACCGTCAGGCAGAACGGCGAACCGTCGACCAGTATACCGACGCGGCCTTCGAGCAGCTTGGCACAGACCACGTCCGGCTTTTCGGTGTACGCTACCGTCTCGAACACAGACGCCGGCTCGCTCTCGATGTATTCCATCAGCGAACCGGAACCTTCGATCATGTCCACGTCCACGGTTGAGAGGCGGCGCTTCACCTCCTGGACTATCTCCGGCTCCGCGATGCCTTTGAGGTATGTCACACACACCGACGTGTGCGTGCGCGTCCCTATCGTCATCATCTCCATGCGCAGATCGTTGGTGGCGATGCGGCGGCGCAGCAGCGCGGTATTCGTGCGCAACGTCTCGGTGAACCCCTCGCGCGGACCGAACACGACTGTCTCGGTCTGCGGCTCCGAGATGGACCGCCGCTCCCAGCCGCGCACGCTGATGGTAGCCGCGCCGGGCATCCCGTCGATCATCAGCAGCGCGTCACCGCGCAGGATGCTGCTCAATGCGTCCGCGCCGTTTTCGATAATCTTCGTGTCGCTGGATAGAAGTATGCGCGCTTTCACCTGCGTCAGATCCGTTATGCTATAATCATTTGCATAAACCATCAGTGGTTTTAGCACATTATCCATTATAGATTCATGCTTGACCAGACCGTCCATGAACGCCACAGCCGCGTTCCGGTTCAGGGATGGCACGTGGAATTCGCGTATGGAAAAGTCGCTGCACAGATCGAACGCTGCGCGCAATTCATCAAGGTTATCGGCGAGGCGCTCTGATATCGGCGCATCCCAGCCCACGCCCGCAGGCTTCATCGAAAAGCCCAGGTCGGGCATGGCTTCTATGGTACCTTTGGAGTCTTGGGAAGCTGTAGAATCAACAAAACCTTTACGCTGCATGGCGTCCCCCGATATATAGTTTCATGCGTATGCTCCCCGGATTTACCAAATATTATGTAATTATTTTCGCCCTGTTATCGCCAGGATATATTAACCAATTATTCTTACGCGTTCGCATGCAGGAAAACCGCGCTCCTTGACGAATCTTACAGAATGGTCAATAGGGGAATGGACGAGGGCCGAGGGTTCTCGCGGAGCTGGATCACCGAGCTGCGTGCGCGCGTGGATATCGTGGATGTGGTGAGCCAGACCGTCGCGTTAAAGAAAAATGGCGGCCGCTACTGGGGATTGTGTCCATTCCATACGGAAAAGACGGCCTCGTTCACCGTGCGGCCCGACCTGCAGATGTACTATTGCTTCGGGTGCAAGGCGGCAGGCGACGTGATCCGGTTCGTGATGGAGATCGAGCGGCTGGAATTCCCGGAGGCGCTGCGGGAATTGGCCGACCGCGCGCACTTCCCGCTGCCGGAGACGATGGATCTGGACGCGCTGCGCCGCGACCGGACCGAACGCGACAGGATTCTCGCGCTGAATAAACGGGCCGCGCATTGGTTCCACGACCGCCTCTGGACCGCGGAGGGTAAACCGTACCTGGAATATTTGTACCGGCGTGGCCTGGACGACGCGGGCATACGGCGGTTCGGGCTGGGAGCGTCCGGAGCGGACGGGCAGGCGCTGCTCACCGCGATGAAGGACGGTGAATCGTCGGAGGATTTGATCGTCAAGGCTTGTCTGGCCGGACGCAGGGATGGACGGTCCTTCGACTTTTTCCGGCAGCGGGCGATGTTCCCCATACTGGACGCGCGCGGGAATGTGATCGCGTTCGGCGGCAGGGCATTGGGCGACGCGCAGCCCAAGTACCTGAATTCGTCGGACACGCCCGTATTCAACAAGCGCCAGACCGTCTACGGCATCCACCTGCTGAAAAAGGCCCGGAATCTGCGGCGGATAGTCCTGGTCGAGGGCTATATGGATGCGCTGACGCTGCTGAACGCCGATGTCGTGGGCGTTGTGGCGACGCTGGGTACGTCGCTCACACCCGAGCAAGTCACCTTGATCAAACGGTACGCGCCCGAGGCGCTGATCGCGTATGACGGCGACGAGCCGGGGCAGAAGGCCGCCCTGCGTGCGCTGGATCTGTTCGAAGCGGAGGATATGCCCGCGCGGGTTGTGACGTTCCCGGACGGCATGGATCCGGACGACTTCATCCGCAAGGAGGGCGCGAACGCCCGCGAATCATTCGAGTCGCTGACGACGCGATCCGCGTATCAATTCAAGCTTGCGCGGCTGGTTCTCTCGTTTGATCTGTCCAAACCGGACGAGCGCATGAAGTACGCCATCGAGTCCGCGAAGATACTGCGGACGGTTCGCGAGCCGGTGGAACTAGAATCCCTGCTGGATCGTTTAATCGTTGACACGGGATTTTCTAAAGAAATCCTTATGCGGCAGATTGGCGCGTCGCCGATGCCGATTCAGAGGACGAAGGAGCCGAGGTCCGAGCGGGTGGCATCCAACGATATGCCCTCGATGCTCTCGCGCGATTCGGACAAGGCCGCGCGGATACTGCTCTCGCTGATAGCTGTCGGGCGCGTACCCGCCGGAGCTATCGACTGCATGGACTTTGAGAACCCGATTCATCAGGCTATATGCCGTGGACTGCTCGAAGGCCAAGCCGCCGCCGAACTCATCGAGGACTGCGCCGAGGACGACACCCGCGCCGAGATGCTGACGATATTTGGTGAGGCGGGTGAATTGCCGGAGGATTCACTGCCGCGCGTGATCAATGACTGCATCGAGCGGTTGCAATCGGAACGGCTGAACGCACGGATTAAAGAATTGACATCGGCGATAGGCGCTATGCAAGGTGCCAACCGTCTGGATGGAATGAAGGAACTGACCGACCTGCTGGCAAAACAGCAGAGGATGAAGATAGTACGATAAAGTTTTCAGACCCTAAAGGGAGTGAAACGCTTGAATACCCAAACTGACGAAAAGCAAAAACGGGTGGAAGAGCTCGTCAAGACCGGGAAAACAAAAGGCGTGCTGACCTACAAGGAGATCATGAACCAGCTCGTCGAGCTGGAGATTGAGCCTGATCAGTTCGACCGTATCCTGGAGACGCTGGACTCCCTGGGTATCGACGTCGTTCAGGAGATTGATCTGGTCGAGCCGGAGCCGCCCGCCCCGGAGCCTGAACCTGCCGTGGAGGATTTGGATCTGTCCGTGCCGGAGGGGGTCAGCGTTGACGACCCCGTGCGCATGTACCTTAAGGAGATCGGCAAGGTGCCGCTGCTCACCGCCGAGGATGAGATCGACATCGCCCAGCGCATGGAGCAGGGCGATATGTCCGCCAAGCGCAAGCTGGCGGAGGCCAACCTGCGGCTGGTCGTATCCATCGCCAAACGTTACGTCGGACGCGGCATGCTGTTCTTGGACTTAATCCAGGAAGGGAATCTGGGATTAATCAAGGCCGTTGAGAAGTTTGATTACCGCAAGGGTTACAAATTCTCCACGTACGCGACATGGTGGATCCGCCAGGCTATCACGCGCGCCATAGCGGATCAGGCGCGCACGATCCGCATACCCGTGCACATGGTCGAGACGATCAACAAGCTGATCCGCGTATCCCGCCAACTGCTGCAGGAGCTGGGCCGCGAACCCCAGCCAGAGGAGATCGCGCGGGTCATGGCCATCCCGGAGGAAAAGGTCCGCGAGATCATCAAGATTGCGCAGGAACCTGTCTCCCTCGAAACGCCCATCGGCGAGGAGGAGGACAGCCACCTGGGGGACTTTATCCCGGACGACGACGCGCCCGCGCCCGCCGAGGCCGCCTCGTTCACGCTGATGAAGGAGCAGCTGACCAACGTCCTGGACACGCTCACACCGCGCGAGGAGAAGGTGCTGCGGCTGCGGTTCGGTCTGGACGACGGGCGACAGCGCACGCTGGAGGAGGTCGGCAAGGAATTCAACGTCACACGCGAGCGCATCCGCCAGATCGAGGCGAAAGCGCTGCGGAAATTGCGGCATCCCAGCCGTTCCAAGAAGCTGAAGGATTTCTTGGATTAATTGGGGGACGATACTGGATTGACGGGGGAACGATTCGAACAGGCGCCCAGATTGTCGGAGCGTTTGGCGGCGCTGGTGGATATGGTGCCGCCATGCGATTGCGCCGCCGACATCGGCGCGGATCATGGATACACGTCGGCGCGGCTGCTGGCGTTGGATCGCTGCCGCCGCGTATGGGTAGCGGATATTTCGGATAAAGCGTTGGCGCGCGCAAAGGCAAACCTGACACGCCTGGGGTTTGCGGATCGCGCACGGTTTGTGTGCGGGGATGGGTTTCACGCATTGGCCGAACCTGTGGACGCGGCGCTGATCGCGGGCATGGGCGCGCGGACTATCGTCGATATCCTGGATGATGGTGTCAACATTCTCGAACGCCTCAACCATCCTATATTGGTTATATCGCCTAACCGCGATCCTGAATTGGTGCGATATTGGTTGGACGCGCATGGTTACAGCGTGGTTGTTGAACGCGTTGTGCGCTCCGACGGACGATGGTATCCCATTATTCGTGCGGAATATAGCGGTAACGCGCTCAATCCGTCGGATCGGCGCGCGTTGTATTTGGGATTGACCGCCGTCCAGCCGCTGTCGGACGACGCTCGGGCGTATTGGGCTTGGCGGCTAGGGGTGCTCACAGAGATGCTGCCAGGAGTGGGGAAGGTGGCGAAGGATCAGCGTCAGGCGTTATTCGACCAAATAGCATGGATTAAGGAAGTGTTGGGAATACCCGATTGAAATCGATCGAAAAGTCATCCAGTATGCTAACCTTGATCGTTGAGCGCCATGTATAGGCAATGGGCACACAATCCCCTTCGCGCCAGTCGTATACAACAACTGTTTCGCGCACGGGATCGATGATCCAATACTCCCTGACACCTGCCGCAAAGTACCGATTCCGCTTATAGAAACGGTCGCGCTTACTAGTAGACGGCGACAAAATTTCAATTATTAAGTCCGGCGCGCCTTCACAATAGGTGCCTTTGTTTTTGCTGGGATCGCAGATTACAAGCAAGTCCGGCTCGAACCCTTCCTCATCGTCGGCGGGGTTCAAATGCAGCAGGTAGTCGGAATATGCCTGGCATTTTTTTCCTTCTAGATGGGATTCAAACAGCATGATCAGCCGCATGTGTATCTTTATTACTTTCGCCGCCGTAGATTCCACATTACCCCCTCCAGGCTATAATTATATATTATTGCTTATCGGCTGTCAATGCATACGCTTTTGGCTGATCGGCAGGAATTCGCGGCTGATTGTCGAATTTAACGATATAACACCATACATCATTCAATGAAAGCGAGACGATTCACATGCCTGATACCCATACGCCTCTGAAGATCGCGTTTATCGGCGCGGGCAGCTTCGGCTTCACGCGCGGGCTGGTGCGCGACCTGCTGACCTTCGACGCGATGAAGGATGCCACGATCGCGCTGATGGACATCGACCCTGTCCCGCTGGGACACATCCGCCGCGCGTGCCAGCGGATCATCGACGAAGGCCATTACCCCGCCAAGCTGATAGCGACGCTCGACCGCCGCGAGGCGCTGGAAGGCGCCGACGGCGTGGTCTGCACGATTCTCGCCCACAAGACCCCCGTGTGGAAGTATGACATCGAGATCCCCAAGAAGTACGGCATCGATACGAACGTTGGCGATACGCGCGGACCGAGCGGCGTATTCCGCTATCTGCGGACGATCCCGATATTCTTGGATATAGCGCGCGACATCGACCGCTACTGCCCGAACGCCGTGTTCCTCAATTACACCAATCCGATGGCCATGCTGTGCCGCGCGGTTCAGGGCGTTTATCCGCACATGAAAACGACCGGCCTGTGCCATTCCGTCCAGGGCACGGCCGAGATGCTCGCCAAGTGGATCGAGAAGCCCATCGAGGAGATCACCTACACGTGCGTGGGCATCAACCATCAGGCGTTTTACACCAAATTCTTGTGGAAGGGCCAAGACGCTTATCCGCTGATCCACAAGGCCATCACCACAAGCGAGAAGATATACAATGAGGAGATCGTCCGCAACGAGATGTACCTGGCGATGGGTTACTACGTGACGGAATCCTCCGGCCATAACAGCGAATACAACTGGTGGTTCCGCAAGCGTCCCGAGCTTATCGAGGAATACTGCACCCACGGTACGGGCTGGAACCCGGGCGTATATTCATACATTCTGGATGAATACACGGATCGCGACAACGGCAAGTGGGATTCAGAAATCAAGAAGTGGTTTGATGATCCGCTGATTCTGGATCGCGGCCACGAGTACGCGGCGTACATATTCAACGCGATGCTTGGCGACGGCACATCGTTCAAGTTCAACGGCAATGTAAGAAACTTTGGCTTAGTGGACAATCTGCCCCAAGGCGCGTGCGTTGAAGTGCCTGTGCTGGCCAGCAAGCATGGCTTCGAACCGATGCATGTCGAACCGATGCCGCCGCAGTGCGCGGCGCTGTCCGGCCTATCCGCGCAGATTGAGGAGATGGTCGTGGAAGGCAGTCTCTCCGGCGATAAGGAGCTGATCACACGCGCGCTGTATTACGATCCGCTTAGCGCCGCCGTGCTCTCGCTCAAGGAGATTCGCACCATGGTCGAGGAGATGTTCAAGCAGAACGCGGATTATTTGCCGCAGTTTGCGAAGTAATTTGGTTCGTAAACCCTTGGTTCCGCCTCTGCGGAGGGCTTGCCCCAACCGCAGTTGGGGCAAGCCCTCCGCAGAGGCGGAGGTTTAAGGGGGCGGATTCTACATCCGCCCCCTACTTTATACTTCCTCTAACGCCGCCTTGACCTTTTCGGCGTAATTGTCGCATAATTCGCGGGCGAATTCCGCGTCCCTGGATTCGCCGAATACCCGCAGCTCCGGCTGGCCTGTCCCCGTGATCAGCATTGCGAATCCGTCGCCATGATCCACCCGAAGCCCGTCGGTCAGGTCCGGGAACCGTTCTGCCTCGCTTAGCTTGCGCAGTACCCTGCCCTTATCCGGATTCGCGCACGGGATCGTCTGTATGAATCGATGCATCTGCGGCAGACTATCCAGCAGTCCGCGCAGCGACGTCCTCCGCCGGGCCAGCAGCGCTGTCACCGCCAGCAACGACGCAATCCCGTCAAAGAATACGTCCATCTGGGTGAACATCCCCGCTTCGCACAGCGCCGACATCCAGCTCTCCGGCGCGGCCCTGACGCGCTTCACCCTGGCTCGGTGCGCCGAGGTTATCTGCTCTAATGTAAACGGCGCGTGCATCGGCACGATCAGCAGACGCTGGCCTAATTCCAGCAACGCTTCACATTGAATAAGCAGCTGCTGTTCCTCGTCCGGCGTGCCCAATGAATCCTTCGCCAGCGCGCGCAAGCCTTCGTCGTCCAGCATGAACCCCGTCTCCCACGATTCCAGCGTGCTCTCGCCAGTGAGAACCCGCGCCTGATCCAGCCCGACCGCGTCCAGCACGCGTCTGACCAATGCCGCCTGCGGTTCCGATCGGGTGAACACTGCTATGTGCGGCTGAAGGGCACGTATGGCCTCCGCGTCCACCGACGCGGCCAAGGTTCCGGCATAGAACAGTCCGCCGTCGTGCAGCTGCCGCGGCAGCGCGGGCGGATTCGTGAACGCTTTGGCGTAATCCTGACGTTGAGCCAGCGTCTCCCAGCTGCGCAGCAGCGTTCGATCCGGCCATACGCCTTGACCCGCCGTGGGCAGAATCCTATCCTCGCGGATGAATAACCCGGCGGGAATCGACAGCATCCGCTGCAGCCGCCGCAGCATGGGCAGCGTGCCCGTGCCCATATCCATCACGTTCACGCCCTGGCCCATCAGCCCGCTGAGCGCGGCTGCGGCCAACGCCTGCGCGTGCGCGCCATAATCGCGCATGATCGCGATCTCCTTGGCTCCGCTCGCTTTGGCGTAGGAGGCGGCCAGCGTGCACACGCATTCGGGCGAACCCGGATCCACGCCGCGTTCGTCGGCCGTCGGCCGCTTCAGGTCGCCCCACACCAGGTTCGCCGTAACGCGCATGCCCGCCTCGACACGCTTGAACGGCCACACCTTGACATTGGGATCCAACCTCGCGCGCGCGCCCAGCACCGCGTTATCGCCCAGCGCAGAATCCTCAAACGCGCTCGCGCCTTCGCCCACCTGCGCATCCTCGCCCAGCACAGTACCGCGCAGCGTCGCCTCGCGGCCTACTCGCGCGTTCTTCCATAAGATGCTGCGCTTGATCGTCGCGCGCTCATCCACATGCACGCCAGGCCCAAGCACGCTGCCAGCCATGATGGCCGCGCCCGCGCCCACCTGCACGCCGCTATCCAGGAAGCAGGGCGCTTCCAGCCGCGCCTCCGGATGAACGGTGACATTCTCCGCGCGCCATATACCGTCGGTATTCGGTCTGACCCGTGTATCGAGCTGAACCTTGCCGGACAGGAAATCCATCTGCGCCTGGACGTACGCGTTCTGGTCGCCGATATCGCACCAGTATCCATTCATAATGAATCCGTATAGCGGCAGGTTCTCCTCGACCATCCTGGGGAATAGTTCGCGCCCAAAATCGTACGGCGTGTTATCCGGGATGAACTCCAGCGCCTCCGGTTCGAGTATGTATATGCCTGTATTCACAGCGTCCGAGCAGACCTCATCCCAGCCGGGCTTCTCGATGAAGCGCCGCACGCGTCCGTCGGCATCGGTCACCACGCAGCCGTATTGCAGCGGCTGCGCGACGCGTTTGAGCACCAGGCTAGCCATCGCCCCGCGTTTTTTGTGGAATTGGATTGCCGCGTGCAGGTCGCAGTCCGTCAGTCCGTCGCCGGATAATACGACAAAGGTTTCCTTGATGGATTCCTTGGCTAGTTTGACGCTGCCCGCCGTGCCCAGCGGCATCTTTTCCAGGAAGTAGCGCAGGTTCACACCGTCCTGTTTCCCATCGCCGAATACCCGCTCGATGCGCTGGGGGAGGTATAGCAGCGTCGCGCCAACCTCGGTCAGCCCGCCGCGCCGAAGCAGCTGCAGCGCGTAACGCATGACGGGTTCGCCCAGCACGGGCATCATGGGCTTTGGCAGGTCGCATGTCAGTGGGCGCAGCCGAGTGCCCTCTCCGCCCGCCATAATTATGGCTTGTAGGTGCATAAGTATCCTCCGTCGCGACGTCCAGGCGCATGGCATGGACAATCTTTCTGGATTCAGTATGCGCCGGAGCTTATCGATTCATACGCTAATAACACCTCTTTTTACAACGGACAAGATGTGACACGCTCTTAACAACACTTAACAATTGTTACGAATGGATTCCATCGTTAATTCCATCATTGCGTACATCTGGTAGGTTTTGCTTGTTACAACCACAACAACTTGCGGATTGATATATTACAAATTTGTTAAATATATGACGAAGGCCTTGCGTATCGTAATGGGTATGATATACTGTACTAGAAATCAGCGCGGGATTTACGACATACCCACCCCCTCGGTGTGTTGCGGATCCCAATCATCTCCCCCTCTGCTATGCTCGCTAAACAGCGAGCATCTTTTTATATTACTGATGAGGTTCGACCCAAATATTTATACCCATGAATTACCAAATAAATTACCAAATGCAGGTATAACTGCGAGGCTTCACGCACATAATGATAACGAAACAACACGATAACAGGAGGGTACATAAATGACTCAATGGGCGACAGCTAACATAACCCACAACCGCGGCGGATGGAAGAAAGAGGAAGTCGCTGCGCTGCAAAACGCCATCGAGCGCGCGAATCAGAACGGCGAGCCGCTGCGCGGCGTATTCGACGACGTGAGCCAGGCGCTGGGCCGCAAACCGAACAGCATCCGCAATTATTATTACGCGCAGCTGAAAAACGTGGATTTCGTCGGAAAGCCGCGCGCGCTGCCATTCCAGACATTCGACGAAACCGAGATGCGCGCCATGCTCAAGGAGATACTGCGCGGATATTCGCAAGGGTTGTCGGTGCGCGCGTGCGTGGCGCGGCTGGCCGAGGGCGACAAGACCCGCATGCTGCGCTATCAAAACAAGTATCGCAGCCTGGTTAAGACGCGGCCGGACTTGGTGCATGAGATCATGTCCGAGCTGGAGAATGAGGGTATAGAGTGCAGGGATCCGTTCATGGGCCGCGGTGCGCACGTATCGATGGCGCAGACGGAGTCGCGTTTGCGCGAGAGCGGAGACCCAGCGCTGCAGCAGTTATTATCCGGGCTGAACGCGCTGCTCTCCCGTGCGGCCGATCCGGAGCAGACGCAAGCCATCGAGCGCATGCAGGCCCGTCAAGATATACTGCAGAGTGAGCTGAATAACACCCGCGCACAGCTGCAGGATTTGCGCTCGGTTTGCGCCAATATGTGCCAAACCATCCAGGAATTCACGGCGCTGACGGTGGTTAGCCGCCGCAACAATTTGAGCGCGTTCTGCGGCATGCTGCAGGAGCATTGCGAGCAGATTGATCAGGCGATTCAATCTTAAACTGTTCGCCAACCTTATCGCCTGCGGGCGGGCTTGCCCCAACTGCGGTTGGGGACTTGTTACTTTTCCCGTCCGTGGGAAAAGTAACCAAAAGGACGGCCAAAGAGGGAGGGCACTGTGCCCTCCCTCTCTGGACTCTCCCTCCTCAATGTTGCACCTGCTGCAAGAGGCCAAACGTACGCTATCAAGAGTAGCACAGTATTGCAAGTCTTTGGCATCATATTGTTTACCTGAAATCCTACATGATCTAAAGTTGGTGGCGAGAGGTTGTAATGGTTTTATAGTTGTTTATAACTAGTTGGACGATGAAGATCTGTTGCCATGTGCTGTCGCGCAGCTCCGCCAATCATCCCGCAAGTCAAAACAATTATAAAGTCGTAACAGACCCCCGCCGCCAGCTTTAGATCATGTAGGAATTCAGGTAAACAATATGATGACAAAACCCTGCAACACTGTGCTACTCTGGATGTAGTTTGTTTGGTTTCATGCAGCAGGTGCAACATTGAGGAGGGAGAGGCCAGAGAGGGAGGGCACAGTGCCCTCCCTCTCTGGCCGTCCTTTTGGTTACTTTTCCCACGGACGGGAAAAGTAACAATCCCTCACCGCAGTGAGGGCAAGCCCCTCCGCAGAGGACGAACCAAGCCCCGCAGGCGATATGGTTTGCATCACTCTAGCTAATAGTGATTAATTCATACTCCTTATGCCCTAGGCCAACTGACTCCAGCGCATCCAGCTGTGTGAACGGGCTCTTACCATGCAGCTGTTCAAACAAATGCCCATGACCTGTCAGCTCATAACCCTGCGGCACGCCAACTTTTACTAGATCCTCAATCTTGATCAAGTCAAGGCTGGCCTGCTCGATGGCCACCATGTCGCTGCCCGCCAGAATCCCAATGTCAGGCACCAGGCCCGGCGTCGTCAGACCCCAGCAGTCGCACAGCGCCGTGATCTGCAGCAGCACGTTGATGAAGTATACGTTATCCGGCAGGAACTGCTCCAGCACGGTCTTGGTGGCTATCGCCATGCCCATCTGGAAATCCGTGTAACCATGATTATCCAGCGTAATCGCACCCGTCGGGCACACCTTCATACAGTGCTGACACAACGTGCAGTGGTGGAAGAATACCTCGTACTTGCCGTCCTTGTTGAATTCGTTCGCGTCATGGTTGCAGGCTTTTACGCACTGCTCGCAGTGAATGCATTTATCCTCATCCCACACCAGGCCGCCTTCCAGCCCGTGTAATTCCTGGCGGGTGCGGTGTGTCACGCATCCCATGGCGATATTCTTGCATGCGCCGCCGTATGCGCACGCGCCGTGGCCCTTCACGTGGGTGAAGTCGATCAGGAAATCCGCGTCGTGGATCAGTCCGGCTATATCCACATGCTTGAGCGAGCGGTAGTCTACTTCCTTTGTATATACATACTTGCCCGTGAACGCGCAGCCTTCCAGCACCGGACAGCCGAGGTTGGCTTCGGAGTAGCCGCGGCGTTCGGGGTGGCGGTCATTGACCGAGTGATCCGTAATGAAGCACTCGCCGCCATTTTTCTTAACATAATCCACCAGCGTTCTTACGAATACCGGGGGGATTGTCGAATAGCTCACGCCGTCGCCCACGTGCATCTTGATGGCGACCGTCTTGTCCTTCAGCCTTTCGCCCAGTTTGGACTGTTCCAGCATGCGCTCGAATTTACAGGGCAGGGTCTGTTCCTTTTCATACCGCGAGTAGGCCACCGGCGCGAATAACAATTTTGAAGGCATCTGCGTTACTCCTTTATTATGTCGTAAGGTAAAACGTTTTCCTACTAAATATATACAAGCCTTTGACGAAAATGTCAAGCAAAGGTAATTATACGTGCGCTTTGCATTGCAGTTTAACTGTGGTATAATCCAACAAGAATCGCGGCAGAATGCGTAGCAATGGTGACTTATACATTAGATACCACTAAAGGGAGTAGAAGGAGGCGGCGCGTATGATGGGGAATTTTTTCAACCGGATGTATTACGGCAAGGCTGGGAAGGGCGACTACAAGCCGGAGGATCTGCCGGCTAATCGCATGCAGTTGTTTTGGGAGATGCTGCGCATCCGTTGGAGCGGCGTCGTGCGCGTGAACCTGTTTCACCTGCTGTTCTTTATCCCGGCCATACTGTGGACGCTGCTGAATGTCAGCGTATTCATGTCGATGCTGCAGGAGGCCGATGGTGAAGGCGTGCTGGCGCTGCAGAATGTCGACATAGTTTTCCAATATCTGCTGGGGATGCTGCCGTGTATAGCGATAACGGGCCCGTTCACGGCGGGCGCGACTGCAATTCTAAGGAATTGGGCGCGCGACCAGCATTCCTTCTTCATGTCGGATTTCTGGGATACCGTCAAGGCGAACTGGAAGCAAGCCCTGGCAATATCGGCGATAACCGGCGTTCTGCCGCTGATCGTACTGGTATGCTGGCGATTCTACGGCAGTATGGCCACGTCGAACGTACTATTCATCGTGCCACAAATGCTGGTCATGGTGATAGGCTTCGTCTGGCTGCTGTCGCTGGAGTTGATCTATCCGCTGATGATCACCTACGAACTCAAGCTGGGCGCGCTCATCCGCAACGCTGTAGTGCTGTCGGTCGGTCGGCTGCCTCAATCGGTGGGTATCCGGCTGATATCGCTGGCGCCGCTGGCTTTGGGGTTTGTGGTTGCTTGGTTCACGCCATGGATGGGTTACGTATTGCTGGTTCTAGGGTTATTCTATCTGATAATAGGATTCGGCCTGAATCGATTCATCTACTGCTCGTACGCCAACACGCTGTTTGACAAATTCATCAACCCGCGCATCGAAGGCGCGCCGATGAATCAAGGTCTGCGCCAGTATACGGACGATGATTACGAAGTCGACCCGACGCTGCCGCAGCCCACTAACATTACCAAACTAAAGGACAAGGATGCTAACGAGGGCTGATCCCATGTATGGAGGCGCGTTCGCCGGGGTATACGATCGGCTGATGGAGGATGTGGATTACCCTGCGTGGGCAAAGCATTATGCCGGGCTGTTCCAGCGCGCTGGCGTGAGCGTGTCGCGCGTGCTGGATTGCGCGTGCGGGACAGGCGGCATGACCTTCGCGCTCCACGGTCTGGGTTTTAAGATGATCGGCGCGGATCGGTCGGTGGAGATGCTGGGCGCGGCGTCCGAGAAGGCGCGCTCGATGGGTATCGCAATCCCATTTATCCGGCAGGATTTAAGGCGTTTGGCCGTGCACAAGCCTATGGACGCGGTGGTTTGCGCGTGCGACGGTGTGAATTACCTTTTAAACGACGAGGATGTCCGGCAGTTTGCGGCCGCGGCATACGTGGCGCTTCGGCCCGGCGGCGGGCTGTTCTTTGACATCTCATCCGCGTACAAGCTGGAGCATGTGCTGGGCGGTCGTTGTTTTGGCGAGGATTTTGAGGACATGGCCTACCTCTGGCGGAATCTATTCAACCATAAAACCCGGCGGCTTACTATGGAATTAACATTCTTCACGCGCGAAGCGGACGGGCGTTACGCAGCCGCCAGGGAGACGCATGTCCAGCGCGCGCACGAGGCGGATGCGCTGCTGGGATTGCTGGAAGGATGCGGGTTCGTGAACGTTCAGGCGTTCGGCGGCATAGGATTTGATTCGCCGAAACATGACGCGGAGCGGATTCATATAATGGCTTTGCGGGCAGACTAATCGTGATGCATGCCGGGATGCTTGCGTCTTTTCGACTAACGGAGGCTGAAAGCGGATGCGGACGGATCGTTTGCTGCATATTACATTAAGGGCCGGAACGGTACGCGTACTGATGTGCGACGTGACGCGCGCGGCCAGGGAAGCGCGGATCGTCCACGGAGCGAGCCGGGTATGTTCGGCGGCGCTGGGCCGGGGAATCGCCGGGGCCGCGCTGCTAAACGCTCCCCGCAAGGGCGAACGCCTGACGCTGACCTTTCGCGGCGATGGTCCGGCGGGCGCGCTGGTGGCCGTCGCAGGCCCGGGTGTGCTCAAGGCGACGATCGATAACCCGTCCGTCGAGCTGCCGCTGAAACCCAACGGCAAGCTGGATGTGGGCGGCGCTATCGGCGGCGAAGGACGCGTGATCGTGGTGCGCGACATGGCGCTCAAGCAGCCGTATGTGGGCCAGAGCGCGCTGGTTTCAGGGGAACTGGCGGAGGATCTGGCGATGTACTGCACCGTCTCCGAGCAGCAGCCTACCTTGTGTGCGCTGGGCGTCAAGCTGGGTATGCTGGACGGCGCGGAGGAAGTGATAGCCGCTGGCGGCCTGATGATCCAACCGCTGCCGGGATGTCCCGAGGAGACGCTGGCCGCGCTGGAGCTTCGGCAGGAATTATTCGCGGACATCAGTTCGGCGATCGAGCACGAGGAGTTGGAGACGCTGGCCGTACAATTCTTCGACGGTTTGGCTCCTGAAATTCTGCAGGTGGAATCGTTGGAGTACCAGTGCGACTGCGGCCGCGCGAGGATGGAGAAGGCGTTGATAGCGATGGGCAGGGATGAATTGACCTCGCTAATCCAGGACCAGGGCGGGGCAGAGTTGGTCTGCCACTTCTGCCGCAGCGCGTACGCGTTCAGCGAAAGCGATTTGCGCGAGCTGCTGGCATCGGCCAGGTAACACGGAGTTTTTAACACGGATTTTTCCGGTGGAATTTTTCGGTGGGATTTTAATGAAAGCGCAGGGTGTATCATGTCGGAGCTGAAGCAGGACTGGGGCCAGGTATTGCCATTCGCAAGGAGCGCGAAGCAGCTGCATCAACGCGCGCTCTCCCAGCGCAAAGGCAAGCAGTGGATGGAGGCCGCCGAACTGCTGCGCCGCGCCGCGGAGCAGGAACCCGCTAACTCGCAAGTGCTAATCGATCTGGCGCAGACATACGCGCAGATCGGCTGCAACGCGCTGGCTAACCGCGTGCTGCTGCGTGTACTGCACGAGAATCCTGACCGCAAGGATCTCCTATATGACATGGGCGTGAACTTTTTCTCCATGCAGTCATGGCCGCAGGCGCACGACTGTTTGAGTCTGTATATCCGCAGCTGCCCCATGGGTAAATCCCGGCGGGAGGCTAACGACCTGATCCTGTACCTGTATATGCAGCAGAATTCGCGCGTTGAGCGTCGGATTCAGCGCGCAACCTCGGCCTACGCGGACGGCAAGCACGCCCTGGCCAGCCGATTGATGAAGCGCACGTTCGCCGTGTCGCCGCTCAATGGCGACGCGCACGCGGTCGCGGCATTCTTACAGCTGTCCGACGGCGACGCGAAGGCCGCGTTGAACTTAGCGCGTCAGGCTATAAAGCTCGACCGCCACAACACCCGTGCGTTGTGCGCGATGGTCGTCTCGCTAAGCCAGTTGAATTCCAAACCCGCCGCCCTTAAGTTCCTCCAACGCGCGATCGAGGAAGCCGAATCCGAGGCCGAGCGCGTGATGGTCGTGCATACCGCCTGTGAGATCGAGGCGTACGCCCCGGCGCTCCAGGTGCTCCAAACCCTCACCAGCGAGCAGCCGCTCGAGCCAACGCTCACCCACCTGCTTGCGGTGTGCTACTGCCAGGTGGGGCGCGAGAAGGAAGCGCTGCCCTTGTGGGCGCGTCTGCGCCGCATCGACCCGGAGGATACCATCGCGGACTACTGTTTCGAGGCGCTCCGGGATCACTTGGCCAGCCAGGAACCTTTCCGTCCGTCGCACATCCGCGCCGTGCCGATGGATGAGACGCTGCGGCGGCTGGGCCGTATCCGCGAACTGGCGGATGGCGACGTGGATACGCTGCAGCATGCGTGGGCCAGCCGCGAGGAGATCCGCCGCCTGGTATCCTGGGGATTGAACCAGGCCGAACCGCGCATCCGTCAGGTGATGCTGGGCCTGCTGCGCGTAGCGGGCGACGATAACGCGCGCTGGATGCTGCGCGAGGCGCTGATCAGCACCGACCAGCCGGACGCGATTAAGCAGAATTATTTGGAAGCGTTGTATGAAATGGGCGATCCCGGCCCACATTATGTTACAAACACCCAAGGATTCTCCGTGGCGTTCGTGCAAGCCGCCGAGAGCGTGCCCCTTTCCGTCCCGCATGAGAAGCTGCTGAAAAAGCTGGCGGCGAAACTGCGCCCCGAGTTCGGCGACGCATCGCGCACGCTGGAAAATGTGTGGCAGCGCTTACTGCGCGAGGAGGGCACGATCGCCGATACGGACAGCTGGATCGATGCTCTGGAATGGGTTTACCGCGAACGAAGCGGCGTTAAGGAAGCATTAGCCGATCGACGCGTGATGCGCCGCGTGCGCCGCCTGCGGATGCTCTGGGATCAGATGGAGCGCGAGTCACTGGGCGAGCCGGAACCCGACCTGCTCACCCCGCCGGAGCGCGTGGTTCCGCTGGACGCGTGGCCCGTGCTGGAGGGTTATCTCGACGCGCAGGAGACCGACCAAACGCCGGCCAAATCCGACAAAAAGAAGGCATCCTCGCAGAAGGCTTCAGCAAAAAAGCCGACTGAAAAGAAGGCTGCTGATAAAGAGGCGTCCGTAAAGAAGCCGCCTGAAAAGAAGCCAGCCGATAAAGAGCCGGCCGCCAAGAAGCCTGTCGCAAAAAAGAAGCCGCTGGAAATGCCGCTGATGCCCACCATGCCGACCATCCCCATCGAGGCCGCAAGCCCAGCGCCCCGCAAGCGCAAGCCGCGCGTCGCGCCCGGTTCGCCGACAGGCCCCGGTAAGGATTAGCAATAATTTCCTAACGATCCGCACAATCCGCACAATCCGCACAATCCGCACAATCCGCGAGAGGATCAACGAGAGGGTCAACTAATGGAAACTAATGAGCCGCGCCCCACACCCGACTTCGACCGCGAATTCGAGAGGTTTACGCGCGTATGGCTGCGCAAGTATTCCGATAAGTATAATGGTGATATCGCACGCATGGAAGCGCTCATCCCGGATCTATACGTGCGCTGGTTGAATACGCCCGCGCCGTGGCTGGATGGGCAGATGCCTGGGCTGTACTTCGCACGCGTGACGGATCCCGCCGAGCTGATCGATTGGGCGGCGGATTACGCGCTCGCCGATAAGTCAATGCCAGCGCCGATGTCGGACAGGATCATCCAGCTTGACGGCGCGGAGGACGCGCTCGTCGATGCGTTGGCCGCCGTCGGTACGCCTTACACATTGCGGCTGATGGTAGTGGCGCTGCTGACCGAGCTTCAATCCACCAAACCGATGGGGTTGTATATAAAATGGATAGCCAGCCGCGCGCAGACGCTGTCCGGGCATAGGCACAGTTCGCGCGAAGATGACCTGGCCGAGCTGTGCGCAGAATCGCTGCTCCGTATGGGTTCGATGATCGTGGAACCGATATTGGCTGTAGTACCCAGCGCAAACGCAGCAGGACAGGAGACGTTTCTGGATATATTGTGCAACTTCCCCGGAGACGAGCGAATCGTAAGTCTGGGGTTGGATTTGTTTGAACGGCGACACGATTCGACGGCGCTGATTGCGGCGTACCTGGGCAAGCTGGGCGACCCGCGCGCGCTGCCGCCGTTGGAACGTGCGCTGCACAGCCGGGCATTATCCTATCTGGATTACATCGAGGTTCGCAACGCTGTCGAGGAGTTAGGCGGCAGCGTACCGTCGGACGAGCCGGACTTCGCGGGCGATCCCGGTTATGAATCATTAAAGATGATAGATAACCTTTAATTATAGATAATCTTTAAGGAGCACCGCATGGCCCAAATGATGACGCTGGATCGTATCCGCAAGGATCCCGGTTTGCGTTTGCTGATCGACGCGGCCAATCAACACCTGGCCGTGCAGGGGTATACGGATCACGGGCCGAGGCACGCGGGATTCGTCAGCCACTTTGCCAAGGAGATCCTGCGCTGCCTGAGTTTCGATGAGCGCATCGTTGAATTGGCGGCGATTGCAGGGTATGTCCACGACATCGGCAACAGCATCAACCGCAACAACCACGGCGTCAGCGGCGCGTGCATGCTGTTTCCGTTATTACTTCAGATGGATATGGTGTTGACCGACGTCCTCACCGTGGTCACAGCCGTCGGCAACCATGAGGAGGATTACGGCGTCGTGACTGGACCCGTAACGGCGGCGGTAGTCATCGCGGACAAGGCCGACGCCAGCCGCAGCCGTGTCCGCAACGGCACGCCCGAACCCGGCGACATCCACGACCGCGTGAATTTCGCTATCCAGCACAATCGCCTGACCGTCGATCCCGAGCGGCGCGTGATCCGCGACGAGTTGGATATGAATACCTCCAGCTCCGTCATGGAATACCTGACCATTTATATGTCCAGAATCGCCATGTGTGAGAAGGCCGCGCGGTTCCTGGGCTGCACATTCGACTTGATCATCAACGGGCACTCGATCAACGCGACGATATAGCTGATTCGATTAGTTTTTCATATAGGGTTCAACAATATCCGCCTCTGATTCGTCGTATATACATGGATTGTATAACGCGGGAGGCGGAATATTGTTATGAGGAATAATCGGAGACGCGGCGTGTCGTTCGGCACATGGCTGATGCTGGCCGTGACAGTGGCGACGATCGGCTTAGGCGCGTGGGTATTCCCACGTTTGTCAGGGAACCTGGACGAAGTGGCCTTCGACGCAACCGCGATCATCCAAGCGCTGGCCGCCACCGCCGATCCCGGCGCTACTCCCGTGCCCGCCTACCAGCCCACGCTTGAACCGATCGCCGAGCCGACTGCCACGCCCGCGCCCCAGGCGCGCGTGATCACACTCGGCGCGGCGGGGCAGATATTCCTGGATAGCACGCTGCGCAAGTCCGGGCTGTTGGAGACGGGTTCATATAATTATGATAGCATATTCGACGCGATAACGCCGTACACCGCCGCGCTGGATGCGATGATGGTGACGCTGGAGACGACAGTTACCGACGCGTCGCCTTACGACGCATACTGCGCGCCGTCTGAAATATTGACGTCTCTTAAAAAAGCCGGGGTAGATATAATTAATCTTGGTACAGAACGAATATTGGAGGAAGGCATCGAGGGCTTAAACAAGACCCGCGCCGCGGCAGAGAAGAATGGCTTCTCCGTGACGGGAGCGCATCGCAGTTCGGACGAGCAGGCGCTGCCGCTGACGTTCGACTTGAACGGCGTCAAGGTGGCTATACTCAGCTATACATATGGGTTAAGTACGGTTGGCGTGAAGCAGGGTACGAAGGATCAGCGCGCAATAGCGGTCAACATCATCGACCCGGAAACCATTCGCGCGGACGTCGCGACGGCGCGAGGCCAAGGCGCGAACCTAGTCATCGTCAACGTGCACTGGGGCAAGCGTTCCAATACGAAGCCCAGCACCGATTGCACGAAGCTTGTCGACCAGATCGCCGACTGCGGCGTGGATGTGATACTGGGCACGCACCCTTCATACGTGCACAAGATGGAGCGGCGCGCGGTTACGTGGGCTGACGGCACGGAGCATGAGCTGTTCGTCGCGTATTCGCTGGGGAATTTCCTGTCGAATGAACGCGATTCGGCGGAACAGATCGTGGGCATGCTGCTGTCGATGCAGTTCACGCTGGATCCAGGCGCGACAACGGTTCGCATGACCGACGCGAAGTGGATGCCGACGTGGGTGATGCGCTGGGGCGGCGGGCCTTACCAGTATCGTCTGCTGCCGGCCGGGACGGAAACCCAGCCAGAGGAGATGACCAACTCCATCTATCGAAACATGCGACGCGCTTATGAGGACATAATAAAACGTTACGGCGACAGTGCCGCAGTACCCATCGCGGAATGAACATACATTGAACATCGATAACCAAAAACCTCGTCCGGCCGAGCTTGGACGAGGTTTTCAGCGTAAACAGCCGATATTCCCTCAAATCGACCAAATTTACCATAAATTCCCGCTTGCGAATCGTGCGATTTGCGTGTATACTGCACTACGGTTGTTAGCACTCACCGCCATCGAGTGCTAACAGATGGACGCTCATAAGGTGAGTAATTTAGAAAGATTCATACAAGGAGGCGCGACTCATGAACGTGAAGCCCCTAGGCGATCGGGTAGTCATCAAGAATCTCGAGGCCAACGAGACCACAAAAGGCGGCATCATCCTGGCCGGCACAGCCAAGGAGAAGCCCGTCATGGCCGAAGTGCTATCCGTTGGACCCGGCGGGAACGTGGATGGCAAGGACATCGTCATGCACGTGAAGCCCGGCGAGAAGGTCATCTACAGCAAGTACGCGGGCACCGAAGTCAAGATCGACGATCAGGAATTGATCATCGTTCGTCAGAGCGACATTCTCGCGGTTGTCGAGTAAGGAGGAGAAGCAAAAATGGCAAAGCAGATTAAGTTCGGCGAGGACGCCCGCAAGGCACTGGAAAAAGGCGTAAACGCTTTGGCCGATACCGTTCGCATCACGCTGGGACCTAAGGGCCGCAACGTAGTCCTCGACAAGAAATTCGGCTCGCCGCTCATCACCAATGACGGTGTGACCATCGCCAAGGAGATTGAGCTGGACGATCCGTTTGAAAATATGGGCGCGCAGCTGGTTAAAGAAGTCGCGACCAAGACCAACGACGTAGCCGGAGACGGCACCACGACCGCCACGCTGCTTGCGCAGGCCATCGTCCGCGAAGGATTGAAGAACCTGGCCGCCGGAGCGAACCCGATGATCCTCAAGCACGGTATCGAGGCCGCCACCGAGCAGGCCGTCGCCAGCCTGAAGGCCGTCAGCAAGCAGATTCAGGGCAAGAAGGCCATCGCGCAGGTCGCGTCGATCTCCGCCAACGATCCCGCCATCGGCGAGCTTGTCAGCGAAGCGATGGAGAAGGTCGGCAACGACGGCGTCATCACGGTCGAGGAATCCAAGACCATGAAAACCGAGCTGAAGCTGGTTGAGGGCATGCAGTTCGACCGCGGTTACGCGTCCAGCTACATGGTCACCGACACCGATAAGATGGAAGCGGTGCTGGATGATCCGCTGATCCTCATTACGGACAAGAAGATCTCCAACATTCAGGAGGTTCTGCCCGTGCTGGAGCAGGTCGTGCAGTCCGGCAAGAAACTGCTGATCATCGCCGAGGACGTCGAAGGCGAAGCGCTCGCCACATTAATATTGAATAAACTGCGCGGCACATTCCAGTGCGTAGCGGTCAAGGCGCCGGGCTTCGGCGATCGCCGCAAGGAAATGCTGAAGGATATAGCGATACTGACCGGCGGTACAGTCATCACCGAGGAGCTGGGTCTGGAGCTGAAGGAAGCCCGCATGGATATGCTGGGCACCGCGCGTCAGGTTAAGATCGACAAGGAAAACACGACCATCGTCGAAGGCGCGGGCGAGGCGTCCGAGATCAAGGCGCGCATCAACAGCCTGCGCAGCCAGATTGAGGATACCACCAGCGATTACGACCGTGAGAAGCTGCAGGAGCGGCTGGCGAAACTAGCTGGCGGCGTAGCCGTCATCAGCGTAGGCGCTGCGACAGAAGTCGAAATGAAGGAGCGCAAGCTCCGCATCGAGGACGCCCTGGCCGCAACCCGCGCGGCGGTTGAAGAAGGCATCGTGCCTGGCGGCGGCGTTGCTCTGCTGAACGTGATCCCGGAAGTCGCCAAGATCCTGGCCACATCCGACGGCGACGAAAAGACCGGCGTGGCGATCGTCGCGCGTTCCCTGGAGGAACCCGTCCGCCAGATCGCACTGAACGCGGGCATCGACGGCTCCGTTATCGTGGATGGAATCAAGCGCAGCGGCAAGACTGGCTACGGCTATGACGTGCTCAAGGGCGATTACGTGGATATGGAAGAGCGCGGCATCATGGATCCGACGAAGGTCACCCGTTCCGCGCTGCAGAACGCGGCGTCCATCGCGGCGATGGTCCTGACGACCGAAGCCCTCGTGACCGACCTCCCCGAAAAGAATCCTCCGCCCGCAGCTCCGGCTGGCGGCGGCATGGGCGGGATGTACTAAGACACGCAGGATTACAAATAATCAAACCGTCCGGCATATCCTGCCGGACGGTTTTGTCGAATCGGATTATTTGTCACACACTATCCGCGTTAGCCGCGAATATGTAGTACAGCGGCACCGTCAGGAACAGTATCCACCACGGATGCCACCAATCGAATAGGCAGCCCAGCACCAGATACACCAGCGTCACCAGCACCGGATACGGGAACTGCATCAGCGCTTTGCGGCGGGGCATGGTCTCAAAGTCCGGCATCGTGTAGTACAGCGGGATCGTCAGGAACAGCAGCCAGCCGGGATGCCACCAGTTGAATAGGAAGCCCGCCAGCAGGTACGCCCCCGTCACGATGATCGGGTATGGGAACGCCGCGTGACTGATGCGCACCTTCGTGCCGCCGACCTTGAATGAGTAATCATCGGCGGTTACGTCGGCCGGAGCGCCGCCGTCATCAGTGGCGTACGTTTCGCGGCGATTAGCGCGCCACTTTTCAAAGTCATCCTCAACGGATCTCGTCTGGATTGTGTCAACGGTATAACTGTGATGAGTATCCGCTTGAACGGACAAGGGTTCCTCGGCCAGGAGCAGCTCATCCAGCGATATGTTGAATAGTTTTGCGATGGATATCAGCGACTGGGTGTCGGGCAATGATCGGCCCTGCTCCCAGGTTTCGATCGTGTCCGCGCCGACATTCAGTTGGGCCGCTAATTCATCCCGGGAAAGGCCGCGTCCCAGACGCAGGGCTGTTAGTTTTTCACCAGCGCGCGAGTTCATTTGCATCCTCCTCTACCATTATCATTGAATAACATTAACTGCGGTTTTCATCCTCGGGGAATAGGTTGCTCAACGTCTCGCGGATGGCGTCGCGCGCTACCTGCCAACCGTTTTGGCCTACATTAATGCCTTGACGGATGGCGCTTTGCACTTCACGCTGGACATTCTCCAGCACCTCGTTGGCCTCGTCGGGCCACTGCCATGAACCGGACCAGGATGCGCTGCGGTGGCCACGCTCCTCGCGCGGTTCCTCCTTGGGCTGCCACTCCTTGCCCTCCACCGCGTGTATGACATAATCGTCGATGACCGCGCGCGGCAGGAACGGCGCCAGCTTGCGCAGCACGTTCAAGTCCGGGATCTCGCCGCGAGTGGCGAGCTGCAGCAGTCGCGCCAGCTCGCCGCGATTGAGGAACGGCGCGAGCTTGACGAGTTCATCCATGTCGAGGGTTTTGAGGTCTGCGGCGGTTTCAATGATTTCGCTGAGCGCGTCTTTACCCAGCATGGGCGCCAGTTTGCGCAGCGCTTTCCAATTCGGCTTTTCGCCGACGAAGGCGAATCGCGCCATCTCGCGCAGCGTGTCGCGGCTTAGGAACGGCGCCAGTTTTTCGATCTTATTCCAATCCGGCCTTTCGCCTTGACACGCCTTGCGAACGAGCGTATCCATTGCGTCACGGCTGATGAATGGCGCGAGTGCTATTACCTGCTCCCACGGATCGCGCGGATCGGCTGCGCATTCGTCATCGTCCTCGTCGTCATCGTCGCAATCTTCATCGTCGTCCTCGTCCTCGTCATCCTCGTCGTCCTCGTCCTCTTCCTCTTCCTCGACGACAGGCGGTTCCTCAACCTTGACGGGTTCTGGGATGATGGGCGTAACGGTCTCGACGGGCTTGGTTTCCTTGGACGCTTCCTCCGCCGGCTCATCCTCGGGCAGAACGCCGCCGTACAGCAGCAGTTCAACGGACGTCCCCAACGCCTGGCTTAATGGGATCCACTGTGAGGCGTCGGGCAGCGAGTCGCCGCGCTCCCAATTCGACACGGCTTGCGGGCTGACGGAAAGCGTCTCGGCCAGCTTGCTCTGGGTGAGGCCCATCGCCTTGCGCAGACGCGCTATGTATGCCCCTATCTTCTCCATTTGCAAGTGCACCGCTTCCAACTCCTTCTGCAGCATACTGTGGCGCGCGGCCAGCGTGTAGGCGCGCTTATCATGGTGATCGTGGTGTTTCTGATGGATGTGGAAATTGGTTTTCATGGGGATCCTCCTCTTTCCGCCGAACTCGCGTCCGACGCGGTAAACAAATCTTACATGATCAGTGTACCCATAAAAGGCGGATTGCGCAATGAAGCGTCGCTTGAATTCGCTACAGCCGTGGTTGAATTTGGTAATGATTGAACTTTATTCACGCTAATCCCGTATAATCGACACGGTTTTCCCATCGGATTGGATGTGAATCATACCGTCGGTATCCGTCCGCAGCGCGCGCGCGCCGATGGATTCCAAGCGTTCGAGCGTTCGTGGATCGGGTAACGGATCGCCATCCTTGCCGTCAATGCGTTCGCCCGTGGATATGATAGCAATGGCGGGACGAACCGCCTCAAGGAATAGTTGACTTGTGGATTTGTTGGAACCATGATGCGCAACCTTCAGCACGTCGGCGTGCAAATCGGTATATGTCGACAGCATTTCGCGCTCACTGCCCAGCTGCTCGTCGGCAGCCAACATGATTCGCGTGCTACCGTATTCGAGCATCAGTACGAGCGAGGCTTCATTTTCGTCGTTAAATGACAGCGCGGTCGGACCGGGAGCGAGTACGCGCACCGACAATTCGCCGACCGTCCAACTGTCGCCGGAGCGCATCGTATATGAAGGGATACCCATGCTCGATAACGCTTGGCGCATAGAGCGCGAGGGTTTGTTGTCCAAACGCATGGGGCATTCCACCAGGCCGCGGGTTGGGAACGCGCTCAAAATGGCGGCCATCCCGCCGATATGATCCTTATCGGGATGCGTCGCCACCGCATACAGCAGCGCTTGAATGCCCAGCGCGCGCATGGTACCGACTACAGCGGCGCTTGTTTCCTCCAATCCGGCGTCGATCAACATCCATTTGCTGTCGAATTGCACAAGGATGCAGTCGGCCTTGCCCACGTCCAGGACGTACAGGTCCAACGTCGGCACGGTCGGTTGCAGGACAGGTGTGCAACTGGCAAGTGTCACGACGCTTAATGTTGTCATTATCATAACAATCCATCTGCAATAACGGTTGGCGCGCGGCATGGATCGCTCCCTTCCGTAAACCTTTCCAGTCAAGTCCTAGTTAAGTAATTCTATTTCCCTTTCAAGATCATATGTGTATTATACCAAAGCGCGCGGCTGAATATCAAGTTACTGGGAGGCTCGTATGCGGCGTTATAGCCTTTGGATCGCGATATTCGTAATGCTCTGCACGGTCGCTATGTTTTTGAATCATACGCCCGTCATTGATATGCCAGCCTCCGCCAAGAATACCAAGCTGATCATCATCGACAGCCACAACCTCACGCTGTCGTTATACGAGAATCAAACGCTCGTCAAGCGTTACCCTGTGGCCATCGGCGCGTACGGCATGCCATCGCCGCTGGGTGTGTTCTACATCAATAAACGTTATGTGCCCAAGAGTTCGGACATGGGCACACGCTTTCTGGGGCTGTCGGTGCCCTGGGGCGTGTACGGCATCCACGGCACCAGCAATCCAGGCTCGATCGGCTCGCACGCCTCGCACGGGTGCATCCGCATGTTCAACCATGACGCGGAGGATCTTTACAAGCGGGTGTATATCGGCACGCCCGTTATAATAGAATCCGGGCCGTATGGTGAGCTGGGCGACAGCCTTAGGACGCTCACGTTCGACGAGCGCGGCTCTCAAGTGCGCGCGGTACAGCGGCGGTTGCTGGCGTTGGGATTTGATCCGGGCGGGTTGGACGGCACGTTTGGACCGGGCACACGCCGCGCGCTGATCCAATTCAAGAAGGCGCGCGGCTTGCCGCCCACAGAGATTGTCGATTCAGAGACATACCGCGCGCTTGGGCTGATGCTGTTCGATTGATGATGAATGATTCTCAATAATTCTGTTTTGCATGGGAGCTTGTCAGCGCGCATAGGATTGGACGAAAGCACACCGAACGCGGAAGCACATCAAACAATGGAAGGCGGCGACGGGATGGGTTCAATGAAAGAATTGCCCAAGGATTGGCGGCTCACGCTGGACGCGTACTTCCCGCCGCAGCTGCGTTCCATGACGAACAGCCTGAAGCAGACCGAGGCCGCGCGCGTCACGGAGATTCGTGTGCGCGCCGAGCAGCCAGCGTTAATACTTAGTGGTAAAGAACGATTACGTTCAGGTAAATGGATCCCATCCGGCGAGGAGCTGCGCCAATTCGCGCAGACCCTGCTGGGGCATTCGATGTACGCCCGCGCCGAGGAATTGCGCGGCGGTTACGTCACGCTGCCCGGCGGACATCGCGCGGGGCTTTGCGGCAGGGTGGTGCTGGAGGACGGCAAGTCGCACCACATGCAGGATTTTTCCAGCGTTGCGCTACGGATCGCCCGGCCCGTCCCCGGCTGCGCGGACGCCGCCATGCCGTGGATTATAGAAGAAAAAGATGGATTCCGAAGGCCGTTGAACACGTTGATATTCTCCGCGCCGGGCCACGGCAAGACGACCATGCTGCGCGACATAGCCCGCCAGCACGCGTTATCCGGATTGCAGGTCGGCATTATTGATGAGCGCAGCGAGATTGCCGCGTGCCGTCAAGGGGTTCCGCAGTTGGACGTCGGGCCGTCGACGGACGTGCTGGACGCGTGCCCGAAGGCCGAGGGCATGATTCTCATGCTGCGCGTATTCTCGCCCGACATACTTATCACGGATGAGATTGGCAAGGCCATGGATGCCGAGGCCATCGACGAGGCTTCCCGATGCGGCGCGGCGGTGGTGGTCAGCGCGCACGCGGGCAGCATGGAGGAATTGATGCAGCGGCCCATCACGGGCGCACTGCTCCGGCAGCGCTCATTCGAACGATATATCCAGCTCGGCCCGGGCGGTCAGTTGATGAAGGCATGGAACGGCACGTTCGGCGTGCTGTATCAGCTGCAGAATGCTTAGGATAATCTTGGCCGCCGCCGCAGGTTTCGGGTGTATGCTAATCGGCATGCGCATGGCTCGTAAGTTGACCCGACGTGAGGAAGCGCTGGCGGCATGGATGCGATTCTTGGATGGGCTGGCCGCCGCGCTGGGTTATGTGGACGATCCGCTGCCCGACGTGCTGGAGCGGCTGGCCGTGGCGGATCTGCCCGGCGACGCGAGGCTGGCGGCCGTGCTTGCGGATGCCGCAGAGTGGATGCGCGAGGATCGCTCGATGGGGTTTGCGGACGCGCTGGATACTGAACGCGCATTTGCCGACCTGGATTCGACGGACGCCGCAGCACTGCTGCCGCTCATTCGGGAGCTAGGCGGCACCGCGCGGCCGCAGCAGACGGCGCGGATCGACTCCGCCCGCGCCGCACTCAAAGCCCAGGCCGCGCAAGCCTCCGATCGCACGGGCCGGCAGAAGCGGCTGTTCGTCTCGCTAGGTTCGCTGGGCGGGCTGGCATTATTCCTATGTCTAATCGGATAATCGGTTAAGGAGGATATGGCATGAACGTTGACCTTATATTCAAAATCGCCGGGATAGGGATACTGGTAGCCGTGCTCGGGCAGGTGCTGACCCGCACAGGCCGGGAGGATATGGCCATGCTGACCACGCTGGCAGGGTTAGTAATCGTCCTGCTGATGGTTGTCAACCTGATCAGCCAGCTATTCACAACGGTGCGGAGTATGTTTGTATTATAGTTAATGATTCAGAAGGTACTTAAGATGGATGTGATGGTATTGGTAGGCTTTGGCGTTACGGCGGCGCTGCTGACCGTGGCTGTCCGCGGGCAGCGCCCGGAGCTGGCGATCGTGCTGTCGCTGGCGGCAGGCGTTAGTCTCATACTATTCCTCTCGGGAAAACTGGCGGGCGTTATCGATGTTGTGCGCGGTCTGGCGGATATGGCGCACATGCCGGATGGCACTGTCTGGCTGTTGGTGCGGGTAGTGGGGATATCCTTCATCACGGAATTCGCCGGGCAATTATGCCGCGACGCAGGTGAAACGAGCATCGCATCCAAGGTAGAATTGGGCGGACGCTTGCTGGTGCTGACGCTGTCCATACCCGTGCTGGTTTCATTGATGCAGATGATGCTGGCGTTGGTGCCGGGCGGTGGGGCATGAGAATGGGATGCCGTCTGCGGACGCTGGCCTTCCTCCTCCTGTTACTAATGTTTGTAACAAGCGGTTCTGCCATCGCAACCGAATCCCCGTCCAACGAAGCCACAGTCGAACCTTCCCCCGAACCCACCGCCGTATCCCTGCAATCCCAAGCCGCGTCGCTGCTGGATACATTCGACCTGACCGTGTGGCAGGGCGTCGCCGATGCCATGCTTGCGCCGACCGAACGGATCAGCGTTCGCGACACCATATTGAGGTTGATCCAGGGCGAACGCATACTGGATGGCAGGACAGCCATGGAGCGGGTGCTGCAGGTGTTATTCCAATCCCTGCGCAACAGCGTCGGGTTGATAGCGCAGCTGATGGTGCCCGCGCTGCTGTGCGCGATATTAAGCCGAATGCGCGCCGCATTTGAGAATGATACCGTCGCGCAGGCGTGCCAGTTCGTGGGTTATGCGTTAGTCGCGCTGATTGCGGCGCGGTACTTCCTGAATCAGCTGTCTATTGTGCGCCGTGTCGTGGATGGGATGGCGTCCGGGATGCAAGCGTTGTTTCCGCTGCTGCTGACATTGCTGGCGGCGGTTGGCGCAACCAGTTCGTCGGCGTTCTTCCAACCCGCCGTTGTCGCGGCATCTGGCACCATGACCACGATCGTGCAGCGAGTGACGCTGTCATTCGCGCTGGCAACCGCGCTGTTGACCATCTTGACCCACCTCTCACCTCACGTGGGTTTGAGCCGTCTGCGCTCCCTGCTCAAGAGCATCGCAAATTGGTCGCTGGGCATCTGTTTCACAGTATTCATAGGCGTAATGGCCGTGCAGGGGATGGGCGCGGCGGCATTTGACGGCGTGAGCATGCGGACTGCCAAGTATGCCATCGATAACTTCGTCCCGATAGTAGGCGGCATGATGGCTGACACGATGGATACGCTGATCGCCTGTTCATTATTAATAAAGAATGCTTTAGGTATAACGGGTTTAGTCCTGCTGGCCTCGTACTGTGTCGCGCCGCTGATGCAGGCGCTCGGCGCGTCGCTGGTGTTTCGATTCTGCGCGGCGGCGCTGGAACCCGTCGCCGATGGGAATATAGTGGATATGCTGGGGGATTTCGCCGGGTCAGTGACGATGCTGTTCACCGTGCTGCTGGCTGTAGCTGCGATGTTCTTTCTATTGGTAGCACAGTTATTGCTCGTAGGGAATCTAACCGTTATGCTGCGTTAAACGTTTGAACACTTACATAGGAGGTCTGCTGTGTGGGAAGGTTTTGGCAATCTGCTGCGGAATCTGACGGCGCTGACGCTATGCATAACGCTGATCGACTGGCTGCTGCCGCCGGGCAGCATGCGCAAGTACGCCCGTCTGGTGTGCGGGCTGGTGATGCTATGGACGCTCCTGCGCCCGATAACGGCGCTGTTTACGGGCAGCGCGGCGACGGATCAGATGATGAACCAGGTAATCCAAACGATGCTGGGGAGCGATTCATGAGCAGCGGATTCAACCGTTATGCCAAAAGTGACGCGCCTTTGACCGGCTGGCGCGCTAAGTTCAAGCAATTCAAGGGCCTTGAGTGGATCGTGCTGGCCGTGCTGCTGTGCATAGTGGCCAGCGTCGCGCTGTCGGATTTCAGCGGATTCTCGGCAGGTTCCAACAATAACGCGGCGTCCGGGAACAGCGCGCTGGAGACGCGGCTGGCTGCGATATTATCCAGCATAGACGGCGCGGGCACGGTGGACGTCATGATATATGAGGCGTCGTCCGCAACCTCGGCCACGGTGGATTGGCTGGGTGGTGTGAGCAATTCCAACGCAACTCAAACGGTAGGCGTGGTGATCGTTGCGGACGGCGCTGCGGATATCCGCGTGAGGCTGGAGTTGGTGCACGCGGTTCAAACGTTGATGGATTTACCCGCGAACGCGGTCGAGGTGTTCCAGCGGAAAGTGTCGGGGAAGTGAGGGATTAACCAAGGTATTAACGCGGATATTGGGCGTTCCGCCCCTTGCATTACACCAATATTTCCTATATAATGCATATATGCTTAACCTTGACGCGTTTGCTTTTATTCAAGAATTGTTGAAACAGGGCGTAACCGACGGCGTTTTCCCATCGGCGACGGCGGCTGTCGGTTATCGTGACGAACGCCCGATGCTGTTTGCGGCGGGGGATTGCGACGTCGCGACACGTTTCGACATGGCGTCAGTCACAAAGACGATCGCGCCAACGCCGTTAACCCTGCGCGCCATCGAGGACGGCGAGCTGACGCTGTACGACACCGTTTCGCGCTTTTTCCCAACAGCGCCGCCGGACAAGGCCGACATAACCATATTACAATTATTAACCCATACCGGAAAATTCACGCCGCACTTTTTCATCGAACATGACGTGGACGACCCGGGCGAGTGCGTCGCCTCAATATTGCGCTCAACATTGCTTGATATCCCGGACGGCACGCCCGCCTACAGCTGCATCGGCTTCATACTATTAGGAAAGATTCTCGAGCACGTGTACGGCGCACCGCTGGACACGCTGGCGAACGAGCGCGTATTCAAGCCATTGGATTTAACGAATACCTCCTACAATCCAACCGGCACCAACATCGCGCCGACAGAGGTCGATCAAGCGACAGGCCTCGCGTGGCAAGGGATTGTCCATGACGAAAACGCGCGCTTCCTGCGCGGCATATCGGCGAACGCAGGTATATTTTCCGACATTGCCGACACCGCGAAGTTTTGCGCGATGCTTGCATGCGGCGGCAGGGGGTTCATATCCCAGCCGATGCTCACCAAGGCGATCCGCAACTACACGCCGGGGCACGACGTGCACCGCGGCCTAGGGTTCCACCTGGCCGGACCGCCGCTGAACTTCATGGGCGACCTATTCCCAGCGGAATCATTCGGGCACACGGGCTTCACGGGGACGTGCTTCGCGGTGGACCCAAGCACGGGTTTCTACGCCGCGCTGTTGTCGAATAGGGTGCATCCCACTCGGGATAATGAGAAGATGCCGCGCTTCAGGCGAGTATTCCATAACCGCGTGTACGCAGCGTTTAGTAAAGTATTGTAAAGAATAGTGTGCGATTCTAAGGGGTTTTACCAAAACCCCTTAGCTATAAAAGGAGGTAGGATTCATGCGCGTATTCAGTAAGGCGTTAGCGGTGATGCTCGTATTATCATTGCTGATGGCCGCGCCCGCGTTTGCCGCGAGCGCCGACGACTATGGGCTGGTGTATGCCCAGGATCAGACGCTTAGGCTGCTGTATTCAACCGAAGCTACGAGCCTGTGCTCGTTCTCCGCGTCGGGCAGCGCGAACGACTGGCAGGCCGTCTCCAACTGCGTCGAAGGCCTCGTCACAACCGACAAGTATGGCAACAAGGTGCCCGGCCTGGCCGAGAGCTGGGATATCAGCGACGACCAGACGGTGTACACATTCCACCTGCGCAAGGGCCTGCAGTGGGTGAATCAGAAGGGCGAACCCATCGGCGAGCTGACCGCGAAGGACTTCGTCGCCGTCGCGCAGTTCGTCTGCGATCCGGAGAACGCGTCCGGCAACGCGACGTATTTCGACAACATTATCGCCGGCGCGCATGAGCTGATCGCGGGCGAATCCACCGATCCCGAGACGCTGGCGTTCAAGGCGCTGGACGATTACACGATCGAGATCACGCTCGTCGGGCCGCTGCCGTACTTCATCAGCTACGGCGGATCGTACCTGCCCGCGCCGTCGGATATGCTGGCGGAATTGGGCGCTGGATACGGCCTGGACAACGAAACGATGGGCTTCATCGGCGCGTATGTGATGACGGAATTCTCGCCCGAATACCGCCGCGTCTATGAAAAGAATCCCTACTACTACGATGCGGACAACGTATTCATAGAAAAAGTAGTCATGACCTACAACGCGGAGTCGTCGACCCTCGCGCCCGAGATGTTCCAGCGCGGCGACGTGGATTACGCGCAGATCAACACCGCCCTGCTGACCGAGTGGAAAACCAACGCCGCGACCAAGGACATCGTGATCCCCGGTCAACCGGATACGACGTACATGTATTACTACAGCTTCTGCTACGATCCGCAGTTCGGCGAGGAATTTGAGCAGGAGAATTACCTGGCGGCGATCGACAATGAGAACTTCAGGCAGTCCATATTCTGGGGCCTGAACCGCTACAAGGCGTTGCTGGCGCAGGATCCCTACAACCCACAGTTGCAGCAGACGAACACAGTCACGCCTGTCGGTTGGTGCAACATCAACGGCACCGACTTCACACAAGTAGGCTCGATGAAGGAAATCGCTGACCGCGAGAATAACAACTTCGACGAAGCGAAGGCGCTGGAGTACAAGGCAAAGGCCGTTGAAGAACTGACCGCCGCCGGCGTGAAGTTCCCGATCAAACTGCTCATGCCCTACAACCCGACGTTGGCTTCGTGGGAGATGGAAGTCCAGGTCGTCAAGCAGCAGCTCACCGATCTGCTGGGCGCGGAATACATCGAGTGCGTCATCCAGGCTGGGCCGACGACGGGCTTCCTGGCCGCCATCCGCCGCAGTGGTCTATACGGCCTGATGAAGCTGAATAACGGCGCGTCGGCTGACGATCCTGACAACTGGACGTTGGCGTTCCGCCCCGACAACACGTGGACATTCATCGACAAGGCGAAGAGCCCGAGCGTCGCCGCGCTGTACGACGAGTACCTAGCGCTGCTCAAGGACGCGCAATCCGTAATGCTCAAGTCCGAAGAGCGTTACGAAAAATTCGCAGCAGCCGAGGCGTTCCTGCTGAATCACGCGTTGGTCGTCCCATTCTGCACGGATACCGAGGGGTATTTTGTGGCGAAGTACAACCCGCTCGAGCTGGTGCACAACGCCGATCGGTTGTGGAAGGGCGGCCACGTTCTAGAGTCGCCGCTGACCGAGGCGCAATTCCTGGCCATCTATGCCGACTGGGTAGTGGAAAGGGAAGCATCCTTGAAGTGAGGCTGTGGGACAGCCAACCTCTGTCGCCTGCGGGCGGGCTTGCCCCAACTGCGGTTGGGGCTTTGTTACTTTTCCCGTCCGTGGGAAAAGTAACCAAAAGGACGGCCTATACAATTTCCCGCAAAAAACGCACCATCTTCGCGAGTCTTTTCGCCGCTCGCGTCGGCTCGTCCAGTCAGCGGACCTCCAGTCCGCCTCCTTACCTCGCCATAGCGAGCGACGAAAATCCATCGCGAATCTTGGTGCATTTTTAGCGGGAAATTGTATAGAGGGAGGGCACTGTGCCCTCCCTCTCTGGACTCTCCCTCCTCAATGTTGGCTCCGCTCATTGGTCTATGACTTACATTCCGATTGATTTACATGCACAGTTTTGCTAGATTCGTGTGGCTTCGCGGCGAGGTGCTCGAATTGGCGGAATTTCACGGCAGTATCCCCGTATCCGCCACCAGCTTATAATCATCTAATCTAGTACGTAAACAATATGATGACAAAGACCTGCAAAACTGTGCTACTATGGATGCAGCATGTTTGGCCTCAAGCAGAATGCCTAATATGGCTGGGGAGAGGTGTCCAGAGGAGAGGGGGCGCCATAGCGCCCCTCTCCTTTGGCCGTCCTTTTGGTTACTTTTCCCACGGACGGGAAAAGTAACAAGTCCCCAACCGCAGTTGGGGCAGTCCCGCCCGAAGGCGGTGTGTAGCGGCTATAATTCTACCCGCGAATAACCTGTGCGCGCAGCACCTCTCAACAGCCAGATCGACACTACCACCAGCAGTATTGCGACAGGCCAAAACACCATATAAACCACAAAAGCCGACATCTTAAGCCCAATAATCCCCGCCACCGCCAGCGCAATCAACGCGGCGGCATACAGGAACCCGAATAACATGCCAAGCATACTATTCATGTTCTGCTTAATGGCCTCGGTCTGGTTGGTCCAATTCAGTTTCGGCCGGAGTATATCCACAATCAATTGGATTATAGTCGAGGGTACCATCATGGGAATGCTAAGCGCGAACCCCGCCAGCAATCCCGGAGTTGGCACCTTCACCGCTACGCCCAGGCTCAAACACATGAGCAGCGCCATCACCCACGACAGCAACAGCGGGAAAAAGGCCTTCGCCTCCGCTTGCGTCTCGAACGGCACCGGAGCGACCAGCGACCAAGCGAACATCCGCCCTTCCCTGGATACACACGTGGACGCGGCCACATTCAGCGATCCGAATAGCACCGACAAACCCGCCGCAATCAACGCAATCATCCACGGATCGCTCATGAACCGACCGACGAAATCCATCATCGCCGCCATGTCTGGATCACTCGATGTCCCGCCCGTGAGCATCACTACGAATAACATCACAGGCATAATTATTATAACCGTACATGTATTCATCAGATAAATGGGCGTACGCAGCGTCAGCTTGGTGTCGCGCAGGAATATCGCCATTCTTGGCGACCGTTGGCGGAATGTGACGCCTTCCCATTTGACGGGCTTGGAGACAGTGTGAACCTCCATTTGCGCCGAGACCCCGCGTTGGTATATCCTTCCAGCAAGTAGCAGTGTTAATGCTATAAGTAACGCCGATAGCAGCAGCAGCCCCGCTAGATAACCCAACGCGCCAAATCCTTGAGTTGTTAGCGACCGCATGGCCAGCCACAGCGGTGGTATCCGTTGAGCGATCAGATCGAATAGATCGACCCGGCCCGCCAGCCAATCCATCATCGCATTGCCCGCGACTAGGCTGGGCAGCTTGGTTTGCAACCATATCTGCCCCCCCATGGAGACGACGAGTACCAGTATGCCTCCCACGACCGCCATCAGATCCCGCCGCCGCCACAGCGCGCCCCATCGCATCAGCGGCATCGTAATCAGCGCGGAGAGGATCAGCGGCAGCGACAGCGCGCAGAGCCACACAACCACGGCCTTTACATAATAGAGCGCGCCGGCCTTGGTTAATACTCCATATATAATAAGTATCGGCCATATCAACGGAATGGAGGTCGCCGCCTCACCCAGAAACGCCTGGCTCATCTTGACCGCGAATACCGTCTGCGATGACACGGGCAGCGCGGCCAGCGCCTCGGCATCCTTATTAAGGTACAGTATGCTTAACAACAATACTGTCCCCATAATGAGCGTGCCCACCATCGTGACCATCAGCCCGACGAATAGCAGCATATTGAGCATCCCGGCCGCGGCTATCGCCTTCGCAAAGTTATACATCAGCCAGATGTAGAATCCTTCGAACACTGTCAGCGAAACCACCGCCAACGCGCCCACCGAGACCCGTTTCCACCATCCTTTGGGCCGGCCTTTCAAATCCTGTCGTAGTATGGATAAACCCAACCGCTGTCGCATCTGCATGGCGAGCAGTCGACCATAGCCGCGATACCCATCATTCATCATAATCCGCCTCGTCGCCCGTCAATTCGAGGAACACCTTTTCCAGCGACAAGCCCTTTGCACCGCTGCGCAGTTCATCCAGCGTGCCGATGGCGATGAGTTTGCCATGTTGCAGTATACCTATTCTATCGCATAACCGTTCTGCGACATCAAGGACATGCGTTGAGAAGAATACGGTGTTCCCGGCGTCGCAGTGCGCGCGCATCTGCTGCTTGATCACGTGCGCGGCGTGCGGATCCAGCCCGACCATCGGTTCATCCAGTATCCACAACGGCGGAGTGTGGAGCAGCGCGCCGATCAGCGACAACTTCTGCTTCATGCCGCGCGAATAACCCTTGACGACCGACCGCAGCGCGCCGGACAGCTCGAACCGATCCGACAGAATACGTATCCGCTCCGACCGCGCTCCAGCCGGCACGCCGTACATATCCGCCATGAAGTTCAGATACTCCAGCCCCGACAGCCGATCGTACGCATCCTGCGCGTCGGGCACGTACCCAATCTGGCGTTTAGCCGAGATGGGATCTTTATCCAGCGCGATGCCGTTGATGGTGATCCTGCCCTCATCCGGATTGAGTATCCCCGTGATCAGCTTGATCGTGGTCGTCTTGCCCGCGCCGTTCGGCCCCAGGAATCCGAACACCTCGCCGTCGCGTATGTCCATCGACAGCCCATCCACCGCGCGGACGCCGCCCTTCGCGTAGCGTTTGGAAACATTATCCAATATTAACAAGATGTAACCTCCTCATATTGTGTAATGTTAATCATCCGGACAGCCGTACCGAATCCTGTTCAACGCCCACAGCGCATGCTCGCGCACAGCCTCGCCTTCTGAATCGATCAACTTTTCCAGCGCGGGCTTGAATCCCGGTAAGCACACATTACCAGCCATCAACGCAGCCATCGACTGCACTAAGTTCTGTCGGGCATAGTTCGCTCCAATAGCAGCGCCCAGAGCGTCCAACGTTTCCCGCGACGCCTCCAGCAGCGCCGACACCTTCAGCCAAGGCCAATCCTCCCGTTTGCGAGTAGGTATAACCTCCGGCTGTTTCGGACACACCGCCTGACAAACTTCGCAGCCAACCAGCCGCCGTCCCATCAGCCGGCGATATTCGACGGGCACGACGCGGCCATTCATGTGGAATCGAAGGCATTTGTTTATGTCGAACCAACCCTTGCCGTCCAACGCCCCGGTCGGACACGCCTGGACGCAGCGTCGGCAATCCAGGCAGTAGGCGTCGACGTCGGCCTTTTCAGGATTGCCACATGGTGTCGGCGCGTCGGGTTCGTATGCCTCGTCGACGGCTAACACCTGAAGGCCGTGATGACTGCCGTGCTTTGGCGTGTACAGCAGCGTATTCATCCTGTAGACGCCCAAACCCGCGTAGAGCGCGGCGGTTTTCGTACGCGTAACCATGGGTTCCGCCTGCAAACCCGCCTCGCGCGCCCGCTCAACCCACTCGCCAGCGCGCGCGTGAATCTCGTTGCTGGCGAAATACCACGCGGCAATCTCGCCGGAAATGGACGATTCGTCCTCGTCCTTAGCGGCCGTGCCATCGTTTTCGCTCCAGCGGAAGCCCGGCGCGCTCATTACGATCACCGACTTTGGTTCGAACGACGGCTTCTTATCCGGTCGAATGGGCAGCGGCAGCGCGTGTTCCGGCGCGATCACGCCCACCGAGGTGAACCCCAGTTCCGTCGCCCAACGCTCCAACGCCTCTCGCGATACCGACATCGTTATTCCCTCCAAACAATTATGACTGACGCTCCAGCCGCTTCATAGCTGTTGCGCCAATCGCTTCATTAGATATGCTTCATCCTCGACCCGGATGCCCAGCGTGCGGGCCTTCGCCAGCTTGCTCCCCGCCGCCTCGCCTGCTATGAGCAGCGTGGTTTTTTTTGACACCGAATCCGCCGTCCGACCGCCTGCCGAAACCACCGCGTCCTCGGCCTCTTTCCTGGACATTCCCGCCAGCGTCCCCGTTATCACAACCGTTTCGCCTTGAAACGCGCCGCCCAAAACAGCCGCCTTCCGCTCGAACACCGGATCGATCCCGGCCAATTTCAAGTTATCCACAAGCCGGATATTCTCATCCTGCTTAAAGAATTCTATAATACTCTCGGCTACGACGCCGCCAACGTCGTCGATGGTTATCAACGTATCAGCGTCAGCCTGGCGCAGTTCGCCAATCGACCCAAAGCGCTCGGCCAAATCTCGCGCAGTCTTGACGCCGATGTTCGGTATGCCCAGCGCGTACAGCGCGGCATTCAGCGGTCGGGATTTGCTGCGCTCGACAGCAGCCAGCAGATTCCCCGCGCGCTTCGGTCCCATGCCCGGCAATCCAACCAGCGCGTCCAATGTCAGGTTGTATAACTCATCCGGCGTCCGCAACCCTACGGCGTCATACAGCAGTTCGGCTGTTTTCTCGCTGAACGCCTCAATGTCCATCGCGTCCCGCGATACGAAATGGCTCAACCGTGCGATCCGCTGCGGTCTGCAATCCCGGTTTTCGCAGAAGAGATGCGCGCCGCGCAGCTTGATCGGCGTGCCGCACGCCGGGCAGAACTCCGGCGCGGTTATCCCCTTTTCATCCGGGAAAACTTCGTCCGTCCGGCCGAGTATCTCCGGGATCACGTCGCCTGAACGCCTCAGCCACACATCGCATCCGACCGTGACGCGCTTGCGCTCGATATCGCCCAGGTTGTTGAGCGTGGCCTTGCTGATCGTCACCCCAGCCAGATCGACAGGCTCCAGCCAGGCCAGCGGCGTGAGCTTCCCGGTGCGGCCCAGTTCCCATGTCACATCCTTGAGTTTTGTGACCGCTTCCTCCGCTTGGAACTTGAACGCCATCGCCCATCGCGGGAACTTATCCGTCGCGCCAAGCGCACTCCTCGTCCTCAACTCGCTAACCTTTACAACCGCGCCGTCGATCATGAAATCCAGCGACTCGCGCGTCGATTCCAAACGCCTTACCGCCGCGACCGCCTCATCTATCGACGCCGCCGTCTCGCAAACGGGACTGACGGGCAGCCGATTCGACCGCAGGAACTCCAGCATCCCCTGATGATCCGTGAACGGCATGCCCCGCCACGCCGGGTTGGGATCATCCGGATTCGGTTCGACAAACCCCACCTGATAGCAGAATATGTCCAGCTTCCGGGCCGCCGTCACCGCCGGATCGAGATTGCGCAACGCCCCGGCCGCAGCGTTGCGGGCATTCTTGAGCGGCACGTCCGCCGTGCGGTTGTACGCATTCAACGCCGAGAATCGCATGATCGTTTCGCCCTGCACCTCCATCCGCCCCTGGAATGGGATGGACAGCGGCACCGCGCGGATCGTCCTGGCCTGCGGGAGGATCGCCTCGCCGACCATCCCGTTGCCGCGCGTGGCGGCCTGAATCAGCGTGCCGCCCTCGTAAGTCAGGTTGAGCGTCAACCCGTCCAGCTTATATTCCACCGTGAATTCGACGGGCGGTAACGCCTCCGCCGCGCTCATCCGCTCCACCCGCGCCGCCCATTCACGTAAACCCGTCTCCGACGTCGTCTTATCCAGACTCCAAAGCCGCGCGCGGTGAGTGTGCGGTTCAAACTGGGCTAATGGCTCGCCGCCGACGCGGTGTGTCGGACTGTCAGGCAGCGTCACGCCGGAAGCCTTCTCCATTTGAACCAGCTGGTCGTACAGCGCATCCCACTCGGCATCCGGAATGGTCGGCGCATCCAGCGTGTAGTACGCATAACTGGTTTCGTTCAGCCGATCGACCAGTTCACGCATGGTCAGCGACATTATTGAATTCCCCCGCAGTTTTCCTTGTACAATGGAATATTGTAACACAACATCTCAGAGTTGTCAATATAGAAAATTGGACTGAATTCTTGGTAAGAAATACAAACCCCGCCGCCAGCTGGCAACGGGGTTTGCGACACTACTCCGTAACCTTTATAATGGGCGCCATGGACGACACAAATTCCCTGACCCCATATGCCGCAAACTCAATCAGCACGCGGCTGTCGGTGCCCGTGCCCTTCAGCTCGACGACATTTCCCTCGCCGAATTTCTTGTGCAGCACCCGATCGCCCGGCTTGAACAGCATCATGGCTGCTGCCTGTTCCGCGAACGCCCGGGCCGCCGACGGGCTGTAACCCTTCGACACGCCGGGGATATTCAGCACTCCCACCTTGCCCGTTTCCTTAGGGTTCGGCAGCGCTCGCAAACTCCGATGCGCCGCGGCCTGTTCCCTGGTGCGCACCTCCGGATTCCCCATGGGCGCCTTCTTGATGCCCGCCGCATCCTCGATCACGCGTTTGGGAACTTCGTCCAAAAATTGCGACGGATAACTGTGCTGTGTCTGGTTGTACAGCATCCGCTGTTCGGCATACGATAGGTACAGCCTATTCTTAGCCCTTGTGAATCCGACGTAGCATAGCCGCCGCTCCTCCTCCAGCTTGCTGGGATCCTGCAGGCTCCTATTCGACGGGAATAATCCCTGCTCCATCCCTACCAGGAACACATCGCCGAATTCGAGCCCTTTCGCGCTGTGGAGCGTCATCAGCGTTACGCTGCCGGGGCCTTCCTTCATCGAATCCAGGTCTGTCACTAGGGCGATGTTCTCCAGGTAACTCTCCAGCGTCGCGCCGTCTATCTTCTCGCCGAACTCCTTGGCCGCGCCCATGAATTCGTCAATATTCTGCAGCCGATCGCGCGCTTCCTCGGTATTCTCCTTCTCATATTGCGCTCGCAATCCGAAGTGTTCCGCAACCTCGGCGACAGCATCGCCGACATTCATGCCTTCCACTTTGGTAATCATTTCCAATAATTCATTCCCGAAGTCCGATACGCTCTTGCGCGCCCTGGATGCGAGGGATTCGTGCGGCTCCAGCAGTGTGGTGAATAGGCTGGTGTCATTCTCGGTTGCGGCGCGCATGAGCTCCGCCACGGTCGCGTCGCCGATGGCGCGCCGGGGTGTGTTGATGATCCGCCGGAGCGACACGTCGTCGGCCGGATTCACCAGCACCCGCAGGTAGGCCACGACATCCCGCACTTCCTTGCGGTCGTAGAATCTGGGGCCGCCGTACACCCGGTAAGGAATCCCCGCGCGCACCAGCATTTCCTCCATGACGCGCGACTGTGCGTTGACCCGATACAGCGTCGCCATATCCCCGTACGGCATGCCGGATGCCCGCAGCCGCTGCATCCTGTCGCACACCCACGCGGCCTCGGCGCGCTCGTCATACGCCTTGAATAGCGTTATCTTGTCGCCCTCGCCGCGGTCGGTCCACAGGGTTTTGTCCTTGCGGCTTAGGTTGTGGGCTATTACCTGGTTGGCCGCGTCCAGTATGCACTGGGTGGAGCGGTAATTCTGTTCTAATTTAATAACTTTAGTGTTCGGGAAATCCTTCTCGAAGTCGAGGATATTCCGGATGTCCGCGCCGCGCCAGCCGTAGATCGATTGGTCGTCGTCGCCGACCACGCAGATATTCCCGCTGTGCGCGGCCAATAGCCGCACCAGCTGATACTGCGCCGCGTTGGTATCCTGATACTCATCGACGTGGATGTAGCGGAATCGCCGCTGGTAACTCTCCAGCACGGGCGGGTGATCCGCGAATAATTCCAGCGTCTTGATGAGCAGGTCGTCAAAGTCCAGAGCGTTGGCGGCCTTGAGCCGCTTCTCATATTCCACCATCAGGTCGTGGATGGTTCGCCGCCGCTGGTCGTTGTCGCCCTTCTCCAGCCACTCCTTGGGAGAGATGAGCTTATTCTTAATGTCGGATAATGTCGAACGAATCTCCCGGATCGGGTACGCCTTGTCGTCCAGGTTGTGACGCTTGAGCAGCTCCTTTACGACGCTGGACTGGTCGTCGTCGTCGTAGATGGTGAATGACCGCTTGTAGCCCAGCTTCTCGATGTCGCGCCGGAGAATCCGGGCGCAGCAGGCATGGAATGTCATGATCCAGGCCTCGGAGGCGTCGGATCCGGCCTGCGCGTCCACGCGCTCGCGCATCTCCCGCGCGGCCTTATTGGTGAATGTGATGGCCAATATCTCCCGTGCCGGGATGCCCCTTGCCAGGAGGTTCGCGATGCGGCAGGTAAGCGCGCTGGTTTTACCCGAGCCTGCGCCGGCCAGTATCAGCAGCGGCCCGTCGAATGTGGTTGCCGCCCGCGCCTGTTCGGGGTTTAACGCGCTGCGCTCTATCATGATTTGTCAATCCCTTTCGTCTCCGTGTGCTTGGTCTTGGGCGGTGTCGGGCCGAACATTGTCTCTAATACGAGCTTGTATCCATCCACGCCATACGCCAGCGAGCGATTGACGCGGCTGATCGTGGCCGAACTGACCCCTGATTCGCGCACGACCTCGATATATGTTTTCCCGTCATGCAGCATCTTGGCGACCGCCAGACGCTGGGCGATAGCGTTGACCTCGTTGACGGTAAGTATATCAGTCAGAAAGCGGCGGCAGATGTCGGGGTCGCTGATGCTGATCAACGTCTGGATCAGCAGATCCGGGATGTCATAAATAGCTTCCATTGTACACCTCTATACACCTCTGCACACCTGGCCTTATCATTCCAGTACAATTATAGCATAGTTTAACGAAAATGGAAAGTGCCGCGTGGATTGTTCCCAAAACCGACAGTCTCATCACCCGCCGACCCCGCACGCATAGGCTAGGCATAGACGGATATTTGTAGAGAAGGGTCGTGTGCATATGGGACGTAAAATCGAAATCTCCGACGGGAATATCCTTAAGCTGCAAGAGGCTATCGAAAACGCGGAGTCGGACGACGTTATCTACATAACCAAGGACTTGAGCCTGAACCTGGACCAGTACCAGACCGCGATGCCGACGGCTACCAAAAACGGAACCTTAGGAGACGTACCTTTCAGTATCATTGGCAAGCCATCCGCGTCGAAAGGCTCGGACGCTAAGATTCATATCGGTAGTACTGGGAACCCGTTGAAGGTGTCGCTGGTGGGCAATGACCCTTTCCCAGAGAAATATGCCAGTGTAACAATCAAAAACATTTCACTACACATGGATCTGTCGCCTACAGTAGCTGCCTATGGCGGCTATGTTTGCACTGGATTACGGTGTGCGTTTGTTAATTGTGATGCTGAAGGCAGCATTACCGAAGATAGCTATGGTGGTTCGCAGGTTTCACCATTCATAGCGCATTGTTTTGATCTTGACATGGTTCAATGTACCAACAACTGTAATGTAACATTGCCTAATGGAGCTATGATCGGTGGGTTTGCAGGCCATCCGCATTACATAGCAAACATTGTTGATTGTGTCAATAATGGATCAATAATAGGAGGATATCAAATAGGGGGAATTGCTGGGAGGTTAGTTTCCGAGAATTTGTTTATGGCGAACTGCATTAACAACGGCGATATGGAAGTCGGTTATTCAAGTTGTGGCGGAATAGCGGGGCTTATGAGTTTTAACGAAAACTGTATTATTAAGAATTGTTGTAATACAGGTAAAATCACAACTCATGCTCCGGATGGCGATGAGGAATGGCTGGATTGGGCCGATACAGGTGGAATTGTTGGTGAATTCTATGCAAACGAAACCAATGGTGGGTTGTATGACTGCGTTAATTATGGAAATATAACGGGGACGAGATTCTGCAAGCTCATAGGCGGCATTGTAGGCCACCTCGAGGGTGGCGAAGTGTTTGATTGCGTCAACTACGGCAGCATCCGGAACGGCGGTAACATAGGGGGCATTGTTGGCGGCGCTACTTCCTTTTGGACTGGACATTCGATCGTTCCAACCATTATAAAACGCTGTGTGGATAAAGGCAGCGTTTACGGCACATGGTGCGGGGTAGGCGGCATTGCCGGCAGTGTGTATTGTGATACAACTGTCGATGACTGCAGGGTATGCACCATGGTCGATACAATCGAGGGCGAAACGGAAGAAGTCGGCGGAATCGTAGGCATGGTGCAATATACGGCAGATGTAGGTGCGTATGTTAATGAAGGATTAGCCATCATCCGAAACAATATGGCCTTCGCCAAATCTGTCAAAGTTAATCACATTGCAACAGCCAATGACGGTTTGGACTATGTACACCGGATACTGGGTCGATTCCTGCCCGACCAGCTCAATCCGGATATGGATTTGCCAGCGTGGGCCAGTGACTTTGGTGATAAATTCCTTCAGCTCGATAACAATTACGCATTACAGTCGGTCGCGCTTGCCGGCAACAACAGCAATATCCTTGAAGGTTATGATTACGACCACTTTTATAATATTCAAAGCGGCGGCGTATACCCAGAACCCGGCGCTGTCGTCAAACATTCCGACCCGGACTATGGCGCAAACCGCCTCAATGGCGCGGACGTTGCTGAATTCGACCCCGCGCATCCGCTGCCGAATTCCCTGCTCGAATGCATGTACGGCTACATCCCGCCCATCATCACGGCCACCTTGTGCGGATTCAACCACGGCGACGGCGTGCGCCCGGGCTGCTTCACCGTAGGCCTGTACGCCGACGATGGTATCACCCTCCTTGCCAAAGCCACGAATGACAGCAAGGGAATCATGAAGCTGCCGCTAATATCCCCATCTCTGGCCCACCCCGGAAGCAACTGCTTCTGGGTCAGGCGCGTCCGCAACAGCAACAACCACGTGCTCAACTACGTCGAATCCTTCCCCGTCCGCGTCTGGGTCACCCAGGACGACAAAGGGAAGCTCAATCATTATGTCTGCTACTCCATGATGCTCGGGGAGCCGAATTTCTTGATATAGGTAAACTAATTGGGCCGCCGCGATATGCGGCGGCCCATTGCATTGTTATGCAAGGTTATTTTTTACTTGGTAGCCAGGTGAGCGTCCAGCTGGGCCTGGGCTTCCGCGATGACCTCGCGCAGGCCGGCGGCCTCCATCTCGGCGAGTACTGCGGGGAGCGCTTCGGCGGGATCAACGGTGCCGGTCGCCAACTGCGGCCTCCACTTTTCATTGATAACGATCAGCTGGGCGATCTCCATCTCAACGGGTGTCGGATCGAACGCGAAGCCCAGGTCGGCCGCTACCAGCGCATCCTCATAGCCCGCGAACACGACATCCCACATATGCGGATCGGCCGGAACCGACGCGAACTTTGACGAAGAAACGGAGCTGAGCGCGTACGAGCCCTGCGAGAACGCCCACGGGTTGTAGTTACTTACACCCAGGTCGGTCTTGGTGACGGTACTATCCTCGTTGTAATTGAAGTGTGTGCCTTCGATGCCGTAACGGAGCGTGTCGCGGTACTGCAGATTGGTGTTGACCAGCTCCTGATACTTCAGCGCCAATTCCAGCCTGGCGGGGTTGGCTTCGAGCGCAGCGTTGAATGCGTTCATCGAGCCTTGTACGCCGGAGGTGGACAGGTACGGGCCAGAAATCTTGGATATCGCGATGGGATACTGATAGTTTTCACTCCAGATCGCATCCGCGCCATAGAAGCCCTGACCAATCTTGATGTAATTCTCTTTGTCGGGAACGCCCAGCGCATCCAGCGTGGCTGCGTCGGGGTTGACATAACCCTTGCCAAACCAGTCATGCATGGCCGTCCAGCGCGCGATCATTTCCTCATCCTCGAATACGCTGATTATCTTGGTCGCATTCTCGGTGCCAGCCGCGGAGTATGGGAAGCCGATCCCAATCTGGCGATAGAGGTAGTTGAATATGCCGTCGTTCATGCCGGCTTTGGCGAACATCAGCGGGTAACGATCCGGGTATTCACTCTTGAAACCCTGCAGGAACGGTTCCAGATCCAGCACGTTCATCGACGCCGGGATCTCCATACCCAACTTGTCCACAAACAGGCTGATGTCAAACATCAGGAAGATCTCCGGGCAGTAATCCTTCTTGACCGGGACGGCGTAGAGTTTGCCCTGGATCTTGGCCAGATCCCACACTTCCTCGGGCATGGTGGCGTATAGATCCGGCGTCACGGTCTGTACCAGATCGGTGATGTCGGCGAATACGCCGCCGTATGCGCGGGTCGCGTAGTCGTTGTACCAGTCGCAGGTGAAGTACATGTCGTACACCTCGGCCGCCATGACCGATGTATTCACCTGTTCGTTGGTCATGTAAACGATCTCCGCCTCAACGCCCAGCTTCTCGCGGGAGATGGCGTTCAGCGCTTCGCCTACGAGCGCCGCATCCTTCGGCGCGTCGGCGTCGGTGCCCTGTACCCACGTCAGCTTGACGACATCATCCGCGCTGCCGACCGGCACCGCGAATAGCGCGCTGATCATGAGCGCAGCTAGCAGCAAGGAAACCAATTTCTTCATGTAACTTGCCCCTTTCCAAATCGGAATATATTGCGAATCGGCGATTGCCGCCGTTTCTGCCTTTATTATCTAACCCTTTACCGCGCCGATAGTCAGGCCCGAGATAAAATACTTCTGGAAGAATGGGTACGAACATGCGATCGGCAGCACGACGACCATTACGATCGCCATGCGGATCGTCTCGCTGGGCAGCTTCGTCGTCGTGCCAGCGGTCATGAATTGCGCGTTCTTTGAGATGAATTCGAGGTTTTTCTCGATGCTGATCAGCACATACTGCAGAGGGTACAGATCTTGGCGGTTCGTGTTTAGGTACATCCTGGCCTGGAACCAGTCGTTCCAGAATCCGAAGGTAAAGAACAGCCCGATCGTCGCGATGGCGGGCAGTGATATGGGCAGCACTATCTGCGTGAATATTCTGAACTGGCGCGCGCCGTCTATCGTTGCGGATTCTATTATCGAATCGGGTACCGTCGTCTGAAAGAATGTGCGCATTATGATTATATAGAAAGTCGAGCACGCGATGGGGAGCATCAGCACCCAGTATGTGTTGGCCAATCCGTATACCTGGGTGTTGATCATATAGCTGGACACCAACCCGCCGCTGAACAGCATCGGTATAAATATGAAGATACTGTAGAATTTCTTCAGGTAGTAGCCGGGTCTGGACAGCGCGTAACCCATCGTCGAGCACAGGAACAGACCTATCGCCGTACCGCAGCCGGTGACGAGTATGGAGTTGAGGAACGAGCGGCCTATGGAATCCCTATCCTTCCACAGGTATGCGTAGGTATCCAGCGACCATTCCTTCGGGAAGAAGCTGTAGCCTATCTGGGATATGGACGCCTCGCTTGACAGCGACAGTATCAGCACAAACACGGCGGGCAGCAGCGTCACCAATCCCAGCACGATGAACAGCGCGCTGATGAATACGTTCGTCGGCGGCTTGACGCGGTTGAGCTTCTCGATGCCGTTCGCGCGGGTTTTTTTGCCGCCGTCATTGACGTGTATAGTCTGATACGGAATCTGCTTCAGCATTGTCCTACTCCCTTACAAAGCGGGCGGTCAGAACAGTCCGGCTTCTGGGTCGATGCGCTTTACGGTCAGGTTCGCCGCGAGGATCGTTACCAGGCCGAATGCGGATTGTAGGAATCCGGCCGACGAGGAGTAGTTCACATTCGAGCGTTCAATCAGTATCTTGAATACGTATACGTCTATAGTCGTCGTAACGTCCGCCAGCGCGCCTGCGTTGCGCGTAGCCTGGTAGAATAGGCCAAAGTCGGCGCGGAATATGTTACCGATAGCCAGTATGAACATAATGGATATAATCGGCCTCAGTAATGGCAGCGTGATGAAGCGTACCTGCTGCCACTTGCTGGCGCCGTCGATCAGCGCGGCCTCGTACAGCGCGCCGTCTATGCCGCTGATGGAGGCCAGGTATACGACCATGCCATAGCCCATCGTCTTCCACACTTGCAGGAATACGATCAAGTATGTCCACAGCCGCGTTGATTGGTAAAAGTTGACGCTCTCGCCGCCCGCCGCGCGGATGGCGTTGTTTACCAATCCTTTATCCATGCTCAGGAACGCGAATACGAAATAGCTGACGACCACCCAGGATAGGAAGTGCGGCAGGAACATGCTGGTCTGGCAGACTTTGGCCAGGCGCTGGCTATACATCTGGGATATCAGTATCGCCAGCGTGACGGGTATCAGCACGCCCAGCGCTATGAATATGAGATTATAACCGATCGTGTTGCGGAACATCAGGAACGCGTCGCGGCCCTTGAACAGGAATTGGAAATTCTTAAGCCCGACCCATTGGCTGTTGACGAACAGGCTGTACAGGAAACCGCGGCCCATCTTTACCTTGTAATTCTTGAACGCCATGACCACACCGAACATGGGCACATAGCAGAACGCCAGGTACCAAATGGCGGTCGGCAGCGAAAGGATGGACAGATCGAGATCGTCCAAAGTGAAACGCCGATGTTTGCGCGCTTTGGGAATGGGCTTGATGGGCTTGCCGCGAGCTGCCGTCGTCATGACGCACCTCCTATCTTATGCACGAATATGCGGCTGCTAAAAAATCCATACACGCATTGTATGAATTTAACCGCACATATTTCCGATTATGTGTAACCGACACAAACTAGTAAGAATATTATACCGCACATTGTTCAAGGCGTCAAGGGGATTGCCAGCAATTCCGAATTAAGGAAATGCAGTGAAAAAATGGGGTTACCTTCAGCAGCAAAAAGTGATATAGTAAGGGAATGACGCAGAGCAAGCAATCGATAATCCAGGAAATGCTGGGATTGTACGGGCAATTGGCCGAGCGGTTGACAGATCGCCGCAATCCCGGAAAGGATAACAAGTACACGCTGCCCGATGCGATGAGAAGCGCATTAGCGGTATTTTATTTTCAGCACCCGTCGCTGCTCAATTTCCAGCAGGAGATGGAAAAAAGAAGCAAGCGCAGTAATCTGGAAACGTTGTTTGGCGTAACAAAGATATCGTGTACGGATCAGATCAAGAATATAGTAGACGAAGTAGATTCCAGGGGAATAGAAGCCGCTTTCGACTTGATACATGGGTATGCACAGGCACATGGAGTGCTCGACCAATATCGAGTGCTAGATGGCGTAGTGCTGATACCACTAGATGGAGTATGGTATTTTTCGTCAGATACAATACATTGTCCGCATTGCTTGAAGATGGAAAAGACAAGCAAGAGCGGTAAAAAGACGACAACATATTATCATGAGATAATGGCAGCGGTAATAGTGAAACCAGGAAGCAATGTAGTATTACCACTGATGCCGGAAATGATAAGAAACGAAGATGAACGAATAAAGCAGGATTGTGAAAGAAACGCAGCAAAAAGATGGTTAGAAAGCCATCAGAAGAAGTTAAGCAGCATGAACCCGACCTATTTAGGGGACGATTTATATGCATGCTATCCGATATGTCGACAAATAGTGTTACAAGGACAGAGCTTTATCTTCATGTGTAAACCTGATTCGCATCCATGGATAATGGATCAGGTAGAAGGTGCGGATATGGAGAATTATACATACACGGAAAAGAAAGGCAAGAATCATCTTGAATACCGCTATCGTTGGATGAATGGGGTAGAGATAAGGGACAACAGGGAAAACTTGGATGCAAATTATCTATATATGGAGATATGGAATAAGGAAAAAGGTGAAGTAACATACAAGAACAGTTGGATAACGGATAAAATGATTGACAGAAGTAATGTCAAACACTTGTCAGAATGCGCACAATCGCGATGGAAGATAGAGAACGAGCACAACAACGTGCTGAAAAACCGAGGGTATAACCTAAAACATAACTTCGGACATGGGCAGAACCATGCCAGTGAAGTATTTTGCTTGCTGAATTTATTGAGTTTTTTGATACACGGAGTAGAAGATCAAGTAGACATAGATTACCAGAAAGCGAGGAACTCGTTTGGCAGACGAGACGCATTTTTCTGGGGTATGCGATATGAAATGAGCAGATATTTTCACTCGGACTGGGTCTCACTGCTTGCCGCCGTCGCAGGCAACGATCCTGCTCCTTAAGGATTCTCAAATTTGGAATGGCAGTTGCCCTGCACAAATCATCAGGGTAAAATCATTTACTCGATTCGACAGAATATGAGCAAAATCTCAGCCTCTACAATTCGTTTTTTACGCTTCTTGGGTCGAAAAGTGACAACGTGTATGCCGAAAATCGATTGTAGAGGCTGCTAGAAAAGTAAATGATTTTGCCCTGCACAAATCATTGACAACAGGCACCCAATTACACTATAATATATCTGTGCCGAAATGGTGGAATGGCAGACGCTCCGGACTCAAAATCCGGTGCCCGCGAGGGCGTGCGGGTTCAAGTCCCGCTTTCGGCACGAAAGAAGGAACCGAGCAATTGCTCGGTTCCTCGTTTTATGAGGAAAATCAAGGCTTTTTTCTGCAAGCAATAATCGGAGTGATCCCGAAAAATCGGACGAAAACGCCCTTTCAGACCAGAATGCAAAATGAAATGCATAACGCCGAACGCCTCAAAAACCTAGGCGGCGCGGGACGATTTCACGCATCCCGCGCATCCGTCACTTGATCCCGTTCAGCCGCTTGAACCACTTCACAGCGGCATTGTGCCCAGCGGTGTGTGACGTCTTGGCCGCGTCGAGCTTCTCGCGATATCCGCCATCTTCTCGACAATGGCAGTATCCCATGTCGCACCCATGCCGATTGCCGCCGGAAATATAGTCGTGTCTGGCGCAAGTACGCCGGTCAGCGCTTCCACGTGGCGCAGAGCCGGTATGCCGCAGTTTTTCAGAATTATATCCTGCTGCTCTTTCGCGTCCTTCGCGTTCTTTTCCTTTCCTTCCGTGCCGATCATCAGAGCCAAATTCCCCTAAACCATCAGGGAAGCGATAGAGCACTTCTTTCGGAATGAATCCGCCGACAAACATGGTATCTTCGACGAGATACCGCTGTACGGCTCGTATAAGCGGAAAACAGCGGGTTACAGCCGCGTGTCGACCGATCTTGAGGAACAGCAGAACAGCTATAAAGCACAGGTCGACTATTACACGAAACATATAATGAACAATCCCGATTGGGAATTTGTTAATGTATATACGGAAAAACTCATGCCGGTCATCCGCGCCTGGCAGGACAGACCGCTAGAGAGCGTGTACGCAATGGTGATGCTGGACGCAATCCACTACAAGGTACGCGAGGAAGGAGCAGTGGTCAAGAAAGCGGTGTATATCGCTATCGGCACGGATTTGGAGGGGAAGAAAGACGTACTGGGACTGTGGATCGGCGCGAGCGAAGGAGCCAAATATTGGATGAGCGTACTAGCGGGGTTGAAAAACCGAGGAGTACGGGATATACTGATAGCGTCGATGGACGGATTGACAGGATTTTCGGATGCTGTGGCTGCAG
>BNUH01000011.1 GCA_025997215.1 Clostridia bacterium
CAAGACAACCAAGGCCCACCCAGATTCCCCCAGGTAGGCCTTGCGTAAGCCTCACTCGGCCGCTGCAGTCTCGTCTTGCACCGGAAGAACTTCGGCATAATTCACCTGCCTTAACCATTATAGTAGCCAATCTATCGCACCAATGGCGTCCGCATTAGTATCAACCCCGCCGCGCCCAGCCCCGCGTTCACAAGCGAACCCAGGTATGTCGAGCAGTAATCCGTCCGTGCGCCGCCATTCCCGCCTGCGCCGACGCCCGGCGAGGCCGTCATCATGTATATCTTTGTAGAATTGTAACCATACACCGTGTCCGGCGCTTTCACAGGCAGGAATGTGCATCCCGTAGCGCCCCTGCCCGGCGTGGCCGCAGTCGCGGCCAATCCCGCCGTAACCGTCCCATACTCGTGAGCCGTGTCGCCGTACAGCCGATACACCGAGCCGACCGGGTAGCCGTTCGTCGGCGTCGAGGCTATAATCGTGTTTGAATTCTGGAACGGTCCAGCCGCCGATGTCCCCGTCTGTGACAATACAAACGTGTACGTCCCAACGCCCAACTCAATCCCAGACGTCGTCAAGGGCACACCCGCACCGCCGCCCTGTCCGCAGCCAGAACCATTGCCCGGTTTGCCCGTCTCGCCCGGCGAAATCATCCAGAAGTCCGCCGTGTATCCTCCCTCGCCAACCGTCCAAGAAACCCCGTCCGTCAAATCCCAGCACGCGTACTCGGCGTACCATGTTTCGCCATACTTCATCGCGCGGCGCTTAATGCCCATGCCCGTCCAGCTGATCTCCGGCCACTGCAGACCATCCGCCGCCTCCCAGAAGTAAATGTTATCCACTTGAATACCCACCGTGCCACCTCCAATGCCCAACTTAATCATTAAGATAATATAAGGATCTGCACTGCCAGTTCCTCCTCCGGCACCGTGCCAGCCGCCGATATCGTCAAGCCGCCATCCCATTGCGCGGAAACCCTCGGCTGCGCCGCGCCGTACATCGCGTATTGATCCGCCGTCGCTCCCGGCGCTAACCGTACAATCCCGATCGAACCCTCCAGTATTTGCTCATCGTAGACCTCCACCGACTGATCCAGCCACATATCGGCCGTGATCACTAAGTCGATGGTTATCGGCGGCTTGCTGTAATCCATCCCTGGCACGGCTGCCTCGAACGCCGAGCCGCTGGCCTTGAGCATGCCCTCCAACTGTTGAGCCTCCAGCAGCGTCACCGCCAGCTCGCCGACGGCCTCCTCCATGTTGGTCAGGTCGTTGCCCAGCTCGATGATGGTCTGTTCTAATGAATCTACCGTTTCCGATAGATCCTGCATATCCTCCTGAAGGTTCGTCATCAATCCATCCAACCTATTGAAGGCCGCGCTGTCCTCGCTCAACCTCACCCACGCCGATGCCTGGGTAGGATCGCCTTCCACGCACATGAATACATCTCCGTCCGGTGTGATCGCCTGATCGCCTATCGACGCGTCGGTCAGATTGAGCAAATCCGCTTCGTCCTCCGCTGAAAATATCGCGTGCCCGCCATCGCCGATGCCGCTGGTGTCGGGCAGTGATAGCACCAGCTTCATGCCGTCTGCCTCCTGGACGAACGCGGCTGCGGGTCTGGCGTTGGGCGGCAGCAAGGCTATCCTTGCCGATATCCCGCTGAACGCGTTCGCGAATGCCAATACCTCCGACACCCAGTCCGGCCGTGGCGCTTCCGCGCCCTCGTACGCCCCCTGCGAAACCCAGCCCACCACCGACCACTGCGCCCTTTTTTCACCGGAACCCGCGGTCGAATCCCCAGTAGAATCCGACACCTCCGGCGCTTCCGCCGTCACAGTCAGCCACAGCATGCCGGACACGGCCAAATCCGATTCACCCAATACATAGCCGATCTCCCCATCGGCATCGGCCCTCAAGCCCACCTCGGCGGGGTAAGTCCAGCCGTCGGCGCGCCTCATATGGATCGAGTACACCGCATGTGGTATACGCGCCTCGGCCTTAGTCACATCTATAACAAGCTCCGTCGAACCCGACTCCCCAGCCGTGCCGAACGCGAGCATGAACTCCTGCTGTCTCCCCCAAACCAAATCTATCTTTTGCATAGATACCTCCTTAATGAGTGGTACCGTTACTCACGCTTACCCGTCACCACCAGCGTATAATTCACCGCGCCGCCAGGTCTCCTGCTCGCGTACACCGTCACGAATCCCAACCCCGTCGAACCCGAACCCAGTACGGGTTCATTCAAACTATCGGGATGGATGAGGATCACAGCGTCCGTGTCGGTATAAGTGACCGACGAATGATACACCCGCGCTTGCCACAGCCCCAGCATCTCATTCATCGTCCAATCGCTGGGATAGATGGAACCCGTCTCGCGCGCCTTCTCGAACACCGTCCCGGATTGAGCCTCGGCCAATTCCTCGACATCGTTTTGGAGTATGGTCACGGCTGACGCCAGCGAGATGGCGGCATTCTCATCCAGCAAATCCTGCACGGAATCGAGCCACTCCTGGAACTGATCCATCGCGGCATCCTGCCAACCCTCCGATTCCTGCTGAATCTGCTCGAACCAGACCGCCCACGCCTCCTCAAACTGCGCGAACAGCCCCTCCGCGCCTACCTCGATCAAGGAATGCATCACGCCGCAGACTGCGCCGTTCCATCGCGTATCGGCAATATCCAACTGTGTAATCCCCTCGGCGGTAGCCTGAACATTCACCCTGGCCAGCATCAACTCCCATGCGTGCTCGTCCCGCTGCAGTCCCGGCGTCTCCGGCTGGGATGCGGGCGTGCCCTTGACCACACGCTCTTCGATTATCCGCGCATCGAAGTCGCACCGGATCAGCACCGCGTCGATCCTGGGCAGCGTCCCATTCGGCGGATCGACCGTTAACATCGTCGGTTCATCATTTACGCCGATGTGTCCGCGTATGGCGCAGCGTCCCGGCTGCACGCTGATCGCCCAACCGCCTTCCGCCTTCAGCATCAAGCTGCTGCCCGGTGAGGGATGCACTCCATCCGACACCACGCTGCCCAGCATCGCGGCCACATCCTCCGCGTCGTATACCCTGTCCCCATTTACCGCGTTAAACGGAATCATTAAGTCCATATATGTACCTCCTCATACCGCGCTTACACCGCGCCCAGCATCACATAGCTGGATTCGACACCATTCGCAATCCTAATCTCCAACGCCCTCACCCGCGCCGCCGCGTCGACATCCCAGCCTCGCGCGCGCACCCGGACGATATCGCCCAGCGCGAGATCAGGCCATTGCGCCATATCGAGCGTGCCCGATATCGCCGTACCGCGTGCCGACGAGCGCAGCAAGCTCATCGCGAACGCCTTCATCGTCGCCTGGTACTGGGCTTCCGTTAATTGAACCGACCCCCCCGAAGTCCCCGCCGGCAGTCCGACCGCGCTGCCTGGCCCATCTGTAATGCTCGCCGCCGAATACCGCACAGCCCCTTCGAATCGATTAAGCCCCGACGCCCGTGCACCGCCAGCCTCCAGCATCGCGTCCGCCACTATCTTCCGAGTTACGCCCAACTCGGCGTTCGTTTCGCCGATGACGTACATCACATTGCGGAATTCCTCCGTACTATCCTCGGCTGACAGTCCAAGCAAATTGTCGTATTCAGGATTCAGTGTAACGGGTTCGGCCGCGTCGCTGGCCCAGCGATCCAACCCCTCGTATATCTGGAACTGCATGCCCATAGTCGCAGGATCGAACACCGTCCGATAACCCAACCCGCTGCCTCGGCATACGGTCTCCACCGCCTCTAGCAGCGTCTCGCCCGATGTGAGCAGCGTTATATTGTCGCCCAACCCATCCGACGCCTGCATGCTCCAGCCGGGGAACGCCCGCGCCGTATCCCCGAATACGCTCTCCATCAGCCGCCGGATCACCAGCCCAGCCTTGCCCGTGTGATACCTCACATCCGGCAGACAGCGCCGCGCCAGCAATCCGCTCAATGTCCTGCCTCGCGCCGTCAGTTCAGTCCCTCCAGCCCTGGCAGTCAGCTTCGTCGACTCGATGATGTAGGCCTCCTGGTACGGCTCGTTAATCGCCCCTGCCGACCTCTTCGGCCAGACGATCATGCCAGGCGACATCCGGCCATTGTCCAGCAAATTCAGAGGCGCTATGAACTCTATCCCGCCCAGCGCGTCATACTGTCCGTTGAGTTTCACGCTGGAGTAAGTCTCGATGATATCCAGCAGGGCGTTGTTTTGAGGATCGAATACCCATAACTCCATGCGCTACACCTCCGTTTCCATCTTCATCTTAATCTCGTCCGGCGGTTCGTCGTCGAACTCGGCCGTATCCACGATGCTATCCACACCGAACCTAAAGCCATTGCCATCCCCGCTGGGGTTACGGCCGCAGTATATACATCGCCTGGGCAGCGGCGGCAGCGGGTCTCCGTGTTCCTGCGAATAAATCACCATGATCAGCGACGTGCACATCGCCAGTATGACCAACAGCATCGCGACGAATAGGTTCGTCATGTTGCTGAATAAGCGGTCCACCTCCAGCAGTTCACTGGGGAATACGTCCAGCTTGATGATATCCCGAGCGCTGTTGCTCATGTGGATGAATACTACGCTCATGCACGCCAGCCCCAGCAGGAACACGATCAGGATAAGCATCAGCTTCGACGTCCACTTCATCCGAAAGACTCCTCTACTCATCTTAACCTCTTAGCCTCCGTCAGACGCCCAGGTATTTCGCGCGGAACGCTACGGACACGGTCAGCGCCTCCGCGCCAGATACCGAGGAGGCCTTCAGCAGGTTGTCCCCCGGTTCCAGCTGCGGGAATACGCTGTCTGGATGTAGATACCGCATGCCGCTTTCGGATGTGCCGTCGGCATGGATATACAGCGCGCGCTTCTGGCCGATGCCCGTGTCGATCTCGAACGATTCGCCGTGCTCAAGAGTCCTGGTAATTCTAAGGAATTCCGCCGTGCCAGGCCGAATCACCTCGGGCTGCACGACGGTGTCAGCCGCGTACATGCGGATGGCCATACCCGTGCGAACATCCCCGGGGTTGAATACGTTCACCGTCACATCCAGCTGCCGTCCGCCGAATTGGAATGGGGCGAACATGCTCCACGGGAACACCACCGCGCCCATCCATCCGGTCAGATTCGCCAGCGAATCCCCGTCCGCATCCTCCCACCAAGGCGACGGTGCGACCAGCGCCGCGCTGAACCGCGACCCATCCGTCTTGTCAAACAGCGGCCCCTGCTCGACCACACAGCCGATCCGCCGCTCGAATATCCCGCCAGCCTCCGGCCGCCGCAGCGTCAGCCAGCCAGGTTCCAACGGCGAGAAGCACGCGATCAGGTGCCGGCGATTCACGGCGACATCCCGCGCGATAAACCCCTCTAGCGTCATCAGCCGCCGCTTTACGCGGCTGGAGATCCACACCGAACCCGCCTGCCGCGCAGAATCCGCCAGGTACGTCTCGCTGCGCAGGTCGTACAACCCTTCCGCCGTCGTGAGAATGAACGGCGTCGAGTCCGTGCCCGCAGTACCCAGCGACACGGTTTTACCGCGCGCGCTTTCGTAAATCAGTTCCATCCCAAGCCTCCCGCCCCAGGCCATTGCCCGGATGCACCACAAATTTTTGTTTACTACAACCCAATTGCGTCAAGCATATCACACTATTTTAGCGTTGTCAATAGGTTGTTACAAATTTTTATTGTTGGGAATTGTAGGCCGGTAGGAACGCTATGAATATCGGGATTAATCCGTCTGTATTTCACGTTAATTAGTCAGGAATAAATGGAGGCTTTATCATGTCCGAACCATCAGCCGCCGCTAGGAAAACCGCGTCGGCCAAGTACCGCGAACGAATGCGCGAAACCACAGAATTATTGGCGGCGCAGAAGGCTAAGCGGCCCGCCCAGCTTCAGCGCGCCGCAGGCTGGGATCAGGCGCGCTCGGTAGCTCGCCTGGCCGAACCCGTGCCCGGTTCACGCAAACCCGACAAGGGCGAGACGCGCTTGACCGTATCCGCAGCACAGCCAGGTTCGCGGCCAGTATCCCCGCAGCGCGCCGCATCCGAGGCCGCGCTAGCCAGGCCGCTGCGCACCACCGCCTCGTTATCGTTACATAATCAATCTGGGGCCGCTTCGACCGCGCCAAGGGCCAGTCAGCCTTATATTGCGCCGCATCCGACGGATCAGTTTAACTGGATACGGTTGTTGGTGCTGTCATTTTTAGTTGTGGCTATGATAACCGGATCGGTATATATATTCTTAACACGTACGGATCAAGGCCAATTCCTGCTGGCGTCCTGGGGCCGCGCGGCCGACAGCACGGCGTATGCCACGCTCGGACGCAGGATGATGAACGAGGGGTCTGTGCCAGCGGCAGTGCGGGCATTCGAGATCGCACTTAGCGAGGAGCCAGATAACCTATCGGTATTGTTGGATTTAGGCGGCGCGTACGAGGCCAACGAGCAATTCGATCGGGCTGAACTGGCCTACCGTCGCGCGGTTTCGCTGCATCCCACCAACTCGGCGGCGTATCAGCGCATCATCAGCCTCTACCAGATGCAGGATAGGCCGTGGGAAGCCATGCAGTGCATGCAGTACGCGTTCGACCAGACGGGCGACGAGGCGTTCAGCCAGATGCTGGCGGCGGCCCGGCCCGATTATCCTCGCGTATCCGCGACGAGCGGGGTTTATGCTACACCCATAACTATCCGCCTGACCAGCAACCAGGCCGGCGCGGAGATTCGCTACACTCTGGATGAAACCGACCCATATGTAGGAGCATTATACACTGATGAGTTGTATCTGGAAGAGCGGGAGGAGCCGTATACGCTGCGTGCCGTAGTATTCGTGGATGGCCGCGTATCCAGCGAGCAGCGGCAAACTTATACCATCCGGACTGCCGCGCCGAAGATGCCCGAGTCCAACCTGAAGCCTGGCACATATGACACGGTTCGCACGCTGGCGCTGCGTGCCGAGAAGGATAATGTGATCTATTACACCACCGACGGTTCGCCAGCGACGGTAAATTCCAAGGTATTCGAGCCGGGATCGTTGATTACGCTGCGCAAGGCTAGCGCGACGACCGTCCGGGCGATTGCCGTCGCGCCCAACGGCAAGGTCAGCAACGAGATGAGTATTCGGTATGTGTGCAAGGGTACAGTCAAGACGAGCGTGATGGAGAGGGACACATTCGACAAATTAACGCTGTATTCGACGACGCGAGCACAGTTTATCAGTCGATTCGGTGCGCCATCCAGCGTGGTCGCTGGAGGATCGGATGCCCAGGGGACGTATACTGTGCTGTATTTTTCGTTCGGTTACGCGGTTTTCAGGGATGCGGACGATCCGGACGCGAGCCTGCTGGCGGAGTTGAGCGTACGTGACGACAGCATTAAAGGCCCGCGCGGTGTGACCGTCGGGATGTCGCTGTCCGATGCGATGGCGCTGTACCGCGATGAGGGCGGCGAGGATGATGGCCAAGGCAACCGCGTGCTCTATTCGTTCATCAGCGGCGCGGCCGAGGGGAATATGGGGCTGCTGCGGAACATGGGCGATGGCGAGTACGAGGCGCACTATTACACCAAGTTAGCGAAAGATTATATTGAGCTAACGGTGTACGCCAAGGACAGCGTTGTCACCCGTCTGGAGTGGCTTCGCTATCGAATTCCGCCAGAGCAGTAAAATTTGGTAAAAATTTACCGAATTTCCTGCTCCAGGTTGGCGAACAGCTCGCTGTCAAAGAATTTGCGGATGCTGATGTCCAGCCCGTCGCATAACTTTTTGAGCGTTGCGACGCCGGGGTTGTGGGTTCGCCCGGTCATGATGTCATTGACGGTGGACTGTGTAACCCCGGCCCGGTTGCTTAGACCGTTGATGGTCATTCCCCGATCCAGGCAGAGCGCGTGCAAGCGGGTGACGATAGCGTGAGAGATATCCATGGTCAGGATCAACCCCTTATGCATATTTATTCATTTCCGTACGCTGCGCAATCCGACGCGCGTGTGCTGATTCTTGGGACGATGCCCAGCGTAGCCTCGCTGACCGCGACTAACTATTACGCCCACCCACGCAACGCGTTCTGGCCAATCATCTACGGCTTGTGGGATGAGCGCCCGCCGGAGGACTGGGCGGCGCGCTACGAATTCCTCCGATCACACCGGATCGCCTTGTGGGATGTTGCGTGCTCATGCACCCGTCAGGCTAGCAGCGACGCCTCTATGCGCGACGTCCAGCCTAACGACATTCCGGCGCTGCTGGATGAATGCCCCGACATCCGCGCGGTATTCTTCAACGGCCAGAAGGCCGCCGCGCTATTCCGTTCGCTCATACTGCCTAACCTGCCCGACCGATCCGACCGATGCTCGGCGATCGAGTTCGTCACGCTGCCGTCGACCAGTCCGGCCAGGGTTCAGGCGTTTGAAACCAAGGCCGCTGCGTGGCGCATAGTTCGTGCTTTTTTGGAGACGTAAAAACCATTGTCCAGGTTCCCTGTTTATTCCAAATTTGGGAAAACTTTCCGAATGGATGGCTAAAACATGTTAAAACATCAAGAAACTCAAGCATTTCAACTCCCCTCGCTGCAGCAACGGATCCTGACGGATGGCCGCGTGCTGGAAGGCGGGCTGCTAAGGGTCGATTCGTTCTTAAATCAGCAAGTTGATATGCTGCTAATGAAAGAGATTGGCGAATCATTCTTACAGCAGTTTAATTATGTAAAACCAACGGTTATACTCACGATAGAAAGCTCCGGTATAGCGCCCGCCGGGATGACCGCGCTCGCCATGGGTCTGCCGCTGGTCGTGTGCAAGAAGCAGGTCTCCAGGGTCGCGCGGGATGAGCGGCTCGCAACGCCAGTGCGCTCGTTTACCAAGGATTCCATATATGAATTGTCGGTGAATAGGGCGTTCGTGCCGCAAGGTGCTCGTGCATTATTCATAGATGATTTCTTGGCGATGGGTGAGGCGGCGCTGGGCGCGGCGAGGCTGGTGGAACAGGCAGGCGCTCAATTGGTTGGTATAGGAATTGTTATTGAGAAATCCTTTCAACCTGGACGTGTTAAGCTGGAACAGTTGGGCGTGCCGATCGTTTCGCTGGCGAGGATTGCAAAGATGCGCGCGATGCGGCAGGATGAATTGGATGCAGCGGATGCTATTAAATTTGTTATCGAATAACGCCTCTGCGGAGGGATTGCCCCAACTGCGGTTGGGGACTTGTTACTTTTCCCGTCCGTGGGAAAAGTAACCAAAAGGACGGCCAGAAAGGGAGGGCACTGTGCCCTCCCTCTCTGGACTCTCCCTCCTCAATGTTGCACCTGCTGCAAGAGGCCAAACTTACGCTATCCATAGTAACACAGTATTGCAGGTCCTTGGCATCACATTGTTCACCTGAAATCCTACATGATCTAAAGTTGGTGGCGGGAGGCTGTTATGGTTTTATAGTTGTTTAAGTGCATGCTTAGATGATCCGGAGATAGTAGTTGGCTGATACAATGATTATATAATGATAATGACCAGCCTCGCCAATGTGACTACCTCGCCGCGAAGCCGCGAGAACCCTGCAACACTGTGCTTGTAACTCAATTGAACGTTGGTCATAGACCAATGAGCGGAGCCAACATTGAGGAGGGAGAGTCCAGAGAGGGAGGGCACAGTGCCCTCCCTCTTTGGCCGTCCTTTTGGTTACTTTTCCCACGGACGGGAAAAGTAACAAGTCCCCAACCGCAGTTGGGGCAAGCCCTCCGCAGAGGAGGAACCAACCCCCCACAGGCGGTGGGGTCTACGTCTTTATTAAACTATAAACAACTTCAAATCCCTCTCCTTGGCATCATCACTCAAATGTTCCAGCACATACGCGCTAGTTATCACCAGATCCACATCCGGCATGTCGCCGCCCGCGTTGAACGAGATATCTTCCAGCAGTTTCTCGAATATTGTCGATAACCGCCTCGCGCCGATATCCTCGCCATTTTCGTTGGCAATGTACGCAGCCTCGGCCAGCGAATCCAGCGCGCTTTCGTCGAATGTCAATCGCACATGATCCACACCCAGCAGCGCGGTGTACTGGCGCGTCAGCGCATTCTCGGGCTGGAATAATATGTTGCGGAAGTCCTCCTTCGTGAGTGACTTCAGCGTCACGCGCACCGGGAAACGGCCCTGCAGCTCGGGAATCAGATCCTTCACCTTAGCCACGTGGAACGCGCCCGCCGCTATGAACAGCATGTAATCCGTCTTGACCGGACCATATTTGGTGTTGACCGTGCTGCCCTCGATGATGGGCAGGATATCCCGCTGGACGCCCTCGCGCGACACGTCCGGCCCGTGGCCCGCCGCCGAACGCCCGGCGATCTTGTCTATCTCGTCGATGAATACGATGCCATCCTGTTCCGCGCGCTGGATCGCCTCGGCCGTCACCGCGTCCATGTCGATGAGCTTGCCTTCCTCCTCGGCCATGAGCAACTTGCGCGCCTCGGATATGCGGACGCGCCGCGTTTTCATCCGCTTGGGCAGGATCGAGCCCATCATGTCGCCGATGTTGACCGCCGTGCCCTGGATCTCCATGGTCGGCGCGCTCTCCTCGACCTCGACCTCTATCTCCTGATCCTCCATCTCGTGGCGCAGCAGCTTGTGGCGCAGATCCTCGCGGCGCAGGTTTAGCTGGGTTGTCTCCTCGGGCGAGACCTCCGGTTCCTTGGGCTTATTCCCTAATAATATATCGATGGGGTTCATCGGCTTCGGTTTCTGCTTCGTCGGCGGATTGGACAATAATTCGACAATCCTCTCCTCCGCGAGTACTTGTGCCCGCAGACGCACCCGAGCGCCATGCTGCTCCTTTACCATACGGATGGCGGCCTCGATCAGGTCGCGCACGATCGAATCCACGTCGCGCCCTACGTATCCCACCTCGGTGAACTTGGTCGCTTCTACTTTAATGAACGGCGCGTCGACCAGTTTCGCCAATCTGCGGGCGATCTCCGTCTTGCCAACGCCTGTCGGCCCTATCATCAAAATATTTTTCGGGCTGATCTCTACGCGAATCTCGTCGGGCAATTCCGCGCGGCGGTAGCGGTTTCGAAGTGCGACCGCTACGGCGCGCTTGGCGTCGTCCTGCCCGATGATGTATCTATCCAGCTCCCGGACTATCTCCCGTGGTGTTAATTGGGCCATAACATTACACCTCCAGCACCGTTATATTATCATTCGTATAAACGCAGATCGACGAGGCGATCATCAGCGCTTCGCGCGCTATCTCGGCCGCCGACATCTGTGTATGCAACGCTAATGCGCGGGCAGCCGCCAGCGCGTAATTCCCGCCGCTGCCTATCGCGCAGACGCCGTCGTCCGGCGCGAGCACCTCGCCCGTGCCCGACAATATCAGCATCTGCTGGGCGTTGGCGACGATCATCATGGCCTCCAGCTTGCGCAGCGTCTTGTCGTCGCGCCAATCCTGGGTTAATTCAACGGCGGCGCGCTCCAGATTGCCGCCGTACTGGGTCAGCTTCTCCTCAAACCGTTCGCACAATGTGATGGCGTCGGCGACCGATCCGGCGAATCCGACTGCGACCTTGCCGCCGTACAGCCGCCGCACCTTTACGGCCCCGGCCTTGAATATGGTCGTCTCGCCCAGCGTGACCTGCCCGTCGCCGGCGATCGCGCACTGGCCGTTCTTGTAAACCCCAACGATGGTCGTCCCTCTAAAACTGATGCTCATAACTCCTCCAGCGTCTGCCGTATAGATGCTATCGCCTCGAGCGACCGTTCCGCAACCCGACGCGCCTTAGCTCTCTTATCCCTGAACCGTTCCTCGGGTGAATCTATTATACCATATTGAATACCCATGGGTTGGTAATCTTTACTAGGTGTGGATGCGTACCGCCCCAGCGCGCCCAGCGCCGTATACCCCGGGAATGCTATTGAATCAAGCCCGCGCAGCCATTGCCGCAGTTGAATCCCCGCGATCATACCCGATGCCGCCGATGGCAGGTAACCTTCAACTCCAGTTAGTTGTCCCGCTATAAACAACCCCGGGTTTGACCTGACCATATATGTCGAATCCAACACGGACGGCGCGTCGATGAACGTATTGCGGTGCATCACGCCAAAACGCGCGAATTCCGCGTGCTCCAAGCCCGGAATCATGCCGAATACCCGCCGCTGTTCGCCAAACTTCAGCCGCGTCTGGAATCCTACTAGGTTGAGCAGCGTGGCTTCCGCGTTCTCCGCGCGCAGCTGCACCACCGCGAACGGCCGCCTGCCCGTGCGCGGATCGGTCAGTCCGACGGGCCGCATCGGCCCGTACGCCAGCGCCAGCCTACCGCGCGCCGCAATCGCCTCGACGGGCATGCAGCCTTCATAGAGCAGTTGTGGCTCAAAGCCATGGACAGGGGCGGTTTCAGCGGACAACAACACCTCGCGGAACGTGTCGAATTCTGCCTCGTTCAGCGGGCAGTTGATGTAATCGGCGTCGCCCTTGCCATACCTAGCGGCGGCGAACGCGCGCGAATCGTCGATCGATTCCCGGGTAACGATGGGCGCAGCGGCATCATAAAAGCTCAACCGCTTCAAGCCCGGCAGTTCCGCTAGTGCACCCGACAGCGCGTCCGAGGTCAGCGGTCCCGTTGCGATTATCGCGGGCGAATCAGGAAGCACTGATGCCTCTTCGCTAATTATACGGATGTTTGGGTTATTCGACAACGCCTCGGTGATATATTTCGCAAACTGTTCACGATCTACCGCCAGCGCCGAACCCGCCGGAACCCGCGACGCGTCCGCAGCCTTCACTATCAGCGAATCCAACAGGCGCATCTCGGCCTTCAACAGACCCGACGCGTTGGTGATCTCGTCCGACTTCAGCGAATTCGAACAGACCAGCTCCGCAAACAGCGGGCTGTTGTGCGCTGGCGAACGCTTGCCTGGCTTCGTATCGATGAGGGTTACGGGCATGCCGCGGCGGACCAACTGCCACGCCGCCTCGCATCCGGCCAGACCCGCGCCGATTACAGTTGCGCGGTCCATTACGCTTCGGCTTCGGTGGATTCGGGCGTATCGTCCACGGCGTCAGCGTCAGGCAGCGGCGCATCCTCCATATCCGGCTCGTCGGGTATGGCTTCACGGTAACGGCACTGCTCGTTCGCGCAAACCTTCCAGCGCGCGCCCTTGCGGTTGGATTTGAACACCATGAACCCACCGCACTGGGGGCACTTATCGGGCAGCGGGAAATCCCAGGCTATGAAGTCGCAATCCGGATACCGCTCGCACGAGTAGAACTTGTTGCCCTTTCTCGACAATTTTTCCAACAACCGGGCGTTGCACTTGGGGCAGGGCGTGGCTATGTACGTGAAGATCGGCTTGGTATTCCTGCATTCTGGGAACTTCGGGCACGCCAGGAACTTGCCGAACCGCCCCATCTTATACACCATCATCGCGCCGCATTTGTCGCACGGTATGTCGGATACCTCGTCCTTGATCTCCACCTTTTCGATGGAGGCCTCGGCATTCTCCAGCACCTGGCTGAAGTTGCCGTAGAATGTGCGGATGACGTCTTTCCATGGCAGCGACTCATCCTCGACGCGATCCAGCTGATCCTCCATCTCGGATGTGAACTCGACGTCCACGATATCCTTGAAATATTCGCACATCAGGTTGGTGATCATACGGCCCAATTCGGTCGGGATCAGACGGGTTTTATCGCGCAGGACATAGCCGCGCGCGACGATCGTCGATATGGTGGGCGCGTACGTGCTCGGCCTGCCGATACCCTTCTCCTCCAGCGCACGCACCAACGAGGCCTCGGTATACCGTGACGGCGGCTGCGTAAAATGCTGCTCGCTGGTCACTTCGCCCAGCGTGGCTTCGTCGCCTACGTTGAACTTGGGCAGCGTGGTCTCCACCGACGGCGCTTCCTCGTCGGTGCCCTCCTCGTAGACGGCGGTGAACCCGGGGAACTTCTTGTGCTCGCCATAGAATCGGAATTCGACACGCTTGTTGCCGATGCACGCCGTTTGGGTGTCGTATAACGCCGGATTCATCTGGCTGGACAGGAATCGTAAGTATACTAATCTATATAGATTATACTGATCCTTCGTCAGCGAGGCCTTGATGTCGTCCGGTTTGCGCGAAATCTCCGTCGGACGGATGGCCTCGTGCGCGTCCTGAGCGCGCTTGCGTGTCTTGAATTCGTTGGGCTTCTCGGGCAGGTAAGCCTCCCCAAACCGCTTGGAAATCTCCTCGCGGACGGCGGCCAGAGCCTCATCCGACACGCGTGTCGAATCCGTACGAATATAGGATATCAAGCCCTGCGTGCCTTCGCCCGCCAGATCCACGCCCTCGTACAGCGTCTGGGCGATTTGCATCGTCTTAGCCGTCGTAAATCGCAGCTTTCGCGCGGCCTCCTGCTGCATGTTGCTGGTCGTGAACGGCGCGACAGGGGACTTGCGCTTTTCGCCGTTCTTAACCGAACGAATGTCAAACGGCCCGCTGTCGATAGCCTCCAGCGCGGCCTTGGCCCCGGCCTCGCCCGTAAGCTGGGCCTTCTTACCATCGACCGTGTCCAATCGGACGTGGAACTTCTGCTTGCCGACCGTTATGTCGGCCTCGACATCCCAGTATTCCTCTGGGATAAATGAGTCGATCTCATCCTCGCGATCCACGATGATCCGCGTGGCGACCGACTGCACTCTACCGCCACTCAAGCCCTTCTTGATCTTCGCCCAAAGCAGCGGGCTGATGCTGTAGCCTACCAGTCTATCCAGCACGCGCCGCGCCTGCTGCGCGTTGACCAGCGACATATCAATAGGGCGCGGTTCCTGGATGGCGCTCTTGACGGCCTTGCTCGTGATCTCCTGGAACGTCACGCGGCATGGCGTCTGCGGCTCGATGCCCAGTATGTGCGCCAGATGCCAGGATATCGCCTCGCCCTCGCGGTCAGGGTCCGTCGCCAGTAGAATCTGCGTGGCGTTCTTCGCTTCCTTGCGAATCTGCGCCAACACCTCGCCCCGACCGCGAATCGTGATGTACTTCGGCTCGAAATCCGCGCCTACATCCACGCCCATCTGGGACTTAGGCAGGTCGCGCACGTGCCCGTTGGACGCCTCGACCCGGTACTGCTTGCCTAGGTACTTGCCGATCGTCTTGGCCTTGGCCGGGGATTCGACTATCACTAGCTTGTATTTTTTTTCAGCCAACCTGCTAAACCTCGTTTCGGGATAGAATCTATCGTATCAATTATTACATTATTCCCTTCATGGCCAGCGTTGTCAATACCGTATTCACGATTGCCGCACTTAATCCCGTCAATTCCACTAGCCTGTCGACACTTTTTTGGCCTGATTCAAGGGCAGCGAATACGCGCGACTCATCATCCGTCAATTCAACAGGAGGTTTAACAGCCTCGACCGCCGCTCTAGGCTTGCCAACCTTTGATTTTTCTTTAGGATGAATCGAAGGTTCCGGCTTTTGTGCGGTCTTGACTGCCTCCTCCAGCGTCGTCTGTTTCGGACGCGGCAGCGCCTCCGCGCGCAAATCTTCCAAAATGTCCACCGCGCTCGTGATTATCCTCGCGCCGTCGCGCGCCAGCATGTGATTCGTCTCGCTCGTGGGTGAATCCACCTGCCCCGGCAGCACGAACACCTCGCGGTTTTGATCGATAGCGGACTTCACCGTATGCAATGCGCCGGAACCCTTCAACCCCTCAACCATCAGCACGCCCCTCGACATCCCGCTGATGATCCTATTGCGCATCGGGAAATGCATCCCGCGCGGTTCGCTCCCCGGCGGGAATTCGGACACGATACTCCCATCCATATCCAGTATCCGCTCAAACAATTCGACATTCTCCGGCGGGTAAATCACATCCACGCCGCAGCCGAGTATAGCCGTCGTACGTCCGCCCGCGCCGACGGCTGCGGTATGCGCCGCGCTGTCTATCCCGCGCGCGAAACCCGACACCACAGTAGCGCCGCTGCGGGCCAGCTCGCCCGAAATCTGCCGCGCCATTCTCAATCCATACGCCGTAGGAGTACGCGTGCCAACGATCGCGATACACCACTCGTCGGATATATCGCGGCGGCCGCGCACATACAGCAATGCTGGCGGATCGGCTATCTCGCGCAGCAGCGGCGGGTATTCCCTGTCGTCCTGGAATACCACCGTCGCGCCGCAGTGTTCAACGCGCTCCACCATCTCCGAGGCTGTATCGCGGCTATGGGCGGCTTTCATCTCCTGCCATGCTAACGGGCCGATCCAGCGCATCTCCGCGCCGAACCCTTCCCACACGGCCTCCGCGCTGCCGTAACGCTTCAGCAGCCGCGCGAACGACTTCGCGCCGATGCCATCCACGCCCGCCAGCCATATCCTGAAATACTGCTCACGAGTGTACTTCAACAGCAGCACCAATCCTTCGCGCTTCGCGCTGGGATTTTCGGGGCTTTGCCCCGGACCCTACCAGGGGGCTTTCAGCCCCCTGGACCCCTGACCAGGGGTTCCCCCTGGACCTACTTTTTACCGCAAATCGTTACTACGTCTCCTCGTACCAAGCCCCAGGGGGAGGTTGGGAGGGGGACGCGAGTCCCCTTCCCAAAGGAGCGGATGCGACGCTGCCCCTGGACCTACTTTTTACCGCAAATCGCTCTGGCGTTTCTGTTAGGGGCGGGCCGGCGCACTACACGTAAGGCACGGCTTCAACTTAGAATACTTCTTCTCCCCCAACTGCGAGTACGTGAACGAGCTCATCTTACTCACATACCTCTCCGCAATCGTCGAACAATTCTTAACCGTATGGTAATATGCCCCGTTATCGCTGTTATACCACAACTTCGTATTCGGATTAACCGTCACCATCGGCGTAGGCTTCGGCGTCGCAGCCGGATCCGGCGTCGGCGTCGCTTCTACCACCGCTAACCCCGACCTAAACGATTGCGGATCCACATACCACGTATCATCCACCCGATACAGCATCGCGGCGTACTGCACACCCGCCGTCGTGCCGTTCACATTCTGCACCTTCGCCACTACCGGCACTGTCACCACCGTATCCAAGTCGCTCACCGTGGGCATCGTGTACTCCCACTCGAGCATTTTCCTATTAGCATACGTCGAGAACAGTACGAATTGCGGATTCTCAACCATCCGCCTCCACTCCGGCCAGGTGTACTTGACCATCTCCTCGGTGTTATTCCCCAGCTTCCACAATTCTAAATAAGCCAGCAGCACCGTCTCCGCCGGAGACTTAACACCCGCCGAACTCTCACCCGTATCAACCCCAACTGAATCCAGATCAGTTATACCACTATCAACATTGACCACCCCGGCATCGCTCCCCACCCCCGGTGTAGAGGTAGCCTGGACGTCACCGCCCGCTAGCGTATTAAGCCCGCCGACATTATACGGCGTACTCCCCGGCGAAGCCAGCGCGCCCACGATCGCCAGCGCGATTAACCCCGTCAGTATGACCGACGTGATCAGCCGCGCCCTAGGCATGAAGCACTTCAGCCCCCACATCGTCAGCAAACTCAACAGCGCAGCGGCCATGAATACCCACCGCATCGGCTGCATCAATATCGCGAATAATCCCAGTATAGGCAGCACAAAGAACAGCAGCGCCAGCACCGGCGTATCGCTGCGTCCGTCACTCTCTTCCACCCGCTCCAGCGGCTCCAGGGCGTACGTCCGCCCGTACGAGCTTTCCGGCGGATACTTGCTGGGCTTCGCGAACGAGCGGTTGTAGATCGCGGTGTATGTGTAATTAGTGCGTCCCGCCATCGGTTACTCACTCTCCTTTCGCGTCCGTATTCATACGGATCTATACAACGATACAACTCACGAGCGGCGTGTTTTCATGCGCCATCCGTGAGTTGTACATCTATTATAACAAATTCTTCGGTATTACGTAATAATTTATTTAGAATCTACATTATTACGCAAGAACTGCAGCGTCCGATCGAATACCACGTCATGATCCGCGCCGATCGTGCACACGTGCGGCGACTTCGTCAGCCACAGCACCTCGCATACCTTGCTGCTCACACCCGCCTTGAGCATGTCGGGCACATCCTTGTGCACCTGCTCGTCAAATTTCGACTGCGCCACGAATACCGGGCAGGTGATCTTCTTCAGCTGCTCGTTCGCCATCGTGTATATCTTGATCAAGTCGTCAACCTTCGACACGGGCAGCCCGTTATACCCGATGTTGTACTCCTTCATGAACCCTTCGTCATGGAGCAGACTATTCCCGCTCCAGCCCACGTGCGGCATGAAATGCTTAACGAGATGCGCGTACTTGATGTAGCTATGCTTCGGCTTTAACGCCGGGGCATACGTCAGCAACGCCTTAACGGGATATTTCTCCGCCAGATAGCACGCGATCGCGCCGCCCATGCTAAGGCCCCCAACCACCACCTGATCGCAATCCTCCGCAAGTCTCTTGTACGCCTTCTCCGACGCCTCAAGCCACTCGCTCCAGTTCGAACGCTCCATAGCCTCCAGCGAATCGGCGTGGCCTGGCAGCAATATCCCCCGCACGGTGTAGCCCGCGTCGCGCAATGCCTCGCCCAGCGGCCGCATGTGCGACGGCGAACCCGTGAACCCATGGATCAGCAGCACCCCCACCGATCCACCCTTGAAAAAGAATGGCTTGCACTTCGCGTCCTTAAAGTCCGGCGCGCTGCGTGATTTGCCCGATATTGTCGATTCGGACGGCTTAATGTCCGCCGTCTTGTCCGTTTCCGCCATATTCCAACCTCTCCGTCAGCGCGTACCGAATAATCGGTCGCCGGCGTCGCCCAGCCCTGGCACGATATACCCGTGCTCGTTCAGGCACTCGTCCAGCGCGGCGACGAATATCTCCACATCCGGGTGATCCTTCTGGATTCTGGCGACGCCTTCCGGCGCTGCGATCAGGCAGACCAGCTTGATATTCCGGCCGTTCCGCTTCTTAATGAACGATATGGCCGCCGAGGATGATCCGCCCGTAGCCAGCATCGGATCCAGCACGAATAGGTCGCGCTCCTCGATATCCGGCGGCAGTTTGCAATAATACTCCACCGGCTCCAGCGAGTCCGGGTCGCGGTACAGCCCGATGTGCCCGATCCGGGCGTTCGGCAGCAGCCGCATGATCCCATCCACCATGCCCAGCCCGGCGCGCAGTATGGGAATCAAGCCCTGCTTCTTGCCGCTTAGTATACATGCGGTGGCCGGGCCGATAGGCGTCGTAATCTCGACGGGTTTTGTCGAAAGACCGCGCGTCACCTCATACACCATCAGCTGGGATATCTCCTCCAGCAGTTCGCGGAAATCCTTCGTGCAGGTATTCACATCGCGCATGATGCTCAGTTTATGTTGAATTAACGGATGCTCCAGCACATGCAGTTCACCCATGCGGTATCCCCTTCCGGCCGCGCCAATAATCATTCCACCATGCATTATACCAAACCTATCGAATTATGTAAACCCATATTGATACTCTTTGGTAGAATAACCAATTATTGCCTTGTAAATATTTCCATTGAATTGCCACTACATAAATGTTATCATTTTACAGAACAGTAAATTTGGAGGTGGATTTTATGCGAACTATTACCAAGTTATTTGCTCTATTGCTGACACTATCGCTCATCTGCGGATTCGCGCTCGCGGAAACTGTAACGCCGGAACAGCCATTCCAGCGTCTGCCCATACCCCTGGATCAGGACGGCGCGCTCGACTTTTCTAAGCTGGATATACTCGTCGGTACAACCAATGCCGATTCTGTCGACGTATTGGACGCGCCAGGCGGTCAATCCATATTAGTCATACCGAATACGGGGACATTGGTATGCGTATTCGGCGATGCTGGATCGGCCGCGCCGGAGTGGTATCAGGCGGCTGTGCAGGTGGAAGGTGAAATCGCAGCGGGTTACATCGACGCTAGCCTGATCACAGTGTCGCCGCTGACGGACCCGGAGAATGTTATAGACAGTGAAGCGTTTGCGCTGGCATTCTACAAAATATACGACATTACGACGCTGACATCCGATCAGCTGCCCGCTGGATTGTACGAGTCGGTGGCAGGAGCGCGGCCCGTCTACCTAAGCAAAACGGGCACCAAATACCACTACAACCCAGCCTGCTCGAACATGAAAAACCCGCTGGAGACCACGCTCACCCACGCGTTACAGTTGAGCAAGGAGCCTTGCAAGAATTGCGTCAAGGACGATTGAAGCGTTAAACCTATTGACCCGCGCCGCACGATTTGCTATTATATACCAATGCAGACGAAAATCGACATTCTGCGCGATACGTTTGGCTTCACCACATTCCGCCCAAGCCAGGAGCGGATAATAGACGCCACGCTCGGCGGGCGCGACGTGCTGGCCGTGATGCCTACAGGCGGCGGCAAGTCGCTGTGCTACCAGATCCCCGCGCTGCTCACCGACGGCGTGACGTTCGTTATATCGCCATTGATATCACTGATGAAGGATCAGGTCGGCGCGCTGCGGCAGTCCGGCGTGGCGGCTGCATTCCTCAACAGCACGCTGACGCCTGGCCAATACCGCAAAGCCCTCTCCAACGCAGCCACTGGTATGTATAAAATCATATACATCGCGCCCGAACGCCTGGTCAGCCCTGACTTCATCGCCTTCGCGATGGCCTACCCACCCGCACGCATCGCCGTGGACGAGGCGCACTGCGTGTCCCAGTGGGGCCGTGACTTCCGGCCGAGTTACCTGGATATCCGCGCGTTTGTGGATTCGCTCCCAGCCCGGCCAACGCTGGCCGCGTTCACAGCGACGGCCACGGAGCGTGTGCGCCGGGATATCGTGGATCTGCTGGGCTTGCGTGATTCCGTCCGCGCGGTCGAATCATTCGACAGGCCGAATCTATTCTTTGAGGTTATACGTGGTCGGGGCGGACGCGAGCGCGACGAGCTGCTGCTTTCCATACTTGCCCAGCGTTATGGCCAGAGCGGGATCATCTACTGCTCCACCCGCAAGGCCGTCGATGCCGTATGCGACATGCTCTGCCAGCACGGTGTAAGGGCCGCCCGTTACCACGCGGGTTTGTCGGACGACGAACGCCGCATGAATCAGGATGCCTTCGCCATCGACGACACGCCCGTCCTGGTCGCGACTAACGCGTTCGGCATGGGTATTGATAAGTCTAACGTAACATTTATTATTCATTATAATATGCCGGGCGACTTGGAGAGCTACTACCAGGAGGCCGGTCGCGCGGGCCGCGACGGTTCGGATGCGCTGTGCTGTCTGCTGTTCGCGCCGGCGGATATATTCGTGCGCCGCAGTCTGATCGAGCATAGCGACGAGGCGCGCGATCCAGAGTCGCTGCGGCGCGCTAGAGCGCGGCTGGAGGATATGATCGCCTACGCCAAGGCAACCGACTGCTTGCGCGCCAGATTGTTGAGGTACTTTGGCGAGAAACCGCCAATCCGCTGCGAATCCTGCAGCAATTGTCAGGCTCAAATGTCCGCAGCTTCAACGCTGAAACCCGTACTCAAGCCTGAACTCAAACCCGCCGAACCACGCCCATTGCCTCGCGAACGCTCGCGTAAACCTGTTTTGACAATGTCCGTCGATGCAGAATTATTCGAACGCCTAAAAGCCCTGCGTCTGGCTATCGCCAAAGCGCAGGGCATACCCGCGTACATGGTATTCAGCAACGCTACGCTGGAGGATATGTGCCGTAAACGCCCCCAGACCATGACCGCAATGTTGGCGGTCACGGGTGTGGGCGAACACAAAGCGAGCGCATATGGCGCTCAATTCCTATATGAATTGCGTGGATAATCCGGCTCGCAGGAACCATACTTATATGGGTAGCACATTATCAGCGCGTCCTGCTTCTGGGTAACCACGGCTGGATCGATCTGGTACGAATCCTTGATGGCTTCGGGCGTGGGCGTGGGTTCGTCGTCCAGGTTCAGCGGCTTCATATCCAAGCCGTATGAACCGTAATAGTCGTAGAATTTGTAATCCCACCACGGTTCGCGGCTGTTCAGCACGCACCAGCGATTCGGTATGCCGAAGCTGTCCGCGAATATTGCGCCGTGCAGACTGGTAGTCAGTATCGTCTTGCATCGGCGCAGCTGGGCGATGAACCGCCGCGGATCCATCTGTACGTCGAGCACCTCGGCCTTGGGTATCCTGGACTTAGCGTGGTAGAAGAAGTCGCCGCACTTCTCCTGGTAGTGCGGGATGATGCCCAGCTCGATATCCTTGTGGACGTACGGCAGCCCCGGCAGCCGTGAGGCCAGCAGGCCAGGATCGGCCAGCGGGCAGTCGATTGTGCTGCCTATCGTAGCCTCGACGCGCTCCTTGGTCAGCGGGCCGCGCAGAGCGAGCACGTTCAGCTCCCGGCACAGCGGGATCACGAACGGTTCCGCATGCAGATAACCGGAACCCCATACCTTTATAGGTTCATCGCTGATCCTGGGATGCTGGCGCGCCGTTGCGAAGTGATCCAGTATGCTCCCAACCGCAACCATTTCCGCTTCGCCCTGCTGCTTCCACAGCGCGCGCACGTTGAACATCTCATACATCATCCACGGGCCGAATAGATCGCCCGCGTTCTGATAGCGGTAAAAGTAGAGATTTATCGTTTTTTGTAGAAACGCCTGCGGCGGCAGCGCCTCCATGTACGGTGAGGATGTCAACGCCATGTGCAATCCCTCCTGTCCTCATTGGGACAGGATATGCGGACGGGTGCGCTATCTGAACCTTAATGCGCATGTAACCTCGCTGCGGTTATGGAGCAGCTGTCTGATGCCGACGATGGTATATGATCCTTCTAGTAATTCCCGCGCCCGCTTAATGATACCTGGCCACGATGCTACGGCATTCGCGGGCAGTTTGAGCGTCAGCACGGCCCAGCCGTCCGGCGTCATCAGCGGCGCGGCATCTACCATCAGCGCACACGACCGTTCAAACTCCATCTTCATATCGTTTAATAATAATGATATACTGCCTGACGCGGCGCTCTTTAGATACTGTCCCGCCGTCGTGCGCAGGTGCCTTACGCCTGGATCGGATTCGATCCTAATATCTAGCGCGGCGGGATCGACAGCCGTCACCAGCATTCCACGCATGCGAACCACGCGTGTCCAGCCGCCCGGCGACGCGCCCAGATCCACGGCCATAGTTCCGGCGGGCGTCGGTATACCGAATAAATCAATTGCCTCTAATAACTTAAATTCCGATCGGCATATCAGCCCGTACCCCGGTGGGAACGGGCGCTGTCCGGCGTGGGATAGTTTCTTCAAATATAATGGATCGGCCGCGCACTCCGCTTCGTCCACGGAATGGAGATGCTGAACGAATACGGGCGGATCAGCATCAAACGCCACTGTCGGTTCCAGCATTGAGACCAGCCGCGCCGACGGTGTGATGGGATCGCCCGGAACCAGCCCGGCGACGCGCGCCTTCAGCTCGCGCATCGCCAGCCGCTCCGCTTCGGGCTGGAATACCGCCAGAGCGCGCACCGCTTAAAATTCCGCAGAGCCAGTCGTCCTGGGGAAGGGCAGCACATCGCGGATATTCGTCATACCCGTCAGAAACATTATTAATCTATCAAAGCCCAGGCCGAAGCCCGCGTGCGGTACAGAGCCGTACGAGCGCAGGTCGAGATACCAGCGGTACGCATCCATCGGCATATTCATCGCCGACATTCGCGCGGTCAGGATGTCGAGCCGCTCCTCACGCTGGCTGCCGCCGATCAGTTCGCCGATGCCCGGCGCGAGCAGGTCGGTCGCGGCGACAGTCTTGCCGTCGTCATTCACTCGCATGTAAAACGCCTTGATTTCCTTAGGGTAATCGTGCACGAACACAGGCCGCTTGAAGTGCGTCTCGGCCAGGTATTTCTCATGCTCCGTCTGCAGGTCACTGCCCCAGGTTACGGGGTACTCGAATGCCTGGCCGGATTTGCCCAGGATGTCGATCGCCTCGGTGTATGACACGCGCGCGAAGTCGGATTCCGCAACATTCTTCAGCCGTGCAATAAGTCCCTTGTCGATAAACTGATTCAAGAATTCCAGGTCGGGTAACGCTTCGTCCAGTATGGAACGCACGAGATCCTTGACGAATTCCTCCGCAAGGTCCATGTCGGCGGATAGATCGGCGAAGGCGATCTCCGGCTCGATCATCCAAAACTCGGCGGCATGACGCGGCGTGTAACTGCGCTCCGCGCGGAACGTCGGCCCGAATGTGTAGCAATCCCTAAGCGCCAGACAGAAGGCCTCTACGTTCAACTGGCCGGAGACGGTCAGACTGGCTGGCTTGCCAAAGAAATCCAGCGCGTGGTCGATCTTGCCGGACGTGTCGCGCGGCGGGTTGTCGGGATCCAGCGCGGTTACGCGGAACATTTCGCCTGCGCCTTCGGCATCGCTAGTCGTTATAATAGGTGTATGCACATAAACAAATCCGCGGTCGTGGAAGAACTTATGCACTCGCTGCGCCGTCAGCGAACGAATCCTGAATACCGCGCCGAACGTGTTGCTCCTGGGCCGCAGGTGCGCGATCGTGCGCAGGAACTCCATCGAGTGGCCCTTCTTTTGCAGCGGGTACTCGGCGGTGGATGATCCCGTCACCTCGATGGCCGAGGCCTGCAGCTCGAAGGGCTGCTTGCGCTCGGGCGTTGGCACCAGCGTGCCCGTGCAGGATACAGCCGCGCCGACGTTCTGGCGAACTATGTCCTTATAATTATCCACCTTGTCTGGCTCGGCGACGACCTGCAGCGTTTGCTGGTGAGTGCCGTCGGATAGCGCGATGAACGCGAAATTCTTAGAGTCGCGGATGGAGCGCACCCAACCGGACACGGCGACATGTTCAAGCGCCTCGGCTGGCGGCGCGGCGTACAAACTGCGGATGGTGAATTCAGGCATCATATCCTCCAAGAATTACGTATTGCTGTTATATATAATATACCAGAGAATGGCGTCTGATACAAGGGGAGTTAAGCAACAGGCGCGGTTTTCACCGCGCCTGTACCGCTAAGGTTCTTCATTGGTAACGATTTATCGTGTCGTCAAGGCATCGTAAGGGTTTGGATGGCTGTCGGGCCATTGACGCCATTGGCTTTGGGGGTAACGTGTACGTTGAACGAGGTTCCGCTGGATAAGGCGGTGTAGTTGCTGATGCTTATGGATGGTGACGCAGAGACCACATCATAGTAGAATCCGTTGCCTACCACTTCAACATAGTACTGTTGTGCACCCTGTACCGTATTCCAGACGATGTTGCTGTCTTTGAGTCCTATACCGGTGGGCATGGTCATCTGGGGCGGCGGTTCAGCCGTGATGACGGGCGGCGGCACGAATCCCGGAATGGGGATCGAGTCGTTAACCCAGTTGCTGACGACGCCGTTCTGACCTCTGGCGCGAATGCCGAAGCTCAAGACATTGCCCGGCAGATACATATCGCTGGGGATGGGGAACGAGGTAGTGCTGCCGTTATTGACCGAGTAATCCTTCGTAACCCCGGCAATGGTCAGGCGGATGTCGTAGCCGATGGCTCCGTTGACCTGGCCCCATGTCATAGTCCCGGCCGTGCCCGTGGACGAGAAGCCCAGGTTGCCCGGCGCGGAGATGGTGATCGGAGGCGCGGTGATGACCGGAGGCGGACTGTAGCTCGGGATCTTGATGGAGCCGTTATTCCACGGGCTTACCGATCCATTCTGTCCGGTGGCGCGCAGACGATAGTTCAGCGTCGCGCCGGGGATGTATAGGTCGCCGGGAATGCTGAAATATGTCGTTGAACCGGATGTAATCGAGTACGTACGCGTAATGCCAGCAATCGACAATTCTAGCTGATAGCCCGTCGCATTCTGCACACGGCCCCATGAGAGGCTGCCCGCCACTGCCGTGCTGGAGAAGGAGACGTTATCCGGCGTCTTAAGTTGATAGCTGGGCGGCTGGGTCGGATTGGGCTTGCCATTGGGTATGGCAGAGTTGCTGAATAACCTGGACATGGTTAGCGGCCCAACCTCGCCGTCGGCATACAAACTGTTCCGAGCCTGGAATGCCGCTACCGCGTTGAGCGTCGCCTGGTCAAACCAGCCGTTGATGGTGCCCGTGTAGTAGCCCAGCTGGTATAGCCGCGACTGCACAGCCGCCACGTCGTCGCCGTACATGCCGTAGCGCAGTATACGCTGGCTTTGCGTAGGCTGTGCGGTGGGCTGCGCCGTGGGCCTGTAGGTCGGCACTGGAGTTACATTGTAATAGGGTAACGCTTTGCCGCTGTACAGCAGCGTCAGCGTGATGCGTCCGGCCAGGCCGTCCACCGTCAATCCATTCCTATTCTGGAATAACCGAACGGCGGCCAGCGTCTGATCCTGGAAGTTGCCGGACAGCGGGCCGCTGTAATAGCCCAGCGCCTTGAGCGCCTGCTGCATCGACAGCACATCGCTGCCCGAGTCGCCGTATTTCAGCGTGCGTGAGATCACAATGGTCGATCCGCCCGAGCCTGATCCGGTATTGGGGATGGCCGAGTTGGAGATCATCCGCTGGAATGTGGCGTTGGTGACTTGACCGTTCACGGTCAGGCCGTTCTTGCGCTGGAACCCTTCGACGGCGGCCTTGGTCTTCGGCCCGAATATGCCGTCGACTGAACCCGTTAAATATCCCAACTGCTTGAGGACCGTCTGCAGTGCGCGCACGTCGGAGCCTGTCGAACCCTGACTTAGGGTGCGGGTTAAGACCAGGCTGTACGTTGACGCGGTGCCTACGGAGACCGTGGCGCTGCCGCTGCCGACGATGCTTATCAGCAGCAGCATCGCAAGCAAGGCCGCGGCCAGTTTAGTGGAGTGTGTAGTGTGTCTCACCGTGTTATTCACCTCTTATTCATTTCAGTCCTGTTCGTTCCTGTTCATACCTGTTCTGCCATTCAGTGTCATCCAGCGAATTGGCAGCTCTATAGATAAGACGAACCGGAATGCGCGGGTATTGCCAAAAAAGTGTACGAGACGAAAAATTATTTTATCACTGCTATAAGTGGTTTTATTTTCCATATCTGTCACTTATTGGCAGCTTCCGCCGTGATAGCACTGCGGGACAGGCGATATCGCCTGTCCCTGCTTGCGGTGCTAGTGTGGATTACGGTGGAAATTGGGTCCGGCGAATCCAGTTCAATCAAACCATCGTCGATACTATTTAGTACGGCTGCTGGTTGTAGGCGTACATGACCTCCTGCTGATGCTCCGAGGTGCCCGTGCCGTTCGGATTGGTATGGGTGGAGCTGTCCTTAAAGTGCAGGCACAGTACGCCCGGGAAGTTGTTGCCCGGTATGGTATCGCTGGAGGCATCGTGGCCTTCGGCGTAACACGACCCGGCGAACGTGTGGCCGCCAACCTTCACCCATACCGGCATGCGGTAGCGGGTTTGATCCGTTCCATAATAGGCCTTGATCTGGTTGATCTTCGCGGTGTCGTTGGCGGTCTCGGGTTCGCAGTCGGCGTGGTTGGAACCCCAGCGGTACTTCACGCGGAAGGATATGCCCGAGTCGACGCTGACCACGACTATGCCATTGGGATTGGCCTCGAGAATCGCCTTGATATTCCCGGTGGTCCAGCTGTTTAATTCGACAGATTTCGGCGGGACGTAGCTGTCTCCGGTGCTGGTGCTGCCGGAACTGGATCCGCTGTTCGAGCCGCTTGAGTTATTCGAAGAACTGCCCGAGTACAGCGCCGCTAACGTGGCCGATCCAGCCACGCCGTCTACCGTCAATCCCCTGGCTTGCTGGAACGATCTCACCGCCATGAATGTCGCCGCGTCATATGTTCCGGACGTAAAATTGCTGCCCAGATAACCCTGAGCAACCAAGTAGGATTGCAGTGTGGCGACGGAGGTGCCTGTCGTTCCCAGCTTCAGTGTGACAGAGGTGTCGGGTGTTGTGGGAGTATTAGAAGAAGGAGGAGGAGCGGTAGCCGCTCCTCCGCTTGACGCATATTGCTGTGCTTCAGTTGGTGTCAATTGTCTTAGCAAGTCGCCTCTGACGTAACCGCTCTTGTTGGTCAGGAGCGTCGTCACCTGGTACCATGTATTGCCGTCGGTGCCAGTGCCGCTGCCGACAACCCTCACGATCTCGCCCCGGGTCAGCTTGGCCACAATCCCGAAGGAGGTACCCATTCCAGTGCGCATATTCGTGCCGCTGTTGGTGATGGCCATCAGGCTGCCCGTATAGTTGCCGCCGGGTGCGGGGGTATTGGGCGTCACCGAGGTCGATCCTCCGGGGTAGATTAGAGTGCACAGATCGCTGCGAATCCAGCCTGTCTTGCTGTAGTAGGTCACCTGATACCATACGTAGCCGTCGGCTCCGGTCACTTGGCTTAGGTATTGGGCGATGCTGTTCGGTGGGATGCTGACCAGCATTGACGCAGAAGTCGAAGGCCCGGTCCGCAGCGCTACGTGTGAGATGCCCATCTGTACCTGGTATGGCTTAATGGGAGCGGGGGTAGGTACGGCGGTCGGAACCGGGGTGGGCTGCCACAGACTGCCCCAGCCTTGGGAACTGGCGTTGGCAAGCTCGGTGTTGGTGGGGTAACGGGTATAACCCTTCTCAACATAACCGTAGTAGGTGACGTATCTGGCATTATTGGTAGGAGTTACGCCTAACGTCGGCGTGGGTGCGACTTTGGGTGGGTCTTCCCACACTTTGAACTGGACATAGTAGATATAGTCGTGAGTGGTATCACTTAGGTAAGCCTTCTCGATTTTTAGGATCGTGCCTGCACTCGCTATTGTTGCCAGACGGTATGAAGGATCTGGATTCCAGTCGAAGTTGCCATTGCTCTTGTCCGACAAAGCGGCCGCCCGATAGATGGGCACACCACCACTAACCGTGATCAGATATCCATCCGGGCTGTAGGCGGCTTCGCGCGTCGGACTGGGCGAAGGCGTCACCGCTCCGGCCATAACCAGCTGATCCCATGTGGGATTATCCAGTACCCACGCGCGCTGCACATAACCTACCTGGTCATTGCCAGCCGTGCTGTATATAACCTGATACCATACGATATTCTTATCGTCGGTGTATGTGCTCACGGGCCTTAGCGCAACCCCTGCCGGCAGCCATACCAACACGGTGGAACTATCCGGGGCTTTCATCATCGAGGTGCTCGAATATGTGATGACGAAATCCGTATACCCCGCGTTCGGTTTGGGCGTTGGCGTAATGGTGGGGATAGCGGTCGACGTCACACCACCGCCGCTGATGACGGTCAGGTAATCCGAGCGCATATAGCCATTCTTGTTGCCCCAGCTGACATAGCGCCAGGTATAACCGTCGGCACCGATGACGCTCTGTATCTCCACGACGACCTCTCCGGCTTTCACCTGCGCGACTACGCTGGCGGATGTCGAAGGAGCGCTGCGCATATTGACGTAACGTGTCGCGGTTACAACGTACCTATAACCTGCGGTTGCCGTCGAACCGTTGCCGGGCGCTGACGGCGATCCATCCGAGCCGCCCGTAATCGGCGCGGTATATCCCGTCAGATCCGCGGCCAGCACGTAACCCTTATACCCGCCGATCTCCACGTAATACCATGTCGCGCCGTCCAGACCTGAGGATTTGCCGATCTGGGTGAGGACTGTGTTGAAAGGCACCTTGACCACGATATCGCCGTCGTCCAGCGGCATCGAGCGCAGGGTCGCGCCGTTCTTGTTGGAGACTACATGCTTGGTGGCAGTAGCCCCCGATGGTACGGGCGTGGGCGTAGCGCGAGGATCCCCGCTCATGATATTGCCGCTGGGGATGTAACCCGATTCGCCCGTGGCTACGACCGTGATGAAGTGCCACATTCCGCCGTCCGCGCCGGTGCCGTAGCCTAGCAGCGTGACAGCCTGGCCGATCAGCAGCTGATCGGATGTAGAGGATGTCGAATCGGGTTTGGCGTACAGATACACGGTATCCGCGATATAGTACGTCCCCGTCGAACTCGCCAGCGCGTTCGCCGCGACCAGGCACACTAGCAGCGCGATTAGCGCGGCGCATAAGCAGTGCCTTGTGAAATGACCCGTTGCGCGGTCACTTTTGAGACCCGTTTTCAGCATGTCCTTCTCCTCCTGCCGCTCGATCATCAGCGTCCGGCCCTGATTTAGTCGGACTGTTGATACCGCTCCTAGCCCACGGGCCTATGCCCGCTTTCTGCTTAGCGTTAGTATATTACAGAACTATGAACTTGTCAAGCGGTTTTCGTAACAATATTCCGGCAGAGGAAGATTTTTTTGTCATAGGTGGGTTGGAGGATGGGGCGTGGGTGTATTATGTGAGGGGATTCGCGTTATTCTCCCAAAAATAAAAAAGTGGTGCAGCCGACGAGATTTGAACTCGTACCCTCTCGGACACGCACCTCAAACGTGCGCGTATGCCAATTCCGCCACGGCTGCACAGCATGATGATTATACCCAGAATTTACGCGCTTGTCAAGCGTGTGGTGATAATGATATGATTAAGAATGATACGAATTATCCGTCAAGGAGTGACCGCTATCCACAAGACTGAAGTGGGGACGAGCGAGGAGCGCGCGAAGGCTATGCAAACCGCGCTGGGGTTCCTGCGCGAACGCGCGCGAACCGAGCATGAGATTCGCGAAAAGCTGACGAAAAAGGAATTCGACGAGGATATCATATCCTATGTTGTAGGGCGGCTGCGCGCGCTTGGGGTGCTGGACGACACGCGATTCGCAAAGGAATGGGTTCAAGCGCGGGTGAAGAAGGCGCTGGGCGCGCGGCGCATCCGACAGGAGTTGCGGCGGAAGGGGTTATCCGACGCGGATATTGCAGAAGCGTTGGCGTTGATCACGGAGGATGAGGATAGCGATGATTCAGATTCTATAAGCAATATTTCACGAAACAGTGCGGCGGTATTCGCCAGACGCGCTGTTAGGCGGTTGGACGGGCAGCCAGATGCAGTTGTAATGCGCAAGATTACGCAGGCGTTGGTGAGACGCGGCTATAGCTGGCAGGATGCGCGGGGCGCTGCGTTGAGCGCGATGGAGGCGGAAGGCGCTAGCGGCGACGGGATGGACGGAAATTATATAGTAGAATCTGGCGATGATTTTGACGATGAATAATACGGCGGTATGCAATGCGTTCGCGTCCAGAAACGTTTATTAGTTAGAAGAACTTACGCAAAATTTGAGGGAGGCATAGTCCCTATGAGATGGATTCGCGCGAATTGGATTCGAGTTTTGGCGATGGTGATCGTGGCCGCGATGGGTTTGGCGATGCTGTCCGGGTGCACGTTCAAAGCGCCGTGGGCTAACCAGACAACCGGGGAAGAGGACGGCAGTACATCCGACCAGACAGATGTGCCGCTGCCCACGCCTAATAATGCGCCAACGCCTACACCGAGGTTTACGCCGGAGCCGACGATAACGCCACGGCCCATCGACATGGCGGTCGAGACGGCCGCGCCTGGCGCGACGCCGATGCTGATCGAGCCAGTCGACAAGCCGAAGTACACGTTTGTGTATACGGAATACGTTTCGACTTCGTTGGGGCTGACGTTCAACGTGCCGGAAGGCTGGATTGAGACGGCGCTGGCGGATGATACGGTGCAGTTCACGGAGCCGCAGGGGTCGGCGCTGGAGGGTTATCCGGCATCGCTGATAGTTAAGTGCGTGCATAACGCGTCGAATCAGACGAGCACCGACGCAATAGACGCGCTGAATGGGATGGTCGAATCGCTGAAGCTGAATTGGCCGAACATCGAGATGAGCCAGCGCGATAACACTAATAAGATTCTGGGGGAGCCGGGGTATTATTACAACTTCCGCATTGCGCAGGAGAATGCTAAACCGATTCGGGGTAGAGTGATTGTGGCCGCGGTGAATCGGCTGTTGATTTCGATTCAGTTGCTTTCTACGGCGACATTTTCGTCGGATTACATGGATATTGTGCGCGAGGTTCGGACGACGATTAAGCAGTAGAGGAAACGTTTCGCTCCGGTTACAGCTAGTTGAAAAACCCCTTGATTCCCCTCACAAAACCAGGAACCCAGCAATTGCTCGGTTCCTTCTTTCGTGCCGAAGGCGGGACTCGAACCCGCACGCCCGTAATGGACAAAAGATTTTAAGTCTCTGGCGTCTGCCATTCCGCCACTTCGGCATTTCCCGGGTGTTATTGTAATGCCAAATCCACAAAATGTCAACCAGATCTCTTAAGCCATGCTCTCTTACACCCACCACGGTCGCGCGGCATCTTTTCCGCGCCATTCTTTTGTATAAACCTTTATGTAAAACTTTATTAACATTATGAACGAATTAGTATAACGCTTATTCGGTAAACACCTCCGAGTGCAGCCGCGCGCACAGCACGGTCATGTCGTCCGCAGCTACGTTGCCCGTGCGCTCCAGCGAGATACGAAGCAGCTCGTTCGCGAATACCGACGGCTCCGCCGACAAGCGCGCCATGACCGACAGCATCGCGTCCTCCTGCTCGAAGCTGTCCACTATCCCGTCGCTGACCATCACCAACAGATCGCCCGCCGTCAGCCGCATCTTGAAACTTTTGGGCGTGACATCCTCCAGAATGCCCATCGGCAGCGTACCGCCGGCGAGCTTGCGGCATTTGTCCTGACGGATCAGGAACGACGCGCACGCGCCCATCTTTTCGAACCATGCCTCGCCCGACTTCAAATCCAACAGGCACAGGTCGAGTGTGGCGTAACGCTCCTGGCTATGCGTGGTTCGCACAAGATCGTTCACCACGGATAACAGTTCCTTGCGCCCATACCCTGCCTGGAAGCCTTCCGCCAGCAGGCTGAGCACGGTCTGACTCTCGCGCGCAGCGCCCGACCCGTGTCCCATGCCGTCCGACAGCGCGAGCAGGTATCGCGCGCGCGGCAATGGATGAGTGCGCCATCCGTCGCCATTCTCCAGCTGCCCTTGCGCGGGGCACGTTGCGACACCTACCGCGACTGACAGCCCGGGGCGTTGGGATATGTGGATCAACCCATCCCACAGCGGTTCGGCGGTGAGCGGCATCGCCAGCGCGCGGGAGAGTGAGGTCAGCGGCGGTTCGCCAAGATCCGTCTTTTCGGGCGGAATCAACACGATCTGCAGCAGATCGTCCAGTCTGTACGGCATGGCGGTACACACGCGCCAGCGGGTTTTTGACAACGCCCGGGATATGGCGAGACGTTCCGAAGGCGCGGCGGTTGCGGCCTGTGCGAGCAGTGCGGATAGCTGGTTCAGGAGTGCAACCTGGCCTTGCAGCTGGGTTTTAGCTAAACGGCTGGCTTGCATCTGCGCCGCCTCGAAGGAGCTGAGGCGATTCTGCGCGCGGTTAACCTGCTGGACCGTTTCGGCCAGCATGTCGGATCGCTGGCATCCGCGAGACTTGGCCAGGTATTCCAGCTCGCGAGGCTGCATGGATTCGTCACGAGCCGCAGTCAGCAGGTCGCTTAGCGTCAGCGTGGTCTCCTCGAACCGTTCATTCCAGCAGACCGAACGCTGGACGCAGCTCTCGCAGAGCACCGCCGCCAGCTGTTCGATCTCGCCATCCTCGGTCAAGTCGGGGTGCGGTATCGACTGAACCATGGACGCGATCGCGTTTGCGCTGGTTTGAATCCATTGGATTGCCACGCCGCTGGGCGTGGTCTGGGTCATTGTCTCGCGTTCTAACGCTGAACGCGTTTGAATCCACACCGACGCCGGCATCAGCATGAACATCACGGCGCCCGCCAACACATGCGGGAATGAGAATAGCGTCTCCCTCGCTGAATTGATGGTCAGCGTCACCAGCGCATTCGCGGCGAGCGCGGCCAGAGCGAGCCACACGCGCTTCGTATCATGTAACAGTGATGCAACCATACCGATCATCGCCAATGAAATCATTGAGAATGGCGACAGCCCGCCCAGTGTCAGTGCCGCGCCCAGCGCTATCCCCGTGACTATCGCGTTGCCCGCGTCCGCCGTCCACGCCAGCCCCAGCACGCAGAACACCGCCAGCATTCCACCCACGTGGAAGCTGCCTATCGTAACCGCTGCGCCGCCCAGACACATCGCGGACAGCGCGATAAGGCAGCAAAGCCGATCGTCCGTTTCCAGGTATGCGCGCTGCTTGAACGAGGCGACGACTCGGTCGAATACCGGAGTCATTATCGCCGCCGCAGCCGCTGCGGTCAGGCAAGAGAGGACGTACGATTGATTGCGCCAGAGGAATGGCGTGGGTATCAGCATGAACAGCCCGGCCATCATCGCCATAGCCCACGGCGCTGGCATGGCTATATGAGGCTGAACGCCTTTGGTCAATAGGAGGAGTGCGCACGCGGCCAGCTGCCAGCCGTTCATCCAGGTGATGGGTTCCCATCCTACCACCAATCCTAGTATGATGCCGACGAGCGTGCCCACGGGCCAGCGATCCCACAGCAGCCGCGCGGCCATCCACGCCGCTGCAAATGGCGCGCCGCCTTGAAAGAACGACGCCTGGGAGAGCAGGAACCCCGCGCACAGATCAACCGTCAGCGTGATCACACGTCCGGTATGCACGCCCGACAGCGGCGAGCGCTCCAGCCATCGGCTCTTTTGCCCCCGCGCTAGGGTCTTGTCCCTCAGGTCAGCGATCCATTCCGCCATTCAGTCCCCCGCCCTTATAACCTACGCAACGCTTGCTGTAATTATAAGGGTAGTATATATGGCTGGCTTGTCGAATGGCGGCGCGGATCGTGTCGGACGTTCGACATTTACCGCCACTGACCGAGCAAGGTATTCATCCAATCATAAACGTCCATGTCGTATACCGAGCGCAGTGCGTCGCGCGTCAATACCTCTTGAACCGAACCATATCCGACCGTCCGTCCACGGTTCAGCATCAGCGCCTCCGTGCCATACGCCTTAGCGAGGCTGAGATCGTGCACGACGGATAACACCGCGCGGCCTGGCTCATCCAGCCATTGCCGGATTAGTTCAAATGTCTGTTTTTGGTAAACCAAGTCGAGATGGTTGGAAGGCTCATCCAGAAGCAGTATCTTCGGATTCTGCGCCCATAGTTGAGCTAAGAATACCCGCTGCAGCTCGCCGCCCGACAGTGTCAGCACGGATTGGTGGCGCATGTTCAGCATCCCCGTGCGCTTCAGGGCATACTCTACCATCTCCGTATCATCCTTGTGCGACGATGGGATCAAGCCCGTGGCGTAGGCGTAACGCCCCAGTCGCGCTACCTCCTCCACGGTGAACGAGTAACCCACCGCATGCCGCTGCGCGAGCACGCCCATCTTCCGTGCCAGCATCCCCGGCTGCATACCCTTCGCGTTTAGCCCATCCAGCGTCACCGAACCGCCGTAAGGTATCCCTTGCGACAGCGCGCTGATCAGCGTGGATTTACCCGCGCCGTTCGGCCCGACAACCATCAGCCACTGGCCTTCTTTGAGCGTGAAGCCTACATCATCTAGAACAGTATGGTTTCCATAACGAACGGTAAGCCCGCGTGCTTCAAGCATAATTATATCCTTAATCATTATGAAAATATTGTTTCTGCCTGTCGAAAATTATACACATAACGCGCACACTTGACAAGCCAGCTGCGCTGTGTTAAATTCTAACGTGGCGTGCGCCTGTAGCTCAGCAGGATAGAGCGATCGCCTCCTAAGCGGTAGGCCCCGAGTTCGAATCTCGGCAGGCGCGCCAAATGGTAGTTGTTATATTGTGTTTGCGGGGCGGTGTGTAATACGCCGCCCTTAAAATGATAAAACGGAGGCAGAACGCGATGCGCGAACACATCCAAAATAAGCGTTACCATGTCGAAATAATTCCACCTAAGCAGGACTCGGAGACGCTGGAGGCGGACCTTCAGACGTTCGCTGAAAAGTATCGGCGCGTGATGGCCAGCGGCTACTGTGCCTGCATCACCGACAACGCCATGGGTCTGCTGGCCTTCCAGGGATTGGAAACGATCGAGTATCTGAATCTGCCTGTCCCACCTGAACAGGTGATGATCCACCTCAACACATTCCACACGAAGCAAAACCTGGATGAGATACTGGATTCCGGCATCAAGATGGGCCTCAAATATATCCTCGTCGTCAGCGGCGACGGTTCGGAGCGTCTGCCGAAGCTACAGCCTGCCGACGTCGGAGCAGACGGCGCGTCGTCGGTAACGTCCGTAGAACTTATCCAATATATACGTCATTATTACCCGACGTACGAACTCGGCGTCGCGTTCAACCCGTACGAACCCGCCGAACATGAATTCGACAAGATGGAGCGCAAACTGGCCGCCGGCGCGACGTTCATCATCACCCAGCCCATCATCGCCCAAAACGCCGTTGTGGATGAACTACTCCTGAAATATCCGGAAATCCCCGCCGTGGTGGAGGCATGGATGACGAAAAAGCTATTCCTGCTCTCCGACGTGGTGGGATATAAGATTCCCGAGGACGCCGAGTACAAGCCCATCGACACGCTGCGCTCGCTGCACGCCTGGTACCCGACTTGCGGCGTCTACCTGTCATTGCTGGGATTCAAGATACAGTATCCCATCATTGAGAAATTATGGAAGAATATTCCCTCCGCACCGATCGCTAAAACGGAGGTGTCCGCATGAAGATAGTCGTGTGCGTCAAGCAAGTCCCCGGCACAAGCGATGCGAAGATCGACCCGGAGACCAAGCGCATCGTCCGCGAGGGCATCAAATCCATACTAAACCCCTTCGACTTATACGCTGTCGAGGAGGCTGTCCTACTTCGCGATAAATTCGGCGGCGAGGTGATCGCACTGTCGATGGGTCCGGAGCGCGCGTCGAATGTCATCCGCGAGGCCATATCGATCGGCGCGGATAGAGGCGTGCTGCTAAGCGACCGCGCGTTCGGCGGCTCGGATACGTGGGCGACCAGCTACGCGCTGGCGCGTGCCATAGACACGATCGGCGGCGTGGATCTGGTAATTTGCGGCAAGCAGGCTGTCGATGGCGATACGGCGCAGGTTGGGCCGGGCATCGCGGCGCATCTGGGCTTCCGCCAGGCTACGTATGTGGTCGGCGTGCGGGATGTCACCCCCGCTGGAATTACAGTACAGCGGATGAATGAGGATGGTTACGACGTGTGCGAGGCCGCGTTCCCGGCCGTGCTGACCGTCGTCAAGGGCATCAATACCCCGCGCGTACCGACACTGCGAGGCGTGCTCGCCGCCCGCGCTGCCGAGGTTCCCATATGGAAACCGGGCGATATCAGCGCGGACTTATCCAAGATCGGCTTGGATGCCTCCCCGACGCGCGTGGTCAAGACCGCGCCGCCTGAACCTCGCGGCGGTGTTACGGAACAAATCTCCGGCAAGCCAGCCTCTTGCGCTGCGCGTTTGATCGAACTGCTCAAAGCCCGTGAACTGGTCTAAGGGAGGCGATATTCATGCTGATTAATGACAATGCAGATAAGTCCCAGTATTCCAATGTGTGGGTAATCGCCGAGGCGCTGTCGGATGGTTCGGACGGTTCGAATAATTTAAACCGGAAGATTCAACCCGTCACATATGAACTGATTGGTGCGGCTCGCGGTCTGGCCGACGCGCGCGGCTCGAAGGTTGTCGCGGTTGTGCTCGGCGGCAAGGCGGATGAGTCGCTGTTCGCGTACGGCGCGGATGCCGCGATTGCCGTCGATTCTCCGGAATTCGTTGGATTCAACGACGAGTTGGAAGCCAACGTGCTTAACCATTTAATTAGGAAGTATAAGCCCGAGATCGTACTGTGCGCGGCGACGGCCCGCGGACGCGCTCTCATTCCACGTGTGGCGGTGGAGACCGTGTCGGGTCTGACGGCCGACTGCACGGGCCTTTCAATCGACCCGGAGACGGGCGATCTGCTGCAGACGCGGCCCGCGTTCGGCGGGAACATCATGGCGACGATCCGCACATCCAACCATCGGCCGCAGATGGCGACCGTTCGGCCGAACGTCATGCGCGCGCTGGAACCGGACTGGAACCGCACGGGTGAGGTTATTTATGAATCCATCCCTGCCAACGCATCCGAGGGCATCAAGCGTCTCCTGGAGATTGTTAAGAATACCGAGGCGCAGGTCAACCTTGCCGACGCCAAGATAATCGTCTCCGGCGGCCGCGCGATGAAGGGGCTGGAAGGCTTCGCACTGCTCAAAACGCTGGCTGATAAGCTGGGCGGCGCTGTCGGTGCAAGCCGGGCAGCCGTGGACAGCGGGTGGATTCCATACGCACACCAGGTCGGGCAGACGGGCCAGACCGTGCAGACTAAGCTATATATAGCGTGCGGCATATCTGGTCAGATACAGCATCTGGTGGGGATGCAGTCGTGTGAATGTATTGTCGCCATCGACAAGAAGCCCGACACACCCATGATGAGCCTGGCGGATATCGCTATTGAAGGCGATTTGTTTGAGGTAATACCAGCGCTTATAGAAGCATTATAATAAAATGAAGGAGATATTGATATGATCATTATCGGTGAAAAGATCAACAGCACGCTCAAAGCCGTGCGTCCTGCCATTGAAAAGTACGATACGGCGGTGATTCAGTCGCTGGCCGTGAAGCAGACCAACGCTGGCGCAGCGTTTATCGACGTGAACGCGGGCATGTTCCACGACACCGAACCGGAGCGCATCGCATGGCTGGTCGAGACGGTTCAGGCGGTTGTAAAGACGCCCTTCTCGATCGACTCACCAAACCCTGCCGCTGTCGAATCCGCGCTGAAGGCGAATAAAAACGGTTCGCCCATCATCAACTCCATTACGGATGAGAAGGCGAGATTCGACGCGATTCTGCCTCTAGCGCAGGAGTTCAAGGCGAAGCTGATCGCCTTATGCATGGATGATTCCGGCATGCCAGAGACCGCCGAGGGCCGCTACGTGATAGCCACGCGGTTGATCGATAAGCTCACCAAGGCGGGAATCAAGCTGGACGACATATACATCGATCCGTTGGTACGCCCCGTCTCGACCGGACCGCATTACGGCAAGGCGGCGATCGACACCATCCGCAAGGTCAAGGAGGAATACCCGGACGTCCACATCGCGTGCGGCCTGTCGAATGTTTCATTCGGACTGCCCGTGCGCAAGCTGATCAACCAGACATTCCTCGTCGCGGCCATGGCCGCCGGAATGGATGGCGCCATCCTCGACCCGCTGGATAACAAGCTGATGAATCTCATCTGGGCGACCGAGGCGCTGCTGGGGATCGACGAATACTGCTTGGAATATTTGGATAAGTACCGCGAGGGGCTTATCGAAGCGTAAGGTTTTACAAATCTGCGCGATAAGGATTGTTTTTAGCGCGCAGATTCAATATCTCCTGGAACAGCGGTTTGGCGTCAAGGGGCAGCGCGCCAGCATTGAGCACAACGCATCGGCTGGAACGCACCAGCCCCTTGTCGTCCATGTGCCGCTGCCAGAATATTTTAAGCTGACGGTTCTGTCGGTACCAGCAGAATGTATTCTGGCCGGATTCGCATACGTAAGGTAACTCGTTAATCCATTCACCCGAAGGCTCCGCGTTGCCGTCGATGGCGTTGATCACGCCGAGCAGCACGGGCACAATCCGCTCATCGAATGTGTGGATGGCCAACTCCACCGAGCGGCGGCGGCGCGCGGGGTGCGGATCGTCCTGATTCCATTCCTCCCAGACTGGTTCTGATACTGTAAGTATCGCGCGGTTACTATCCCACGACAGTTCGTTGTATGGACTGGCCAGCGTCTGCGGCGCAGGACCGTGATCCGGCTCCACGCGCTGGGTTATGTGGGTATGGATGGTTGTGGGGCGGCGGCGTTTGCCTGTGATCAAGTGATCGGTATAGACAGGCGGAAGCTGCGGCGCGGCGGGTACTTCGCGAGGACGCAGAGGCATCGGCGCGGGCCGCGCGTCTTGCTGTTCTATATAATGATCATCCGTAGCATCGATAACCATGATAGGATCATCATCTTCATCAACAATATCCGTCGGTTCATCATCCGGATCGTCGTCGCCCGGATCCTCCCAATCATCGTCCGTATCCAGAACGGTGGGAACCAGCCGCGACCATGCGGCGCGCAAGCCGCGCCCCACCATCGAGGACACCTGCGCGAAAGCGGACTGAATCCGTTCGATGGGTTCGAATGGCTCGATGGGCGGCTCGTCAAATGGCTCATCATCATACTGATTTGTTATATCATCATATTGAACGTCGGTCCGTTCGAATTCGCCGTTAACTTCATCGGAAATATCGTCGAACAGTTCGTCGTCATTCGGCAGCTTTGCTTGCATGGATGCGTCCCCCTCGCGTTATGTTCATACAACACCGTGTCGAATATAACGCGCGGGAGACGCCGATTGTTCCCAATCATTGGGTAATATGTAAAAAAATGTTAGCTTACATCACCCGGCTCAGCAGCCGCAATACCCAGCAGCGGATTATCCGGCGAGACCATCTCGATCATAATAGGCTTGTCGGCGCGGCCCATCAGGCGGAAGTCGTCGGAGTTGATCCGTTTGAGCGTCCCATTCTTAAATAGGAAGCAGACCTCGTAGGGCATCGTGACCTTCAGCGCGCCGACCAGCCGCGTGCCGGATGCGCCGTTCTTGGCCCAGGTGACGCAGCGCACACCCTTGCCGCCGCGCCCTTGCGCGTCGAAGTCGGCCACGAACGCGCGCTTGCCGCAGCCGGTATCCGTCACCAGCAGCAGCTCGCCCTCGCCGGGCGCAAGCATCATCGCGCCCAGCACGCGGTCGTGCACGTCCAGACGCATACCAATCACCCCGGACGACGAACGCGAAACCAGTTCCAGCGGCGACGGATCGAACACAATCGCCTGGCCCAGCTCGGTAGTCAGGAACAGATGGAATTCCGGGGTTAACGGCAGGACGTCTACCACGCTGTCGGATGCCTTCAGCTTAATGGCCGCATACTTTTTACCGCGCACATCGAATTCACCCATGGGACAACGGCGAACCAACCCGCCGCGTGTGACGTGCAGCAGATCGGGGAGTTTCGCCCAACCCTCCGCACGCACGGCGAACGCGCGCACGACCGTCTCGCCGTCCGCGAATCCAGCCAGCAGCGCGGGCAGAGCGCCGCCGCGATCCTTGGGCGCGCGCGTCTCCGGCACAGACGAGGCGGGCAGGCGGTACGCGTTGCCCTGATCCGTGAAGAACAGCAGCGTGGCGTCGTCCATCGTGTCGAATCGCGCACGGATCAGTTCTGCGGCGCGGTCGGGCTTGTCGGCGGGCTTCTTGTCGCCGTGGCCGAACGTCTTGCGCAGCATGCCGCCCCTCGTCAGTATTATGCGAACGGGATCGGGGTTGGATGGTTCGACGACATCCGCAGCGGATTCGTTGGGCGGCGATATAATTTCGGTGCGGCGCGGATTCGCGAAGCGTTTGGCGATTTCCGTCAACTCTTCCTTAATCACACGCAGCAGATATACTTCATTGCCCAGTATCTTCTCGAATTGTGCGATCTGTTTGAGCAGCTGGTCGCGCTCGTTCTTTAACGCCAATATCTCCAGACCCGTCAGCCTTTGCAGCCGCAAATCGAGTATAGCCTGAGCCTGAACGTCGGTGAACTTGAACCGATCCATCAGGCCTTGCTTGGCTGTCTTGACGTCCTTCGAACGGCGAATGAGCGCGATGATCTCATCCAGCACGTCCACCGCGCGGATCAAGCCATCCAGTATGTGCGCGCGCGCCTGAGCCTTCTCCAAATCATATTGTGTGCGGCGGGTTACGACACGTTTTTGATGCTTAATGTACTCGTCGATCAGCGCCAGCAAGCCCATCTGCTTGGGTTTGCCGTCGGCGATAACGAAGTTATTCACACCGAACGTGATCTGCATATCGGTATATTTGTATAACAACGCCAGCATCTTCTGAGGATCGGCCTCGCGCTTTATCTCGATGACGGCGCGCAGGCCTTCGCGGTCAGATTCGTCGCGGATGTCGTGGATCGGCGCGAATATGGCGCGCTTCTCCTCGCTGATCTTCAGGATTCGCTCCAGCAGTCCGGCCTTGGCGATCTGGTAGGGCATCTCGGTGATGACGATGAGCTTGCGTCCCGCCGAACCATCCTCGATGTGGGCGCGAGCGCGCAGCAGCAGCTTGCCGCGTCCGGTCTCATACGCGGTGCGCAGTTCATCCGTCTTTTGCAGCTGTCCGCCCGTGGGGAAGTCCGGTCCGGGCAGAATCTTCATCACATCATTAAGCGTGCAATTCGGGTGATCGATGCGCAGTATAACGGCCTTTATGGATTCATCCAAATTATGCGGAGGTATGTTTGTAGCCAGCCCGACCGCTATGCCCGACGAGCCGTTGACCAGCAGATTCGGGTAGCGGCTGGGCAGCACCTCCGGTTCCTTCAGCGTGTCGTCGAAGTTGAGCCGCTGGGGGACGGTATCCTTATCCAGGTCGCGCAGCATCTCCAGCGCCAGCGGCGCCATCCGCGCCTCGGTGTAGCGCATCGCGGCTGCGGAATCATTATCGATCGAGCCGAAATTGCCGTGGCCATCCACCAGCGGTTCGCGCAGGGAATAAGGCTGCGCCATCCTGACCATGGCGTCGTATACGGACGAATCCCCGTGCGGATGGAATTTACCCAGGCAGTCGCCGACGATGCGTACGCTCTTGCGGTGGGGTTTGTCGGGCGTCGTCCCCAGTTCCATCATGGTGAACAGTATGCGCCGTTGGACGGGCTTCAGGCCGTCCTCGACGCGGGGCAGTGCGCGTTCGAGTATGACGTGCTCGGCGTAGGGCATCATTGCGCCGACGAGGACATCCTCCAATCCGGCGGGGTTGATGCGGTCGGCTTCGGGAGTGATGGGGATTTGCTGGTCGTCAGGGCCGTGTTTTTTTGGCATTAAATAATAATCTCCAATCGTCGGGTTACAAATCCGCCCGCCGCTTATCGTCGAATTCCTGGAACGAGTCATGCTTGTTGAAGTTCGCGTGCTTGATGATGAACTCACGCCTCGGATCAACGCGCTCGCCCATCAGCAGCGACACCATCCGCTCTGAATCGGCGGCGTCGTCCAGCGTAACCTGCAGCAGTTTGCGGTTGGCGGGATTCATGGTCGTCATCCACAGCTGTTCGGGATCCATCTCGCCCAGCCCTTTGTAACGCTGCACCGTATAATCGCGGCCGACGGTTTTCGTGATCTTGCGCAGCTCTATGTCGTCGTACGCGTATTTGGTCGTACTGCCGCGCTGAACCCGATACAGCGGCGGCAGGCCGATGTACACGTGCCCCTCCGCAACCAGCGGCCGCATATACCGAAAGAAGAACGTCAGCAGGATCGCCCGGATGTGCGCGCCGTCCTGGTCGGCATCCGACAGGATGATCACCTTGTGATATTTCAATGAAGAATTATTAAAATCCTCGCCCACGCCCGCGCTTAACGCGGTGATAATCGTGCGGAATTCCTCATTGCCCAGCACCTTATCCAGCTGCTTGCGCTCGACGTTGAGCGGTTTGCCCCGCAGCGGCAGTATGGCCTGGAACCGCCGATCGCGCCCCTGTTTCGCTGAACCGCCCGCCGAGTCGCCCTCGACGATGAACAGCTCGTTGTCCTCGGCCTTGCGTCCGGTGCAGGATGCCAGCTTCCCTACCAACGGCGCGGCCTCGAGCTGGTTCTTCTGGCGCGCTAAGTCGCGGGCCTTGCGCGCGGCCTCGCGAACCTTTGACGCGCGGACGGCTTTCTCCATCAAAGCCTGCGCGATCTCGCCATTCTTCAGATCCTCCAGGAACGCGCCCAGCTTCTCCGTTATCAGCGCTTCGACGATGGGCCGCACGTCAGTATTCCCCAAGCGGCTCTTGGTTTGGCCCTCGAACTGGGGGTTCGGCACGTAGACAGACAGGCACGCGGTCATGCCCTCGCGGGTGTCCTCGCCGGCCAGGTTGGAATCCTTATCCTTCAGACAGCCGCAGCGCCGTGCGTATTCGTTAAACGCCTTCGTGAACCCCGTGCGGAATCCGGCCTCGTGGGTGCCGCCTTCGCCCGTGGGTATGTTATTCACATACGAGAATAGATTCTCGGTGAAATCGTCCGTGTATTGGATAGCCGCGCGCATGCGAACCCCATCACGCGTCGCCTCGAACAGGATGGGCGCGGGATGCAGCGCCGTTTTCTCCGCGTTAAGATTCCGCACCAGATCCGCGATGCCGCCGTTATACTGGTAAACCTGCTCACGCTCGGCGGGATCGGACGCATTCTCGTCGGTGAACGTTATCTTGAATCCAGCGTTCAGATACGCCAGATCACGCAGACGCCGCCGGACGGTCTCCACGTTGAAGCGGCTCTCCTCGAACACAGAGGAGTCAGGCATGAAGCGCACGAGCGTGCCGTGGGCCTTCGACGGCCCGACGCGCGTGAGCTGCGAAACGGGTATGCCCGCGTCGGTTTTCGCTGTCTTGGGGTTGTACGCGCTCTCGAATCGCTGCCGGAATTGCCCGCCGTCGCGCTCGATATCCACGGTCAGCCACTTGGACAGCGCGTTAACCACCGACGCGCCTACCCCATGCAGTCCGCCGGAATACTGATACTGCTCGTGGTTGAACTTCCCGCCCGCGTGCAGTTTTGTGAAGATAACCTCCACGCCGGAGACGCCCAGCTGCGGGTGAGGATCCACGGGCAGGCCGCGGCCGTTGTCGGCGACGCTGGCGCTGCCATCCTTGTGCAGGGTGACGGTCATCGTATCCGCGTAACCGTTGACCGCCTCGTCCACAGCGTTATCCACTATCTCCCATAGGAGATGGTGCAGCCCGCGCGAACCCGTCGAGCCGATATACATTCCTGGCCGAATACGCACGGCCTCAAGACCCTCCAGCACCTGGATGTCGCTGGCGTCGTACTTCTTTGCTAAAGCGTTGCTTGCCATTTCTTCCTCCATTGCATCATAAACAATATTCTACCAAACTATGCCAGCCGCGGCAAGGGGTGAAGGGTGTCGAAAAAGTGAGCTTTGATTGGTTGACATGAATGTTTGTGGGGTATATAATGATTTATACGATCTGGGAGGAGGATTCACCATGACGCATGTGACGTCTGCAGAGTTTATCAGCAACGTGGGCAAGTATTTGCAAGTGGCTGCCAATGGTGATGTTGTACTCATCCAAGATGGCGATTCCAAGATGTGGCTAGGTAAAGATGAGTATATGGACTACAGCCGCATGCCCGCGCCAATAACCGATAGTTTATATGGAATAGTAAAGGACTACAAGAGTATAACGCTCGACCAAATCCGTGAGGAAAGGCTGGCTAAATACTTAAGCCAGAATGAGGAATAACCATGCCAGACTCCAACATCCAACCCGCACCCCCCGCAAAAAAGCCCACCATCTTCTCCGGCATACAGCCCTCCGGCACGCTGACGCTGGGCAACTACATCGGCTCACTGCGCAACTTCAAGCTGATGGAGGACGACTACGACTGCCTGTACTGCGTGGTGGATCTGCACGCAATCACTGTCCGGCAGGATCCGGCAAAGCTGCGCCGCCAGATCCTCGAACTGGCCGCGCTGTACCTGGCCGTCGGCCTTGACCCGAATAAGAATGTCCTCTACTGCCAGTCGCATGTGTCCGGGCATGCGGAGCTTGCCTGGATTCTGAACTGCTTCACATACATGGGCGAGTTGCAGCGCATGACCCAATTCAAGGATAAGTCAGCCAACCATGCCGACAACATCAATGCCGGCTTATTCACGTACCCAGTGCTTATGGCGGCGGATATATTGCTGTACCAGGCGGATTTGGTGCCGGTCGGCGCGGATCAGAAGCAGCATCTGGAGATCACGCGCGACATAGCCATCCGTTTCAATAATATTTATGGGGATGTATTCGTCATACCTGAACCATCCATCCCCAAGGTCGGCGCGAAAATCCTCTCGCTGCAGGATCCCATGCGCAAGATGAGCAAGTCCGATCCGGACGACACGTTCATAGGCATGCTGGATTCCCCCGACGTCATCCGTCGGAAGATGAAGCGCGCCGTCACCGATTCGGACGCGACGATCAAATTCGACCCGGATAACAAACCCGGCGTGTCGAATCTGATCTCAATTCTAAGCATCCTCACCAACCGTCCGATCGATGCCATCGAAGCCGCTTACGAGGGTAAGGGGTATGGCGCGCTGAAGGCCGACGCCGCCGAAGCCTGCGTCGAAACCCTCGCGCCCATTCAAGCCGAGCACGCCAAATGGCTGGCCGACAAAGCCGAACTGGAACGCGTGCTGAAGGACGGCGCTGAGCGCGCGTCACGTCTTGCTGCGCGAACGATGTCCAAAGTGCGTAAAAAAGTCGGTCTTGCGCCGATGCAGTAAAAAATACCAATACAATTATACAATATATTACCACGCAACAATCCGCCGATTCATCCGTTGTATCTGTGAGGACGCGATAACACGCGTCCTTAATTCGTCTACGGAGGGATCGTGAATGCATCATCCACGTCCATTGGCCCATCGACTGATCGCGCTGTCGGCGGCAGCGCTGCTATTGTTGGCTGGAATCTTTGCGGCGGGGGGTATCCCGTCGGCGTCCGCGGCCATGATGTACCAGATGTATCCGTGGCTGAATTATCAGCCGCTGGAGCTGAGCGCGGTGCAGCCTCAAACCGCGCCTGTAATCCCAACCATCGTTTCGACACTAAACGTCAGGCGCTTCGGCGACCGCAGCTTGTATTCGTACCGCGCCGCAGCGACGAAGGATATCCCATGGTACATGCTGGCCGCCATCGACGCCGTCGAGTTAGGCGCGAATAACTCGGCGAATTCCGCGCGGCTCTCACAGGTTAAGGCGAGGCTGATCGGTTCAACCGTCGATCAGAAGCTCCGCGCGTATGGCGGCAGTTCATCATTCATAATGATGGTCAAGCGCCGCATGAATGACCTGATGCGCATCGACACGCTGTTCAACACAGCGACGCATAAGTTCCCGTTGCCGCTGTATTCCGGGTACACGTATGAGGATTCGTGGGGTGCGCCGCGCGAGTTCGGCGGCGAACGATTCCACGAGGGCATCGACCTGATCGTCGCGAAGGGCACGCCCGTGTACAGCGCCAGCTACGGCACCGTCACCAAGAAGGGCTGGCTCACGCTGGGCGGTTGGCGCATCGGCGTGCAGGATGAGAATGGCATCTACTATTATTACGCGCATCTGTCGCAATATGGCAGCTTCGAGATCGGCGATACCGTGCGGCCGGGAGATATTCTCGGATACGTAGGGAGCACGGGTTACGGTCCGGAGGGCACGGATAATGTGATGATACCGCACCTGCATTTCGGGATGTACGAGAACGACGTGGCGTACAATCCATACGCGTTCCTGAAGGCCTGGAAATAACTTAAATGTCGGAGCACGATGAGCTTAGCATCATGGTGCTCCGGCATAATTTTTCTAACCTTGGGTCATAATGCTAACATCCGGGTCCGATCCGACGGAAATCTGTGTGACGGATGGGAGTTAATTATGACAGGCAAGGTTGAGATCTGCGGCGTGGACACGTCGACGCTGCCAGTGCTGAACAACGATCGTATGCGCGAGCTGTTCCCGCTGGTGCATGGCGGCGATCATATCGCGCGCGAGGAGTTCATACGCGGGAATCTTCGGCTGGTGCTTAGCGTAATCCAGCGATTCAACAACCGCGGCGAGAACGTGGACGATTTATTCCAGGTCGGCTGCATCGGCCTGATAAAGGCGTTGGATAATTTTGACGTAACCCAGAACGTGCGATTCTCCACATACGCCGTGCCCATGATAATCGGCGAAATCCGCCGCTACCTGCGCGACAACAACTCCATCCGCGTGTCGCGCTCGCTCAAGGACATAGCATACAAGGCGCTGCAGGCCCGCGAACGCCTGATGACCGAGCATGGCCGCGAACCCACGGTGACAGAGTTAGCCGCCAAGCTGGAGATGCCCCGCGAGGAAGTCGTCTACGCGCTGGAGGCTATACAGGATCCCGTCTCGCTGTTCGAACCGATGTATAACGACACGGGCGACGCCGTCTACGTGATGGATCAGGTCAAAGATGAGAAGGACGCCGATGAAAATTGGCTGGAAGGCATATCCATCCGCGAGGCGATGCGGCGCTTAGGCGACCGCGAACGCCGGATACTGAAGATGCGCTTCTTTGAAGGCCGCACTCAAATGGAAGTCGCAGGTGAGATAGGCATCAGCCAAGCGCAGGTTTCCCGCCTAGAAAAGTCCGCGCTGAACCAGATGCGGAAGTTTGTGTAGAACGTTAAGAACGTATAACACGCGTAATAATCTGGGCGGATACCGCATCCGCCCTACCGAAACCTCGGCACCCCCGGGTAATACTTCACGCGTGTACCAAATTTCCCACTGGCATACCTGCGGACGGTGACGACCATTTTGTACTCACGAGTATCGCATGCCGCGTCATTTTCCGCATTGTCCGCGCAGAGCTGTCGGATGGTGTAAACATACTGTCCCGGATTTGCGAACATCAGTTTGTCGAACGACATCCTCCCATTCCTGGTCGGAGTGGCGGTGCTGACAAGCTCGCCATTTGAGTCGAACACGCCGTACTCCCGTGAATTGGTTGAAAGATCAACGCAAGTCCAAACGCTGGCTTCAGGCGCAATTTTTATGTTCACATAACAGTTCTGGTTGGATGGAAAGAAATTCGATCCAGGCGGGCAGCCAACGAACGTGCATTGCGCATAGAACCGCTGGCTCGACGCTTGCTCATTGACGGATATTCTGGTGACAACATTGCCGCTGCTATCATACCACGCGCAGTCATAACCCAACCGCGCAGGCGGCGGCAGGTTGACAAACTGCTGGTTGTACTTGACATTGATCGTCGTATTGGGCACATCCGGATCTTCGCTGACTAACGTAACTTTGTAGGTGATGGGTTCAAACAGAAAGACGTAATACTGCCGCTCATCCGTGATAGTGCCCGTCGCGGTGGCTCTGCTTTGCAGCCTCGAGACAGTTTCCTCTCCGCCGCCTTCACTGCTTTCGCCGCTTTCGGTGACTTTTTTTATGCCGACAAATCGATAACCTGTTGGAATTTGAGAAGGCGTCGGCGTATAACTCGCTAAGTCAACCGTATATGGATCGTCATAATTCCCCAGATTTACAATTTGTGTCGCTAAGCCATTGGCGTCTACGTCCGCTCCCTTCACATGCGGATTGGTCGCCAGTTTCGAGGTTGTATCCGTATATCGGTACGCGACATATACGGGCTGCGGAAAGTGTTCTGTGGCCTCATTTTCTCCGCTTGCTGGCGGTTGATCACTGGGGTATCCACCGTATTCGACATAATATCCAATAGTCTTTGTATTTGCAAAATCATTCCAAAATGACTGTGAGTGCGCGAATTCAAGAAACGCCTCGCTTCCGGAATTATTGGGTTCGTTAGGCAAGTTCCAGTTATTGTACATCACCTCTGTACAAGGGTCGGGTCTTGCTCTTTGGCAGCAGGATTCAAGGAACACCTTGCCATGCTCCGGTCCGCAAGCCCAATACCAATCGCAGCCGTCATAATTGATACTAATAGCATCTATAGATCCAATGCTTGCATTGTCGTCAATTCTAACGAAGCTGCCTTCATTGTTTATCTTGAATGATGCGCGTGTGCCGCCAAGCCAACCCGGGATTTTGGCGATTGTATCATAAATAAAGTATTGCTCGTCATTGCTGGTTATGGTTGCGAGGTATCCAGTCATGCCGCGATAGGTTTTCTGTTTAGCCAGATTATATGCGGCGGTCCAACTGATGGCGGCATTAATAAACTCGTAGTAGTGCATCGAGCCGTCGATTTCCATGTTGGATATGATCTTTGTCTCCGCGGAGACATCGACGGTCGCTTTTGCGGGGAATACGCCGCTTTCCCTGAAAGTAAATTCAAGGCTCTGCAGCAGCGACTGTACCTCGGCAGCTGATGCAAAGGAATATGGATTTCCAGTGTCCGGATTCATATATGCGGTGATAAAGTAGCCGTCCTTGGTAGCCACGGCATACCAGTTTGGCGATCCGGAATGGTTGCCTCTTGCCGTCAGCCAAGCATTTATTACATCTGTGTTAACAGTTAATTCAGGTGGAAACTTAATTGATATAGAAGCATAATTGCCTGGAGGCACGCTGACATCTATCAATTTATAATAATATCCATTGATTGCGGAGCTGCTCTGCACCATGTGAACGGTGAACGCCATACCGTCGCGCACTTGCTGGCCGGAAGGCTTATTCTTTTCTAATGGCATAAATACTTCAGCTCCTCAAAATAGATTCTATACGTATAGCATATGTAGATACCTATTCTTATGTGAATAGATACATGCTCATAAAACCTATCCAAGCACAATAGCTCATGGCCGGCATAGGTTAGACTGTCAGACTATGCGCGGTCAAAGGAGGTGTTCGTGTGTCGATGCCGACTATTTCACCATACATAAAAGATATTGACCGCGGGCAAGCCCTCAACAGCGTTATCGCCTCGATAGCGCTCTCGGAGGCCGCGCTGTCCCACATACTGAATGCCGACGGCGAAAAGCTGCAGCTGGCCGCACAGTTGACCGACAGCGACAGCGCCATGCAACATAAACATTATATTGACAACCCTGAAGCGGCGCTAAGCGATCTGTTATCCGTAAATGATTCTGTCAACGATATGATATATAACGCAACAACTTTAGAGAATACATTGCAATGTAAACTCAATCTGGTGTTAAACTTTATCAACCCGCAGCTGGCGGCCAACGGCAATTAGCCAAATATTATCAATATTTTTATATAACTATAAACGGTTTTGCTCTGTCCGCATATTGACAAAGCTTACAAAATTAGCTACTATATGGTGCTAGAGTTGCTCCCATATTTTAGTTGTTTTGAAAGGGATGATCCAATCATGGCGCTGGTAATCTACATCGTAGGTCTCGGCTCAATCCTGGCGCTGCTGTTCGCGTATGTGAACTTCCGCAGAATCAGCAAGCTGTCGCCTGGCACCGTTGTCATGCAGGATATCGCAAAGGCCATTAAAGAGGGCGCCGACGCATTCCTGTCGCGCGAATTCTCGGTCGATATCCCGATAATCATCGGCATAGCGATCTTATTCGGCGTGTTTTTCACATGGACGGCAGGCGTCGCGCTGATCCTCGGCGCGGCGATGAGCTCGTTTGCAGGGCTGGCCGGCATGAGGGCCGCCGTTCTTACAAACACACGCGTGACGAACGCGGCACGCGAGGGCGTCGAGCAGAAGCATCCCACCGCGCTGGGCAGGGCGCTCCAGGTCGCCTTCCAAGGCGGCTCGGTCATGGGTCTGTCGGTCGGCGGGTTCGCGCTGCTGGGATTGTTAATTGTGTACATCCTGTTCGGATTCTGGATGGGTTACTCCAGACCGGAGAATCTGCATAATGTTACCAACTGGCTCGGCATCAATCTGATGATATTCCCTCAAACGATCACGTGCTACTCGCTGGGCTGCTCGACCGTCGCGCTGTTCAACCGCTTGGGCGGCGGCATCTACACCAAGGGCGCTGACATGGGCGCCGACCTTGTCGGGAAATCCGAGTTGAACATCCCTGAGGACGACCCGCGCAACCCGGCCGTCATCGCCGACTGCGTGGGCGACAATGTAGGCGACGTGGCCGGCAACGGTTCGGACCTGCTGGAATCTACGATCGCCTCGATCTCCGGCGCGACCGTGCTGCCGACATCGCTGTTCATGGCGCTGCAGAATCGGCCCGTGGCCGAGCGCATCAGCACCGATCTGCTGACCCAGATGATGCACTTCCCCATCACGCTGTGCGGACTGGGGCTGCTGGCATGTCTGATCGGCATCGCGTATGTCATATTCAAGAAACCGACCAACCGCCCCAGCCGCGAGCTGAACCTATCGCTTTGGTCCAGCGCCGCGCTGATTGCGGCGGGCGGCCTGTTGCTAAGCTGGATATTCTTTCACGGCCATAACACCGCGCCGGCGGGGTTCCGGTTTGGCTTCATATCGCCATGGCTGGCCTCGTGCCTGGGCATAATCGCGGGCATCGCGCTGGGCTTGCTAGCCGAGCGCTACACGAGCGACAGCTATAAGGAGACGCGCGATATCGCCGAACTCGCCAAGAAAGGTACCTCGCTGCTGATAACGGGCGGCATGTCCAGCGGCTGGCGCAGCTGCCTCCCGGCGTGCGGCGTGCTGGGCGTCGCGCTGATATTCGCCAGCTACCTGTGCGGAGCCTACGGCCCGGCGATCGCCGCGGTGGGTATGCTGTCGTTTGTCGCCGCAACGGTGACCGTTGATACTTATGGACCTATATCCGATAACGCGGGCGGCATCGCGGAGATGGCGCAGCTGGATCCCGATGTCCGCGTCATCACGGATAGCCTGGATTCTCAAGGCAACACAACCGCCGCGATTGGCAAGGGTTATGCGATCGGCTCGGGCGTGTTGGCCGCGCTGTCGCTGTTGATGGCGTTCGCCGAATCCGTGGGGAATACGAGCGGCAGCATGATGATCACCAACACGATGGTGGTCGGCGGCGCATTCATAGGTACCGGCCTGATGCACTGGCTGTCAGGGCGCATGCTCCAGGCCGTAACTCGCAACGCCGACCGAATGGTCGAAGAAGTCCGCCGTCAGTTCCGCGAACACCCAGGCATCATGGACGGCTCGGAGAAACCGGACTACGCGGGCTGCATCTCCATCAGCACCAAGACCGCCATTCACGAGATGATCATACCGTGCATAGTCGCGCTGGCCGCGCCGATAGTGGGCGGATTCCTGTTCGGGCCGCTGTTCGTAGGCGGGCTGCTCCTGGGCACTATACTCGACTCTGTGACGATGGCGACTTCCACCGCCAACAGCGGCGGCGCATGGGACAACGCGAAAAAATACATATCCGCGCATAAAGCTGAACTGGTCGCCGAGTTCGGACTCGCTCGCTACAAAGAGATTCACGACGCCGCAGTTAACGGCGATACTGTGGGCGATGGATTCAAAGATGTAGTCGGCCCGAACCAGGATATCATGATCAAGCTGATGGCGACCATGGCGGTCATCTGGGCGCCCATATTCGCCACCGTCAATATTATGGGGCAGATCATGAAATGAACTAATCGCGCTGCACAACACGGAGGAATACTGAATGACCGCAGAGACCCGCCGCCGATGGGCTGAAATGATCGGGTACGCGGCCGGACTGATCATCATGTCGGCCGCTTACCCGCTATTTTTCCTGGCGAACGACATCGCGCCGGGGGGATTGTCGGGCGTTGCGATGCTGCTGCGCGAGTGGCTGCCGCTTAACGTGGGCATGATGACCTTTATACTTAACTTACCTTTATTTGTGCTGGGGTATCGGCAGCGGGGTTTCGCGTTCATAGCGCGGTCATTCCTCGCCATGACTGTTACGTCCATGCTGATCGACGCGCTGCCATTCGCGCCGCTGACTCGGGATCCGCTACTGGCGGCGCTGGGCGGCGGCGCGCTGCTGGGCATCGGTCTGGGCCTGGTGATCCGCGCGAATGCCACGACGGGCGGCACAGATATGGCCGCGATGATGCTGCACAAGCGTTTCCCAATATTATCCATCGGCGGTATACTGCTGGCCATAGATTGTGTGGTGATACTGGGCGCGGCGGTGGTATTCGAGCCACAGTCCGCCTTGTACGCGCTGGCGGCGCTGTACGTATCCACGCGCACGATGGACGCGGTGGTGACAGGATTCGACACGGCGAAGGCATTCTTTATCATTTCGGATGAACACGCGGTTATCGCGCAAAAAATCATGACGGAATTGGAGCGCGGCGTTACATTACTACACAGCAAAGGCGCGTACACGGGCGCGGAACGCGAGGTGCTCCTGTGCGTTGTAACGCGCACCCAAGCGCCGCAGCTACGCCGGATCGTGTTAGCCGCCGACCCGAAGGCGTTCCTGATCGCCACCGAGGTCAGGGAGGCGATGGGCGAGGGGTTTGAAAAGACTATCGTGTAATAATTATTCCTTATTCACAAGCGTACGCGGCGGCCGATCAGCAGCGACACAGCGTAACAGAATGCCAGCAGCAGCACGATCGTCGCACCCGCCGCAGTCCCTATCACCAGCGACAGCATCAGGCCGACGACACCGCACACCAACGCCAGCGTCACCGCGCCCAGCAGATAACCGCTGGTATTCCGCGCTAGGTTGCGCGCGCACGCCGCCGGAATCACCAGCATGGCGTTAATCATGAGGATTCCCACCCAGCGGATGGAGAGCATCACAACCAGCGCGAGTACGCATGCGAATCCCGTCTCCACGATTCGCACCGGGATGCCTCGGCTTTGGGCCAGCGCTGGGTTTGCGTTCAGCAGGAGCAGACGATTATACCGGAATATGCAATATATTGTCACAAGGAATAATGCCGCGCCCAGCGGCGGCAGGTCACTCGGCGCGATGGAGAGCAAGTCTCCCACCAGATAATTGGAATATTTAGCGAACTCCCCACGCAGCGACAGCAGCACCACGCCCAGCGCCATCGCGGTGGACGAGAATACGCCGATGGTCGTATCGGTCGATGCCGCGCCGCGCGACTTGACGAAGCACAGCAGCACGGCGAACGCCACGCCGAATGCCAGCATCGCCCACAGCGGCGTCCTAAGTCCCAGCAGAAACCCCAGCGCGATGCCAGTAAGCGCGGAGTGTCCCAGCGAGTCCGAAAAGAATGCCAACTGCCCGTTCACTACCAGCGTACCCAGCGCACCGACCATCGGCGCAAACAGCAGCACCCCGATCAGCGCGTACCGCACGAACGAATAATGCGTCCAACTATATAAGAATTCTTGTAATATACTCATCATCCTACACACCCACGCTGGGGAATAAACTCTTGAATGCTCCTGCCGACAGCACCTCTGCGGCAGTGCCCTGGGCCAGTACCGTCCGGTTGAGCAGAACCACGCGGTCGGCATAGCGACTAACCATGTTGAAGTCATGCGTTATCAGCAGGATACTGACGTCGAGCGTCCGGCGCAAATCATCCACTATTTTGTAGAACCGCTCGCGGCCTTCGGCGTCCAGACCGGAGACGGGTTCATCCAGTAATAATATATTAGGCGTAGGCCAAAGCGCTAGCGCCAGCAGCACGCGCTGGGCCTCGCCGCCGGACAGCGCGCCGATGCGTCGATCGATGAGTGCATCCGCGCCAACCTTAGACAGCGACTCGGCAACGACATCCCGATGCCGCTTATTGGGCGGCAGGAATACAGGACGCGTGAATAGGCTCGCACGCATAAAATCCAGCACCGTTACCGGGGCGAGGCGGTCCACCGCCAGCGACTGGGGCACGTAGCCGATCTTCGGCGCGCGGATGCGCCCGTCCTTCGCGTCGGTGAACGTGATCGAACCACCGTGCGCCGTAACACCAAGCAACGCTTCAAACAGCGTCGTCTTGCCCGCGCCGTTCGGACCGATGATGCAGGACAGCTCTCCGCAATGGATGTGCAAGTTAATGCCATCGAGTATCCGCAGACCCTCACGCTCGACGGTCAGTCCTGCCGTCTTAAGGCAGCACGCGCCGCAGGCCTCGCGCTCGCCTAGGCCGAAGGGATGGCGCGGCTGTTTCTCTGATAATGCGCTCATTATTTATTACCGTTGGCGAAGGCGGCCAGCAGAGCGGCCAGGTTATTCCGCATCGCGTTGAAGTAGACCTCTGTGTCAGGCACGCCTTCCATAGGATACGCCGCCGTATCCAGGAACCGGATGGCCGCGCCCGTCTCGCGCGACACCGTTTCGGCGGCGGACAAATCCGACTCGCGCTCCGCGAATATCACGCCGATACCCGCGTCGCGGATGATGTCGATAACCTTCGCCAATTCTCGCGCGCTGGGCGGGGCGTCGGGATCGTCGGTCAGCACGGCCGCGACCGTCAGCCCGTACGCATTCGCGAAATATTCGAACGCGGGATGGAACGTCACGATCGCCTCGCCCGCGTAAGGCAGGAGCGCGGCGATCAACTCGGCGTCCAACGAGGCGTAGGATTCGGCGGCGTTCGCGCGGTTACGCTCGATGGCTTCGGATTGGCTGGGCAGCAGCGCCTTCAGCGTATCGGCCAGCGTATCCAGCTGGATCGAGGCGTAACGCGGATTCAGCCACGTATGCGGGTTGAATTCGCCGTGCTCACCTTCGCCGGGCAGCAGCGGCAGCGTATCGGCCGTGCGGACAATCTTCGCGGTTAGGCTCGGCAAAATGCTGTCGAGGAATGGCTCCATGCCCGCGCCATTCAGCGCGACCAGCGCGGAATCCGCCAGCATCCGACGATCCGACGCCGTTATCTGATAATCATGCGCGCACCCGGCGTTGACCGTCGACAGACAAGACACGCCAACGTTCGACAGGCCGTCCGACAGCTGCCGCAGCATGCAGTATACAGGATAAATCGAGGCGGTCAATTGCGTTACTGGGGGCGGCGCGGCACAGCCCTGCGCCATGAACAGCAGGGCGATTGCGGCGATAACCGCCAGAATCCGACGCGATAGCCTCACAGCGTAATCTCAATCCGCGCCACGCGCCCGACAAACGAAACCTGTTCCAGCGGCAGTGCCTCCGCTTCGAACTCCTGGTCGTATGACTGCAAGGTAACGCGATTATTGTCGGACAGTTTAATCTTGCGCAGCGCGCGGTGGCCATTGAATTCAACCAGCATGATCGCGCCGTCGATGGGGCTTTGCGCTGGCAGGATCAGCGCCAGGTCTCCCGGCAGTATCCGAAATCCTCGACACGACGCGTCCGGCGCGCGGAAGTAGAGCACCTTATCCGGCGCTCCGCCCTCGATGCGCCCGCCGACGATGGGCAGGACGCGGTTATCGACGACCTTCCAGCCGGCGTCGTAGACGGGCACTTGCCGGAGCACCTCGGACAGCGCGCTGAGGAATATCCCGCCGCCGTCCTCAGTCCGCGCGGGCAGGGACGCCACGGTCTGGGCTAGTCCAATCGGCGGCGGCTCGGACGCTCGGACGCGCGAATACGCGCCATTATCATCTGCGTTGATTTTCTGAGCGGTGGCGGCCAGGTCAGCGGCGGCGGCGATAGCATCCAGCGAGAATTCCGCTTCATTCTGCTGCTCCAGGCCGATGCGCTTGAGTATGCGCCGCGCCTGGTCGTCCGCGATGATGCGGCTTCCAGCCTCGACGTCGATGAGGTATTTATCGGCTATGCCGCACATGCGCGCGACCTGCTTAGTCGTCATGCCGCGGCGTGTCCGCTCCAGTTTCAGCAAATCCCCTAGTCTGCTCATGGAATCCTCCGGAATCTATATAGAATCAAAATGGAATACAAAAGTCATTATTCCGATGGTAATATAGTCGGCGGCGAATGTCAAGGACAGTGAAAATATAACGCAGTACCTAATTAGCTCTAAATCACAACATCAGGGTAGAGATGTTTTAGCTTGATGCGGGCGTCGGCAGTGGTGAAATGCCACTCGACGCCTTTCTGAGACGCATTGCGCCTGGAATGCCAGGCAGATAGTTCTTCATTTAGCATCTCTATAGTTGGAATGCGGCGTTTGCCGAGACATTGAATCGATAATGCGGAAAGCTCGACTTCTGCAATATCAAGCCATGAACCATGCTTTGGCGTGAAATGAATTTCAAGTCGCTGTGCCAATCTTAATGCCTCTGCAGGAGAAAATTTCTTGTAAAGCGAAGCGACTGTATGCGTATTCAGGTTGTCCATGACAAGAACCACCTTCTGCGCATCAGTATACTGCTCGTCGAGCAGCCATTTGATTTGCTCAGCCCAGTCCTCGCAAGTACGCTGCGGTAAAGCCAAAGTGTGACGCCAACCTGCAAGCGGTTCGGTGAACATAAAAATAGAACATGTGCCTTTTCTATCGTACTCGCAATCGTATTTCTCTTTGTGATTCGTCTCGCTCATCGAAATGGGTTCAACATGATCCTCGACAAACTGAAATGGTTTTTCGTCCATGCAAACGACCGGATGTTCTTTGTCATACGGCCTTGCATAGACCTCTAAGATATCCTCCATTTTTGCTACAAATTCTGCGTTTTGTTTTGGCGGAATACACCACATTTTGCTCAAATGAGGCTTATATTTCGTTTTTTTAAAAGCGTATGCACCGAAACATCTGAAATGCTTTCAATA